>QJVW01000107.1 GCA_003235575.1 Candidatus Eiseniibacteriota bacterium | reverse complement strand
TTCGCGGACGGTTCCACAACCGCTGGAATCGCGACGGCTTCGTCCAGGTCCGGCAGGACAGCACCGCGCCGACCGACGGCTCGATTTCCCAGCGCTACGGCACGTGGGCCTACTACCCGGTCGACGCGTCGTTCGTGCCGAGCAACACGGCGGAACACTTGCCGGTGACCGACGAGGACTACTCCCAGGTAGCCTTGACCTGGCGCCAGACGCTCTCACCGGGCACGATCTACAACCTTCGCGCATCGCGCCAGAATTGGGATACCCGTCGGGACGTCCTGGACCGCAAGCTGTGGGAGTACCAGCAGCAGCCCGGCAACTACTACGATCCCTTCAACAGAATCGACGGTCCCTATTACGTCACGAACGGCGACTATCCCGAATACGAGACCCGGAATACGACGACGTATACCGTCAACGGCGACTTCGCGAAGAAGGTCGGCACCCACAATCTGATGGTGGGCGGCGATATCTCGTACAACTCGCTCCAGTTCCTGAAGACGGATTTCCCGAACATCCTCGACGCCAACGGCGACTACGGCGCCACGCGGGACGAGTTCCGCAATTTCAATCCCGAAGGGTCGTTCTTCATGCAGGACCGTTGGGAGTACGAGGGGATGGTTCTCAACGCCGGGCTTCGGTACGACACGTTCTCGGTAGGGGACCAGATCTCCTCGTCCGAGGTCACCGATCCGGTCAAGACGCAGTGGAGCCCTCGCGTCGGGATCGCCTATCCGATTTCGGATCGCGATGTGATGAGTTTCCACTACGGCCGGCTCTTCCAAGTGCCGGAGCGAGTGTTCATCTACCAGGGCCGGAACATCTCCGCCACCGCCCGGGGCAACCCGAATCTCGAACCGCAGACGACGATTTCCTACCAGCTGGGCGTGCAGCACCTGTTCAGCAAGGAGATCTACGGGCAGTTCGGCGTCTACTTCAAAGACATCTTCGGGCTCCTGACGACGGTCGATCAGCAGATTCCCGGCTTTGGTCTGACGGTGCCGACGTACGTGAACGGCGACTACGCGTCGTCCCGCGGCATCGAATTCACGCTCATCAAGAAGCACAGCCACGGATTCTCTGGAGAGCTCAACTACACGTACGGCAACGCGACGGGAACGGCTTCCGATCCCAACCGCGCGCTGGCCAGCTCGGGCAACCTGCGCGATCAGTTCAAGCCGACCTCCGAGCAGCCGCTCGACTGGGATCAGCGTCACTCGGCCTCCGCCACGCTGCGACTCGGAAACGAGCGCGACTGGGCGGCCACGTTCGTCTACACGTTCGGTACGGGGTTCCCCTACACGAAGGAGCAGCGACAGCAGCGCCGCCAGGATCCGAGCCTCGTGAATGCGAGCCGGCTCCCGTCGACCTCGACGCTTTCGCTGCAAGGAGAGCGGTTCTTCAAGTTCTGGGGTCAGAACGTCACGTTCTACGTCCAGGGTTCGAACCTGCTCGACGCGAAGAACATCAACGACCTGCAGCCGTCGCTGTGGCCGAACAACCAGGTAAACGCCACTTCCTACAGGGTCTACTACAGTGAGACAGGCCGTGCCGGCGGCGCCTTCCTGACCCCCGACCAGGATGGAGACGGACTGGAGGATTGGTTCGCGGTGAATGATCCTCGCGTCTTCCAGGCGGGTCGCGTCATTCGGGTCGGATTGGGGGTCCAATTCTGATGGAGATGAGACCGATGCATCGAGGCAGTTCTGCTCGCGGCGGCGCCGGTGCCCGGCTCAGAGCCGCCGCGCGCTTCAGCGGCGTCGCGATCCTCACCACGGTGCTCTACGCGACCGTATGCGGCTATCACGAACCGGTGGGCGTATCGAGCCAGGATCCGCGTACGATCAACAAGGTCTTCCGCTTGGACGGAAAGTACGTCCACAACGTGGGAAGGCTGCAGCTTCAGATCACGAACATCGGGGAGACGGGCAATCAGAGCAATCCGCTCCTCACCACGGTCCCCTCGGCCGAGTGGCCGGGCGGGTCGGGTCATGACTACCTCTACGCGGCGGGGCTCTGGGTCGGGGCTCTCGATGCCAGCGGCATTCCGCACGTCACCACGGCGGCCTACGAGCGGGAGTTCTCGCCGGAGATCACGCCGGAGAACCCGTGCGCCCCGTTGCCGATCGATCAGATCGCCGACGTCCGGGAGTCGTACGAGGGAATCCCGACCGGCAATCGCGTCATTTCGTCCAGCGTCAATCCGGACGACGACGGCGACGGCCTGGTGGACGAGGACTTCCTGAACGGCAAGGACGACGACGGCGACGGACTGTGCGACGAGGACTACGCGGCCATCGGGCAGCAGATGCTCGCGGCCGAGTACTACGACAACATTCCTCAGACTCGCCAGCAGTTCCCCGAGCACGTACCGCTGGGTCTCCGCGTTCGGCAAACGTCGTACTCCTGGGCCACGCCCGGGCAGAACGACTTCGTCGGCATGGACTACCGCATCAAGAACATCAGCGGTCGGACGATCCGGAACGTCATGGTCGCGATCTTCGCGGATATGGACGTGGGTGTCCGCAGCATCCCCACGTACTTCGTCGACGACCAGGTGGGCCTGATCAATCGCGAGATCGAGTACATCGGCGCCAGCGGCGACATCGTGCGCCGGAAGATCCAGATGGGCTACATGTATGACAACCCGGACAACCCCAACAATCCGCAGGAGAACAAGGGCGGCGACGTTCCGGGGTACTTCGGGTGCATGTTCTTGAACCATACGACCGATCCCAGCGGCGTGCTGGCGCCCAAGGCGGTCGGGATCACGTCGTACAAGTTCTTCTCGGGTTCGGGCGCTCCGTTCGCGGCAGGCGGCGATCCGGAGAACGACGCGCAGCGATACCAGTTGATGACCGACCCGACGTTGAATCCGGACGCTCTGGGAGAGATTCGCTCGAGCCGCCCGTTGGACTACCGCTTCGTCATGGCGACGGGACCGTTCCGGTCGCTGCTTCCGGAGTCCACCCTGACGGTCTCCGTCGGCTGGGTCATGGGGCTCGGTCTCGGGGAGCAGAACTTCAAGATCAACGCCGGCGGCACGCTCGTCGAGAACGCCATCGCCGCGCAACAGGTCTTCGACGGGCTCTACACGGATCTGGACGGCAACAGCCTGACCGGGCAGTGCGGCAAGGAGACGTGTCTGCGGTCTCCGTCGGGCATCACCTTCGTCTACCAGATCCCGGAATCATCGGTTTGCCGTGTTCGGTTCTGGTCCGCCATCCCGTCGGGATCGGAGTTCCCGCAGTACGCGAACCTCCTCCCGTGGGACCCGCTCGCTCCGTGCGAGGCGCAGCAGCAGGGGCGCTTCGTGTGCGTCGACCCGCCGACGACTCCGGGCGGATTGCCGACCACGCATTGCGCGAGCGCCGACACGATCAATACCCCCGTCGGCAACGAATGCGTGTACGTGGACCTGGACTGCAATGTCAATACGGGGCAGGGTGGCCGGGAGCACTTGGTCAACTGGGTGGCGGCGGCGCCGCTACCATCGCCCGTGTTCTCCGGATTGGACGGAAGCGCGGAGCCGCGCGATTTCTTGGACAACTACCGATCCGGAAGGGATTCCGCGCGCGTGTCGGCGTGGTTCTTCCCCGGGGACCGGAAGGTGACGCTGAAGTGGAACAACTTCGCGGAAATGGTGCGCGACGCTCAGCGCGGGAATCTGAAGGAATTCGTCGGTTACCGGATCTATAAGGCGGCGGGGTGGAACCGGCCGCTGGGCACGAACGGGCCGGGCCGGGAGCTCTGGTCGCTCCTCGGCGAGTGGCGCCTCGATCCCAAGGGAACGCCGGCGCGCTCGTTGTCCGAGCTGATCGATCCGTCGACGCCCATCGTCCTCACGCAGGACGTGACGGTCCGGTGGGATCCCGCCCTGCGCCGCGTCAACCCGGACACGTCCTATATCGAACGCGACTCGCTGTTCGCCGTGGGGCGCTACAGTTTTGTCGATACGAACGTGCTGAACGGGTTCCCCTACTTCTACTCGATCGTGCCGGTGTCCATCGTGCCGGGGGCGACGACCGACCAGGACATCGTGCTCAGTTCGAATCCGAGCGCTCAGAATGTCCAGGTCATCTACCCGCGGGCGGATGCGGTCGATGATCAGCAGCACGTGTTCGTGGTACCGAACCCATACCGAGCGACGGCCGAGTGGGATCTCGTGCCGCGCGAGGAAGACCCCTCCGGTACGAAGGTGACGTTCCGGAATTTGCCGCGGGTGAAGGGAACGATCCGAATCTATTCCTTGGCCGGAGACCTGGTGCAGACGCTGCCCTTCGATGGAAGGGCGCCCGAGGACCTTCAATATGGGAAGGATCCCGTGGTTGCCGCTACCGGGTCGATCCCCTGGAATTTGATCTCGCGCAACGGTCAAAAGATCGTGAGCGGAATCTACCTGTTCTCCGTCGACACGGAGTTGGGTAGGGACGTCGGAAAGTTCATCATCATCCGATGAGACCGGCCGGAGCGACCCGTCGTTCCACGGGCCAACCGAGGAGGAGTTTCGTGAGAATCGCGCTCGCCATCGTCATGGTTCTGTCGCTCCCGTATCACGCTCAGGGAGCGCAGATTTTCGAGAAGGTCGGAACGCTGGGGGGCCAATCGCTGAAAATCGGCGTTGGCGCCCGCGCCGCGGCGATGGGTGACGCGTACGTCGCCATCTCCGACGACGCAACGGCCGTCTACTGGAATCCGGCGGGCATCGCCCGTCTATCCGGCCAGACGATCAGCTTGAATCACACCGCGTGGCCGGCCGACATCCTGTTCGACCAGGCGGCCTACGTCTTCGGCGTGAAGTGGATCCCCGGGATGTTCGGCGTCAATGTCCGCGCGCTCACCATGAGCCGGGACAAGGTGCGGACCACGTACCTACCGGACGGGACCGGCGAGACGTTCGACGCGGGTGAGTGGGCCTACGGCCTCTCGTACGCGCGTTCCCTCACGGATAAGTTCTCCGCGGGGATGAGCATCAACTACGTGCAGACCGGACTGGATGACATTACGGGATCCTCGACGACGTTCGATTTCGGGACCCTGTACGACATTGGAGTTCTCGGCGCGAAGATCGGCATGTCGATCCAGAACATCGGAAGCGATATGACGTTCATCGACGAGAGCGTGAAGATGCCCGTGTTCTTCCGCGTCGGGGGCTCGTTCAGCCTGATGCAGCGCGGGGAGAGCCGGCTGTTGACCTCGGCCGAGTTCACCCATCCGCCCGACAACTCGGAAAAGCTCAACCTGGGCGCCGAGTACGCCTTCCGCGACTACCTGTTCCTTCGCGGAGGGTACAAGATGAACTACGACACCGAGGGCCTCACGGCAGGCTTCGGTGTGAAGTTCCCGCTCACCCTCGTGAAGTCGTCGGTCGCTCGCCTCGATTACGCATATAGCGATCTGAAGTATCTGTCGTCGGCGCACAGGGTATCGGTGAACGTCGGGTTCTAGGGTCTCGCGACATGAGCCGCCACCCGGACCTTCGCCGGACCGCGGCAAGAAGACTTCGTTTCATCTGCGAGGGCGGCCTTTTGCTGGCCGCCCTCGTTTGTTTTCTCCAGCCCGCCACGGCATCCGCGGATCGCCCCCGTGACCAGGTCGGGAACGCCTCTCTCGGCGATCTGCGCTTCCATGCCCGGGCCGTGCCGTTCCGCCACGGTGCCAAGGAGGGGCGCGCCGAGTTCTCGATTCGCGTTCCGTACCAGCAGATGAAGTTCATGCCGGTCGATACGCTCTTCGAGGCGAAGCTGCGCATTACCGTCGAGCTCAGGAACCGATCCGGAAAGAAGGTGGCCTCCAACAGCGAGGAGGCGCGGGTCCAGATCACCGACCTCGGCGCGGCGGGCGACTCGCTTCTCGGCGAAATCTATTCGGTCGGACTCGCCGCGGGGCGGGGGACCTACGGGTACCGGGTGACGGTCGAGGACCTGAACGTCGCGCGGCGGGGTCTGGTCTACGTGATGAAGAACCAAAAGCGGCAGGGCGTAGTCGAGGGGGAGATCGATCTGAGCGCTTGGTTGTTCCAGAATCCGAGCATCAGCGGCATCGCGTCGGCATGGTCGATTTCGAAGCAACCCGAGCGGACGCGCTTCTCCAAGGGGCCGTACGAGGTCTTGCCGCATCCCAGCGGCTATTTCGGACTCTTCCAGGACGTGCTGTCGGCCTACTACGAGATCTACGATACGCCGCCGCCGCCGGAGGGCCGCCGTTACCAGCTTCAATCCGTGATCGTCAACGCGGCTCGCGACACCGTCTTCTTCGCGCACGATTCGCTTCGCGTCACCGAGGGGAATGCCTGGCCTCATGCCCTTGCGATCGACCTCTCCCACTTCGCCGCGGGGCACTACTGGCTCACCCTGCGACTCCAATCGTCGGATCCCGGCGCGCCGCCCGCGACCAGCGTGACCGAGTTCGACGTGCTGTGGCAGGAGGCATCGTGGGGGCCCTACGCGGGTGACGGCTACGAGGTCGAGGGGACGGTCCTGTTGTCGAACGAGGAGGCCCTGGCCTTCAACCTGCTGCCCCTGGGGGAAAAGGAAGCGAGGCTGCAGGAGCTTTGGCGATCGGTGGATCCGACTCCGGATACCGCGGAGAACGAGGCGTATCTGGAGTTCCTGAGACGCGTCCGGCACGCGAATACGCTCTACTCGGTGTTCGAACGCGGGATGTTCACCGACCGGGGTCGCGTGTATCTCCGGTACGGAGAGCCCGACGACATTCAGGTCGAGCGGCTGCCCGTCAACGACCGCACGCTGGGATTCGCGATGAGCGATGAGATCCCCCGCGAATCGGGACAGCGGATTTCGAACCGGAAGTCGGGGGTCGTGGATACCCGGCCGTTCGAGATCTGGTCGTACAATCTTCGCGGCAACGAGATCGTGCCCCGTCGCGGGCTGAGCGAAACGGGCAGCTCCCTCAAGTTCGTCTTCGTGGACGACCAGGGCTACGGCGACTACATCCTCCGGTATTCCTCGACGCCGGGCATGCACTAGCGCCGGCCGGCGGCGCCCCCGCGACCACCCTTGACTTCGCGGCCCGACGCTCGTATGATCGAGCGCCGTAAGTGCCATTAGGGAAAAGACTTAATCTCACATTCCTCCTGGGGGCCGAATGCGCATAGGAGTTCTTACCGGCGGCGGCGACTGTCCGGGCCTGAACGCCGTCCTTCGGGCGATCGTGAAACGCGCCGTGCGCTCGCACGGCTGGGAAGTCGCGGGTGTTCGACACGGATGGCGGGGCCTCCTCGTGGACGAGGTCGATGTGCTCGATCTCGACGACGTGTCCGGCATCCTTCCTCGTGGCGGAACGATCCTCGGAACCTCGCGCACGAATCCCTACCACGACCCCGACGGGGAGGAGCGCGTACGACGCGCGTTCCAGACGCACCGCCTCGAAGCGCTGATCGCCATCGGCGGCGAAGACACCCTGGGCGCCGCGAACAAGCTCGCCGCGTCGGGCCTGCCCATCGTGGGTGTTCCCAAGACAATCGACAACGACGTCAACGGCACCGACTATACGTTCGGCTTCGATACGGCCATGACGGTGGCCACGGAGGCGATCGACCGCTTGCACACCACGGCCGAATCGCACGATCGGGTCATGGTGGTGGAGGTCATGGGCCGCCACGCCGGCTGGATCGCCCTGGAAGCCGGAATCGCCGGCGGGGCCGACCTGATCCTGATTCCCGAGTTCCCCGTCACCACCAAAGAGATCGGTGAGATGGTCACGCGCCGGCACGACCGGGGAAAGAGCTTCAGCATCATCGTCGTGGCCGAAGGAGCGCAGGTGTCGGACGACAGCGGGGCGCCCCTCTTCGTTCCCGGGGAGAAGCGCGACGCCTTCGGCCACGTGCGCCTGGGCGGCATCGCCCCGGCGATCGCCGAGCAGGTGGAGGCCGCGACGGGCTTCGAGACACGCTACACCGTTCTGGGCCACATTCAGCGCGGAGGCTCCCCGACGGCTTTCGACCGCGTCTTGGGTTCCCGGTTCGGTGTCGCCGCCGTGGACCTGGTGGCCGAGAAGGGGTACGGGAGGATGGTGGCCGTGCAGGGAACGAGAATCGTCACGATCCCGCTCACCGAAGCGGTGGGCTCGATGAAGGTCGTTAGTCCCGAGCTGTACGAAACGGCTCGAGTCTTCTTCAGTTAGGGAAAGGGGAGAACCGTGCGCGTCGCCGTCAATGGATTCGGCCGGATTGGCCGACTGGTCGTTCGCGCGGCCTTGAAACGAAATGCCGGAATCGAGTTCGTGGCTGTGAACGACGTCACCGACGCCGGAACGCTCGCGCACCTCTTCCGGTACGATTCCATCCACGGTCCGTGGCCGGGGAGCGTCGAAGCGGCCGATGGGGGCCTTCGCATCGATGGGACGGGCATTCGATGTCTCCGCGAAACCGATCCCACGGCGCTGCCCTGGAAGGATCTCGGCGCGGACGTCGTGCTGGAGTGCACGGGACGCTTCACCGAGCGGGACAAGGCCGCCGCGCACCTCGCGGCCGGCGCCAAGCGCGTCCTGGTCTCGGCTCCATCGAAGGGCGCCGACGCGACCTTCGTCATCGGCGTGAACGAACACACGTTCGACCCCGCGAAGCACCACGTCGTATCCATCGCCTCCTGCACGACGAACTGCCTGGCTCCCGTTCTGTCGGTGATCGATGGGACGTTCGGCATCGAACGCGGGCTCATGACGACGGTGCATGCCTATACCAGCGACCAGCGAATCCACGACGCGCCGCACAAGGATCTGCGCCGGGCGCGCGCCGCCGCCCTTTCGATGATCCCGACCAGCACGGGCGCCGCGAAGGCGATCGGGCTGGTGTTGCCGTCGCTCCAAGGAAAGCTCGATGGCGTCGCCGTTCGGGTTCCGGTGTCGAACGGTTCGCTGATCGACGTCTCGCTCGTGGTGGGGAAGGCGGCGAGCGCCGCGACGGTGAACGACGCCGTGCGCACCGCGGCCGCCGGAAAGCTGAAGGGAATCGTCCAGTATTCCGAGGAACCGATCGTCTCGTCCGACATCGTCGGAAACCCGCACTCGGCCGTCTTCGACGCGCCGCTCACCATGGTTTCCGGGGATCGGTTGGTGAAGGTCCTCGCGTGGTATGACAACGAGTGGGGCTTCTCGAACCGGATGGTGGACGCACTGCTGCTCCTTGGCCGTTCCTAGGAGGGCTGTCATGACTATTCGCACGATCCGATCGCTGGAGGTCGCGGGCCGCCGCGTCTTCGTGCGCGTCGACTTCAACGTTCCGCTCGCATCCGACGGGTCGGTGGCGGACGACACGCGGATCGTCGCCACGCTTCCGACGCTCCGCTACCTCATCGAGCAGAAGGCCCGCCTGGTCGTCGCGTCGCACCTGGGGCGCCCGCGCGGCAAGCGAGACCCCGCGCAGAGCCTTCGCGCCGTTCGCGAGCGTCTGGAGAAGTTCCTTCGCCAGCCGGTTGCCATGGCCGAGTCCATCGTGGGCCCGGAGGCGGAAGCCGCCGCGAAGGGTCTGGGGGACGGCCAGGTGCTTCTGCTGGAGAATCTGCGCTTCGATCCCGGCGAGGAAAAGAACGATCCGGAATTCAGCCGAAAGCTCGCGAGCCTGGCCGACGTCTACGTGAACGATGCGTTCGGCGCGGCGCACCGGGCGCACGCCTCGACGGAGGGGATCACCGCCTTCGTGGCGGATCGCGCCGCAGGGTTCCTCATGGAAAAGGAGCTATCGGCTTTGGGCAAGCTCCTCCAGACGCCGGAAGCCCCGTTCGTGGCGATTCTCGGTGGAGCGAAGATCTCCGGCAAGATCGAGGTCCTTCAGAATCTGCTACCCCGGGTGGATCGACTCATCGTCGGCGGGGGCATGATGTTCACGTTCCTCCGCGCGCAGGGGAGGGAAACGGGCAGGTCGCTGGTCGAAGACGACCGCGTGGAGACGGCGCGGGCCGTCCTGGACGGACCCGATGCGGCGAAGGTCGTGCTGGCCGTCGATTGCAGGGTCGCCGCCGACGTCAGCGGCTCCGATGCCGGCGTGGTCGTTGCCGCGGACGCGATCCCGAAGGATCGCGCCGGGGTGGACATCGGTCCCGCCTCCGTCGATGCGATCGCGGCCGTGCTGGCGGAGGCGCGAACCGTCGTATGGAACGGGCCGATGGGCATCTGCGAGGTCCCGGCCTATGCGGAGGGGACGAATGCCGTCGCCCGGGAGGTGGCGCGCGCCACGAAACGGGGGGCCTTCACGGTGGTCGGGGGTGGCGATTCGCTGGCCGCCGTGCATCAGGCGGGACTGGAACACCAGATCACCCATTGCTCGACAGGCGGCGGGGCGTCGCTCGAGTTTCTGGGGGGCCGCACGCTTCCCGGCGTCGCGGCCCTGGAAGGGGAGGCCGCCGCTCGATCCTAGGGCGAACACGACATGAAACGGATCCTCGCGGGAAACTGGAAGATGAACCTAGGGGTCGCCGAGGCGCTGGCGCTCTTCACGTCCGTGGCCGAGGGGTTGCGCGGCGCGGGTGGCGTTTCCTGCCTCGTCTTCCCCCCCGCGACGGCGCTGCACGCACTGGCCGGCGCCCGGGGCCCAGGGGATCCGAAGCTGGGCGCGCAGAACTGCTCGACGGAACCGAAGGGGGCGTTCACCGGTGAAATCGCGGCGGAGCAGGCCCGCGAAGCTGGCGCCGAGTACATCCTGGTCGGCCATTCGGAGCGGCGGCGTCTCTTCTGCGAGAGCGATGCGTTGGTTCGGCAGAAGTTGAAGGCGGCGTGGCGCGCCGAGCTGACGCCCGTTCTCTGCGTGGGGGAGACCCTGGCCGAGCGTGAACGCCGCGAGACACGGGACGTGTTGGCGCGGCAGATTCAGCGTGCGTTGGAGGGCGCCTCGCCCCGCGCCCCCCTGCGCGTGGCCTATGAGCCCGTGTGGGCGATCGGGACGGGGGTCGTCGCCGCGCCCGCGGAGGTCGGGGAAGCGCACGCGTGGATCTCGGAGGAACTGACCGCCGCCGGCCGCGGTGACGAACCCCCGACTCCCATTCTCTACGGCGGGAGCGTCGACCCGAAGAACGCCGCCTCGCTGGCCGCGATTCCGGCCGTCGACGGGTTCCTGGTAGGCGGCGCCTCCCTACGGGCGGAGTCGTTCCTTGCGATCGCGGAGGCGCTGCGGGGGGACCCGCCGGCTCATTGACCACCTCGGGGCCGCGTGCTATTCTCGTCGACTCGGGAATCGGCATGTCGCCGACCCATGGAGGATGCAACCGAAACCATGCCTTCTTTTCTGATCGCCATCATCATGACGATTCACGTTGTCTGCTGCATCGCGCTCACGGTCACGATCCTGCTGCAATCGGGCAAGGGAGGCGGGCTGGCGGGTGCCTTCGGCGGTGGCGGCGGAAGCCAGACGCTGTTCGGCGGGCGCGGCGCGGCGACGTTTCTGAGCAGGACCACGACCGTGCTGGCCGTCATATTCTTCGTCACGTCTTTGACGCTTGGGCTGTCGCAGTCACGCAGCGCCTCGACGCGGAGCAGCCTCATTCAGGAGGAGGCGCGCCGGCGAGCGACGCAGCGCGAGGGCGCTCCCGTTCAGCAGGCGCCCCCGAGCACGGCGCCATCGCAGAACCCCGCCGACGGGGCGGCGGCGCCAGGAGCGCCGGCGGGTGAAGCGGTTCCGCCGGCTCCCGCGCCGGGCGGTGGTCAGTAAGCGAACGATTCGGTTACAGGTGATGCTTCGCCCGGGTGGTGGAATTTGGTAGACACGTACGTTTGAGGGGCGTATGGGTAACCCCGTGCGAGTTCAAGTCTCGCCCCGGGCACACCTTGGGTCCTCTTCCCCCGGAGGGGAGGGGACCCAAATCTTTAGGCAGGTGGAACGACGTCGCGGCGGATCTAGGCGCCGGGACGGGATGCGACCGGCTCCGGGATGATCCCGATCAGCCGGATGCAGAATCGCTCTTCGGCGCGGATTTCATTCTTTGCCCCGCAATGCTGACACCGTAGGTAGGGGCGCCGGGGGTCCTCCTTCAGGTGGAAGATCTGATTCGGACCGAACAGCTTGCCGCAGCGAAGACACTCGACGGCCGGGTTGCTGACGATCTGGGCGCTCTCGACCATTTCCATTCCTCCACGCGTGGTGCGTCCCTCCTGGACCCCGGCAGTCCCGGGGCCGCTCGCATGTCCGCCATCCTAACCAAGGCGTTCGCCGGCGTCCAGCCGTCCCACGCCGGAGGGTCCGCGTGAGCTACGACCCGCGCCGCGCCGCCTCCTACTGGAGCGGGCCGCGCCACGAGCGTGGCGACGAGTTGGGCGCGGTCCTGAGTCTGGGCGAGCCTCCCTCGGTGAACCAGGCGTATGACGCCTGGGAGACCGGGCTTCTGCTTTCCTCGCTCGGCCCGCTGGAATCGTCCACCGTCCTCGATCTGGGCGCGGGGGTCGGAAGGGTTTCTGAGCGTCTGGCGCCGGGCGCGGGGCGACTTCTTTGCGCCGACATCGCACCCGGCATGCTCGACCGCCTCGGCCGCCGCCTGGCCGCGGCCGGCATTCCGACCGAGGCCTACGATCGGGTCCGCCACCGGGCGGACCGCCTGCCGTATCGCAACGGGGCGCTGGACGTCGTCGTTTGCCTGGGTCTCCTGGAGCACCTGCCGGACGAGGCGCGCTCCGCCGTTCTGCAGGAGGCCGCGCGCGTTCTTCGGCCGGGCGGCCGCCTGGCCCTGGTGCTCAACAACAGCCGGAGCAGGTTCCTGGAGGACCCCAAGGACAATCCGCACCGCGTCGGGGTGCAGCGTGAGAACGGATATTTCTGCGCCCTGCTCGACGAGCGGTCGCTCCTGCGCGAGGCGGCGGCGTGGTTCGACGCCTCCAGCCTGGGTTCCAACGTGTTCTACTCCATGCAGCGCCACGCGGCCCGCCACCTCTCGGACGAGGACCGTGCCTCCGCGGCCGTCGGCGCCTTCCTCGCGGCCGCGGCGCGATGGGACCTGGCTCTGCGGGCCCGTGAAGGGCTGGCCGCCGTCGCCGCCGACCACCACCTCTACCTGCTGCGGCGTCGATGAGTCGGGGTCCCGTGCTGGTCACCGGAGGGGCCGGCTACATCGGCGCCATTTTGGTTCGGCGACTGCTGAACGCCGGAGAGCGCGTTCGCGTCCTGGACCGCATGCTCCACGGCGCGCACGGGCTGGCCGGGCTCGAGGCCGAGGAGCGGCTGGAGGTCCGCACCGTGGATCTGCGGGACCCACGCACCCACGACGAGGCCCTGGAGGGATGCGACACGGTCGTGCACCTTGCCGCCATCGTCGGAGACAAGGCCTGCGCGCTGGATGAAGAGGTCGCCGTACAGACCAACTGGACCGCGACGGTCAATCTCGCGTGTCGTGCCGCGGTCCTCGGCGTGCGGCGCTTCGTCTTCGCCTCGACGTGCAGCGTGTATGGAGAGGGCCGTAACGAACTCCTGACCGAGTCGTCGCCCGTCCGTCCTCTCTCGCTCTACGCCGAGACGCGCTATCACGCCGAGCGCGGCATCCTGGAGCGAGCGCGGGGGGCGTCGTTCGAACCGGTGATCCTGCGCTTCGGAACCGTCTACGGCCTGTCGCCGCGGATGCGCTTCGATCTCGTGGTGAACCTGCTGACGCTTCGCGCCGCCCGCGACGGGGAGATCTCGATCTTCGGGGGGTCGCAGTGGCGCCCATTCGTGCACGTCATCGATATCGCGCGGGCGCTGGAGTGCGCGATGGTCGAGCCGCCGCCGCTCGAGGGGGAGCCGATCCTGAACGTGGGCGACAACCTCGAGAACTACCAGCTTCGGGATTTGGCGGAATACTACGAGCGCGCCTTTCCGCGCGTGCGCGTGCGTCACGCGCCGGAGGCCAGCGACCCGCGCACCTACCGCGTGTCGTTCGACCGCATCGAGCGGCTGTGGGGGTTCCGGGCCAGCCGGCGCGTCCCGGACGGCATCGAAGAGATCGCCGCCGCGCTCCGCGCCGGGTCGATCCCCGATCCGGGGCACCGGAGGTACGTGAACGCATGACCCCAGGGGCGGGAAAGGCCTTGCCCGTCGCGGCGCGCTTCGATAGCGTTAGGGGTCTGGGGCCGGCCGAAACGATTCGGCGGCTACATCGATCCACGTCTTGGGAGCCTGTCGAATGCCTCGTCTGCAGCTAACCGTCGACCAGTTGCGTGAGCGTGCGCTGATCGTCCGACGGGACATCATCACGCTCCTGGCCCACGCCAAGAGCGGACACAGCGGCGGTCCACTGTCGTCGGCCGACTTCGGCACCGTCCTCTTCTTCCACGAAATGAACCTGACGCCGGGGGACCAGAAGGACGCGGGTCGCGACCTGTGGCACTTCTCGATCGGACACGTCACTCCGGCCATCTACGCCCTGATGGGCGAGCGCGGCTACTACCCGCTGATCGATCTGCTCGGATTCCGATCCCTGGAGGGGCATCTGCAGGGCCACCCCAGCAAGCACGACACGCCCGGCATCGACGTTTCCGCCGGCTCGCTGGGGCAGGGGCTCTCGGTGTGCTGCGGCATGGCGCTCGGCGCCCGCATGGACGGATCGTCCCGGCGCGTCTACTGCGTGATGGGGGACGGCGAGCAGCAGGAAGGGCAGATTTGGGAGGCGGCGATGTTCGCCGCGCACTACAAACTGGACAGTCTCTGCGCCGTGATCGACTACAACCGAAAGCAGATCGACGGCGACGTGCAGGACATCATGGGAATCGCGCCCCTCGCGGACAAGTGGCGCGCCTTCGGTTGGAACGTGCTCGAGGCGGACGGACACGACATCCCCGCGCTGCTCGGGGCGTTCGCGCAGGCGCGCGAGGCGAAAGGCCGCCCGACCGTGATCCTGGCGCATACGGTGATGGGGAAGGGCGTGTCCTTCATGGAAGACGACTACCGGTGGCACGGCGTGCCACCCAGCAAGGAACAGGCGGACAAGGCGCTGCGCGAGATGGGTACGACGCTCGACGCGTGGACCGAGCGTCTGCGCCATCACAAGGAGGTCGCGGTGGCGCCCTCCGTGAACGGAGCCTCATGAGTCGCGCGACACCTCCCTCGCCCGCGCCCGCGGCCGTGCTCGCCAATCCCGAGATGAAGAAGACGCGCGAAGGCTTCGGTCACGGTCTGGTGGCGCTGGGGGAGACCAACCCGAACGTCGTGGTGCTCGTGGGCGATCTTTCGGGCTCCACGAACGTCAGTTTCTTCGCGGAACGCTTTCCGGAGCGTTTCGTGCAGGTCGGCATCGCGGAGCAGAACATGATGTGCGTCGCGGCGGGGTTGGCTTCCGTCGGGAAGATCCCGTTCCTGGCCACCTACGGCGCGTTCGCTTCCTGCCGCTCCGCGGACCAAATGCGGGTCACCGTGGCCTATACCGATCTACCGGTGAAGATCGCGGGCGCCCACGGGGGCATCAGTGTCGGCCCGGACGGCGCCACGCACCAGGCCATGGAGGAGATCGCGATCGTGCGATCCATCCCCAACATGCGCATGGTGGTCCCGTGCGACTACTGGGAGACGCGGAAGGCCACGATCGCCATGGCCGGCGACGCGCACCCGTACTACCTGCGGTTCGGCCGGGAGTCCGTCCCGGTCGTCACGAAGGAAGACACGCCGTTCGTCATCGGGAAGGCGAACGTGATGCGCGAGGGAGGTGACCTGGCGATCATCGCGTGCGGCGTCATGGTGTACGAGGCGCTCGTGGCCGCCGAGGCACTCGCATCCCGGGGAATCCAGGCGCGGGTCGTCAACCTGCACACGCTAAAGCCCCTGGACGAGGACGCCATCGCGACCGCGGCCCGCGAATGCGGCGCGATCGTCACCGCGGAGGAGCACCAGATCTACGGCGGACTGGGCGGTGCGGTGGCCGAAGTCGTGGTCCGGCAGCATCCCGTCCCGATGGAATTCGTGGCGGTCCGCGATCGATTCGGCCGAAGCGGAAAACCGGAGGAGTTGATGGCCGCCTTCGGGATCAAGGCCCCCGACGTGCTCCGGGCGGCCGACCGGGTCCTGGCCCGCAAGAAGCCCGGCGCCTAGGCGCGCCGGGTCACGCCGTCAGCCCGTGAACGCGCCGGGCGACAGTCGCGGGGCGTCGAGCAGCGTGGCGATCGCGCGCACGCCCAGCGGCTCCGTGCCGTGGAACGGCTCCCCGTACCGCGCCCCGATCATCCCCCCGTAGTGCCGGGCGCGCGCCTCCACCTTCACCAGGAACTCGTCGTCGTTGAGGGGGGTCGGGCGGGCGCCCGAGACGGCGCGGCTCACCTGCGTCGCGTGCGCGAGGATGGCCCTGCGCTTCGTCTCCCACGTCTCGGTGATGTCGACGACGACCGTCGGGGTGAAACCGATCCGGGAGGCGAAGTGGAATCGCGCCTCGGGGCGGAACGGCGGCGATCCGGGGGCATAGCGGCGAAGCCCGGCCAGGTACCACGCGCGTTCGAGCAGGTGCGACGCGGCCACGTGATCGGGATGCCGGTCGCGCGGGAAGTGGGTCAGGAGGACGCGGGGTCGTAGGCTCCGGATCAGGCCGACGACGGCCGCCACGTGCTCCGGGTCGTGGTCGGAGATCCCCCCATCGGGCAGGGCGGCGTTCCAGCGTCCGCGCGCGCCCAGCAGCCGCGCGGCCTCGGACGCCTCGCCGGCGCGCTCTTCGGGGGTGCCGTTCGTGGAAAGATCGCCGCGGGTGAGGTCGAGGATGCCGACGGCCAGCCCCTGCGCCGCCGCGAGCGCGACGGTGCCACCGCAGGAAATCTCGACGTCGTCGGGATGAGCGCCGACGGCGAGAAGGTCGAGCGGACCCTCAGTCGTCGTCACTGCTGCCCAGCGGCGCCAGCTCGCCGTCGGTGTTGTGGCGGTAGCGCGTGGCGATCGTGCGCACGGTGCCGCTCTTGACCCGCATCACCATGGACTGGGTTTCCGCGCCCTCGCCCGTGAACCGGACGCCCTCCAGCATGTCGCCGTTGGTGACGCCGGTCGCGGCGAAGATGATCGAGTCGCCGCGGGCCAAATCGTGCTCGCCGTAGATGCGGTCGAGGTCTTTGACGCCCATGGCGCGGGCGCGCTCGGTTTCCTGGTCGTTGCGGAACTTGAGACGGCCCTGAATCGCGCCGCCGAGACAGCGAAGCGCGGCGGCGGCGAGGACGCCCTCCGGCGCGCCTCCGATGCCGACCAGGACGTCCACGCCGGTGCCCTCCACGGACGTGGCGATGGCGGCCGACACGTCGCCATCGGGGATCAGGTTGATGCGAGCGCCCGTCCTCCGGACGTTCTGCACCAGAGCCTCGTGACGCGGGCGATCGAGGATCGCGACGGTCAGTTCCCGCAGGCGGTACTTCTTCGCCGCGGCCACGGCCTCGAGGTTCTCCTCGATGGAGCGCCGCAGATCGATGGCGCCCACGGCATCGGGTCCGACGGCGATCTTCTCCATGTAGGTGTCGGGAGCGTGGAGGAAGTGGCCGCGCTGGGCGAGCGCGATCACGGCGAGCGCATTGGGGCGCCCGTAGGCCACCGAATTCGTGCACTCGAGCGGATCGAGCGCGATGTCCACCTCGGGGCCGTACCCGGTTCCGACGCGCTCGCCGATGTAGAGCATCGGGGCCTCGTCCCGCTCGCCTTCGCCGATGACGACCGTGCCGCGGATGTCCACCGCGTCGAACGCCTGCCGCATGGCGGTCACCGCGGCCTGGTCGGCCCCGTGCGCGTCACCGCGTCCCATCCACCGCGCGCAGGCGATCGCAGCGGATTCCGTGATTCGGACCAAATCGAGACCAACGTGCCGATCCATCGTTCCCCCGGTGCCGATTCCTACGGGTTCGCGTCCTCGAACATCGAGGCGTCCACTTCATCCCAGTCGTTGACGGACTCCACCCAGCGGTACAGTTTCAACTTCGTGGTGGTTTCGGTCTTGGAGAAGATGTACTCGACGTGCGACCCGGCGCCGGCGCGATTGGAAAAATGCCGCTTGGAGTCGAGAATGACGGGGCGGGTGGTGCGCGTCAGCTTCATGCGCCCGGTGGGTCCGTTCCAGACGACGGACTCGACGACGGCGTGCGTGGTCTCATCCTCGATCTCGTCGAATTCGAGGTCGCCGAACTGCTTGTCGAGGCGCCGGAGCACCTGTTCCCAGCGCTGATCGTTCATGTGCGATCTCCGAACGTTGATGCGTTGATGAGCGACTCGCGTAGACTTTATAGTAGCACACGGCATGACGAACGGGGCATGGAGGGATAGCGGGCCATCGGCGTTCCAGGGCAGGCGCGCCCTGGTGATCGGAGGCTCGGGCGGCCTGGGGAGCGCGGTGGCGCTCGATCTGGCGCGCGCGGGGGCGGATGTGCTCGCCACGGGACGTGCGGCCGGTCCGCTTCGTTCCCTGCGCACGATGGCGGAGGCGCAGGGCTTGGCCATCCGCACGGCGCGCGGCGATGCGACGCGCCGAGCGCCCTGGCGCACGTTGGCGCGCCGCGCCGGCCCGCTGGACATTCTGGTGCATACGCCGGGGGACTACTGGGAAGGCCCGCTGTCACGGCTGTCGGAGCGAGCGTGGCGGGCTCTGGTGGATTCCAACCTCACGAGCGCGCTCGTTGCGATGCAGGAGGCGCTTCCGGGCATGCGTCTCCGCCGGTATGGGCGCATTCTTCTGTTCGGCGTCGCGGGAGGGGATTCGCCCCGCGCGGCGCCGCGCGCGCACGCCTACCGTGCGTTGAAGACGGCCCTTCTGAGCCTGGCGCGCAGCGTCGCCGTCGAGGAAGCCGCGAACGGGATCACGGTGAACGTCATCCTTCCCGGAATCATCCGCACGCCGGATCTCCCGCGATCGTTCCGTGCGACCGCCTCGCGGGTTCCGGCCAGGCGACTGGGTACGCCGCACGAGGTTTCCCGGGCGGCGCTCTTTCTGCTGCACGAGGAGTCCGGGTACATCACGGGCTCGGCGCTCACGATCTCGGGGGGATACCTCCTGTAGACCCGAAGGGAAGGGGAAGCCATGCATGACTCGCTCGAGCGGGTTCGCCTCGACATTCCCGAGGAAGCGAACCTGATCCTGGGGCACGCCCACTTCATCAAGACCGCCGAGGATCTCTACGAGACGGTCGTGAACGCGGTCCCCGGGGCGCGATTCGGGGTCGCCTTCTCGGAAGCGTCCGGACCCCGTCTGATCCGCACCGAGGGGAACGACGAAACGCTTTCGCGCGCGGCGGAGCAGGCGCTCCTCGCGATCGCCTGCGGGCACACGTTTGCGATTCTCCTGCGCGGAGCCTATCCCATCAATCTCCTGCGCGATGTGCGCGCCTGTGTCGAGGTGGCCACGATCTACTGCGCGACCGCGAATCCCGTCACGGTCGTCGTGCTACGGGACGGGGAGGCGGGGGCGGTGCTCGGCGTGATGGACGGCGCCGGCCCCCTCGGCATCGAGACCTCCGGGCAGGCGGCGGAGCGCCGGGCGTTCGTGCGAACGATCGGGTACAAACTCGCCTAGCGCTTCGGGTTCGTTGACCCCACGGGCCTGCGATGGTAGCCTCGGTATGCTTGGCCGATCCCCGGCCAGACCAGCCGACCGCGAGGTACCGTGCGAACCGTCACTCCAAAGACATGGGTGCTGCGCCCCGCCGCCGATCCCGAGATCGCGGCGCAGCTTGAGTCCTCGCTCGGCGTCCCGCCGGCTTTCGCCCAGTTGTTGGCGGGCCGAGGTTTCCGAACGGCGAAAGAGGTCACGGACTTCATGGAGCCATCCATGGACAGTCTCCTCGACCCCTATACGATGCGGGACATGGAACTCGCCTTGGACCGCATCTGGAAGGCGGTCGAGGCCCAGGAGCACATCCTCGTCTACGGGGACTACGACGTCGACGGCATCACGTCCACGTCGCTTCTGACCTCCGCGCTCGAAACGCTGGGGGCCAAGGTCTCGTATTTCATTCCTGATCGAATCAAGGACGGGTACGGCCTCAGCGTCCGCGGCGTGGAGATGGCGCGCAAACGCCGCGTCAATCTCATCATCACCGCCGATTGCGGCATTACGGCCACGGCCGAGGTCCGCCTCGCCCGGGAGCACGGGATCGACGTCATCGTCACCGATCACCACGAACCGATCGGGACGATGCCGGAGGCCGTGGCGATCCTGAACCCGAAGCGCCACGATTGCAGCTATGCCTTCAAGGATCTCGCCGGTGTCGGCGTTGTGTTCAAGCTGGTGCAGGGGCTGCACGCCTCCCGACCGGACGCCTATCCCGAGGGATTCGTCGCGCGGAATCTCGACCTGGTTTCGCTTGGCACGATCGCCGACGTGGTGCCGCTCGTCGGCGAGAACCGCGTGTTCGCCAAGTTGGGTCTCGAGCAATTACACGATTCGCACCGGCCGGGCATCACGGCGCTCAAGGAGGTTGCGGGGCTCACCGCGCGGCGCATCGAGAGCGGCCACGTCGCCTACATCCTGGCGCCGCGCATCAACGCGGCGGGACGGCTGGGAAACGCCGAGAGCGGGGTTCGCCTCCTGCTCTCCAACGAGCCGCGCGAGGCGACCAGCATCGCGGAGAGCCTCGAGGAGGACAACACCAACCGGAAGAAGATCGACGAGTCCACGCTGGAAGACGCGCTCGAGCTGCTGCGACGGCAGGGCCCCGAGCTGCCGCCCGCGATCGTGCTCTGGTCCGACCGCTGGCATCCGGGCGTGCTCGGCATCGTGGCCTCCCGGCTCATGGAGCGGTTCCACCGACCGACGATCCTGATCTCCGCCGACGAGGACGAGGGGAAGGGGTCGGGCCGAAGCATCAAGGGCTTCGACATCTGCCAGGCGCTGCAGGAATGCGGCGAGCACCTGGTCGGCTTCGGCGGACACTCGTACGCGGCGGGCCTGACGATCCGCGCGGAGCGCCTGGAGGCGTTTCGCGAGCACTTCTGCCGCGTCGTCGGCGAACGTCTCAAGGCCGAAGACTACGTTCCCACCCTTTCGATCGACGGCACGTTGCCGCTGGATCAGTGCGACGAGAACCTGGTCCGGGCGCTGGAGCGCCTCTCGCCGTTCGGGATCGGCAACACCGAGCCCTTGTTCGTGGCGGAGGACATCACCTGGGGCGCGCCCCCCATGGTGGTGAGCAAGAACCACCTGAAGATGAGCATCCGGCAGAACGGACGCGAGCTGGACTGCATCGGGTTCGGTCTCGGGTACCTCGTGGCGCCGCTCCGGGCCGACGAGGGCCGCGTCTTCGTCGCCTTCGTGCCCACGATCAACGTCTGGCAAAATCGCGCGCGCCTGCAGCTCAAGCTGCGGGACATCCAGGTACGTCCCGATGGACGCGGTACCTGATCCCCGCTCCGAGGACCATCTCGCCCCGCTGCTCGAAGCGCTAGGCCGGACCGAACGTTCCGGCGACATCGAGGCGATTCGCGCGGCCTACGCCTTCGCCGCCGAGGCGCACCAATCCCAGGTACGCCGGACCGGCGATCCCTTTGTGACCCATCCCGTGGCGGTCGCCACGATCATCGTGGACCTCCTGGGCGCCGGCGCGAACACGACCCTCGTTCAGGCGTCGCTGCTGCACGACGTTCCCGAGGACACGAAGCAGGACGTGGAAGCGATTCGAGCCGCCTTCGGACCGGAGGTCGCGGCGCTGGTCGACGGGGTCACGAAGATCAGCGGCCTCCATTTCGACCGGCCGGAGCGGGAGCAGGCCGAGAATTTCCGCAAGATGCTCTTCTCCATGGCGCGGGATCTACGCGTCATCTTGATCAAGCTGGCCGACCGGCTCCACAACATGCGGACGCTTCACGGGCTCGAGCCGGAGCGGGCGAAGCGCATCGCGCGCGAGACGAAGGAGATCTACGCGCCGCTGGCGCACCGGCTCGGCATCGGAACGGTCAAGGCGGAGCTGGAGGATCTATGCCTGCTCTACCTGGAGCCCAAGGTGCACCGGGAGATCGCGGAAAAGGTCGCGCTGCGCGGGGAAGAGCGCGAAGCGCTCATCGGCAAGGTCGCGTCGCCGGTGATCGCGCGTCTTCACGATCTGGGGATCACGGCCGAGGTGTCGGGGCGCCCGAAGCATCTGGAATCGATCCACCGGAAGATGAGTCGCGGTCGGCCCTTCGAGGACATCTACGACCTCTTCGGCATTCGCGTCGTCGTGCCGGACAAGGCCGATTGCTATCGCGTCCTCGGCGTCCTGCACGATCTCTACACGCCGGTCCACGATCGGTTCAAGGACTACATCGCCACGCCGAAGAGCAACATGTACCAGTCGCTCCACACCACCGTCATCGCGCCCGGCGGGGTGATGGTGGAGTTTCAAATCCGCACCCACGAGATGCACCACATCGCGGAACTCGGCGTCGCCGCGCACTACCGCTACAAGGAAGGTGGCCGGCAGACCGACGCCGAGCTGCACGAGAAACTGGCGCCGCTCCTGAGCTCCGTCGACTTCCAGGGCGCCGGCAGCGATCCCGACGAGTTCATGGAATATTTGAAGACGTCGCTCTACCAGGACGAGGTGTTCGTCTTCACGCCGCAGGGCGATTTGAAGCGCCTGCCGCGGGGCGCCACCCCGATCGACTTCGCGTATCTGGTGCATACGGAAGTCGGCAATCACTGCGTGGGGGCCAAGGTGGACGGACGCATCGTCCCGCTTCGGTACGCGCTGCGGAACGGCGACCACGTGCAGATCGTCACGTCGCCCATGGGGCGTCCGAGCCGCGACTGGCTGAAATTGGTGCGTACGCCCAGCGCGCGAAACAAGATCCGACACTGGCTGAAAGCCGAGCAGCACGACGACAGCGTCGTGCTGGGCAAGGAGATGCTGGAGCGCGAAATGCGCCGTCGTCGTCTGACGGTCCCGCCGGATGTCCCGATCGAGCGGCTGGCCGAGACGCTGGGGTACGCGGACGTGCCGGCGCTGCACGCGGCGATCGGAGCCGGGGACCTGTCGGTGACGCAGGTGATCCAGAAATGGATCCCCGACGAGGGCGGGCCGGTGCAGCGGCTGAAGGAGGCGTCGCTGGAGACGTTCCGCACCCTGACGCGCCGCCCGTCGACGGGCGTGCGGCTGCAGGGCGTGGACAACGTGATGGTCTCGTACGCGCGCTGCTGCCAACCCGTGCCGGGCGACCGGGTCGTCGGACTCGTCACCCGCGGACGCGGCGTCACGGTGCACCGGACCGACTGCCCGAACACGTTCGACGGACGCGTGGCGGTGGAGCGCCGCGTCGCGGTCGAGTGGAGCACTACCGTGGACGAGTCGTTCGCGGTGAAGCTTTCCATCTTCGGCGTCGACCGGACAAGCTTCCTGGCGGACATCGCGAAGGCGATTTCGGCCACCGAGACGAACATCCGCACCGCCGGGATCAAGGCGAACGACTCGAACGCGCGCGGCGCGTTCGTCGTCGAGGTCCGCGACCTGGCCCAGCTGCGACGCGTCATCGCGGCGGTCGAGCGCGTGCCCGGCGTGGAGGCGGTTCACCGCGAGCAGATCTTCGGCAGCGCGCGCGGCGGCGCCTCGGGTTCCACGTCGTGAGGGCGCTCCTACAGCGCGTCAGCCGCGCCGCGGTGCGCGTGGACAACGAGGAAGTGGGGGCGATCGGTCTCGGCCTCCTCGTCCTGGTGGGCGTGGCCCGCGGCGACGTCGCCGCGACGGCCGATCGCCTGGCGGAACGGGTGGCCGGATACCGCATCTTCGAGGACGATGCCGGCCGCATGAACCGGAGCGTGCTGGAAGCGGGCGGCATGGCCCTCGTCGTCTCCCAGTTCACCCTGTGCGCGGAGACGTCGCGGGGACGTCGCCCGGGTTTCGAGCCCGCGGCGGCGCCGGACGTGGCGGAACCGCTGTACGAGCGGTTGTGCGCCGCGCTGGAATCGCGGGGCGTGGCGGTGCGGCGGGGCCGGTTCGGCGCATCGATGGAGATCGAGCTCGTGAACCGTGGCCCCGTAACCTTCCTCCTCGAAGAATCGCCCCCCCGGCCCGCCGCGGACGCATGCGCGCCAACCTCCTGAACCCCCTGGGACCGCGGCTCGTCTTGGCGTCGCGCTCGCCGCGCCGCGCGGAGCTCCTGACGCTCGTGGGCGCGCGCTTCGACGTCGTGCCGACCAGCGTGGATGAGCGCCCGCTGGAGGAGGAGCGCCCCGACGCCCACGTGTTGCGGCTGGCGGAGGCGAAGGCGCGTGCCGCGTCGCCCCCGGTGGATTCGGGGGAGGAAGCGCTGGTCCTCGGCGCCGACACGGTCGTCACGCTCGACCGGGCCATCCTGGGGAAACCGGCCGACGCGGATGAGGCGCGTCGGATGCTCTCCGATCTCTCGGGGCGCGTGCACGAGGTGTGGAGCGGCATCTTCCTGTTCGATCCGCAGCGCGACCGAGGCGTCGGGGAGTCGGTGCGAAGCATCGTGAAGTTCTCGAAGCTGACCCCGCGAGAGATCGCGGACTACGTCGCCACGGGCGAGCCCCAGGACAAGGCCGGCGCCTACGCCGTGCAGGGCTATGGCGCCGCGTTCGTCGAGGCGATCGAGGGTTCCTACACCAACGTCGTGGGGTTGCCGCTGGGGCATTTGCGCCACCTGCTGCGCCTGGCGCGAGGAGAGGAAGCGGATGCCGAATAGCATGAAGCCGATGCGTCTGGAGGACGACCGGCTCTTCCTTTTGGATCAATCACTCCTACCGGGACGCGAGGTCTGGATCGAAATTCGGGACACCGAGGCGATGCACGAGGCGATCGGCGCGCTCCGCGTCCGCGGGGCGCCGGCCATCGGCATCGCGGCGGCGCTCTCCCTGGCGCAGGAGGCCGCGCGCGCAGGGACCGTCGCGGAGCGCGTGGCGCGCGTCGCCGCGGCGGCCGAACGGCTCCGCGCCGCGCGTCCGACCGCGGTGAATTTGGCCTGGGCGTGCGATCGGATCGTGGACGCGGCGCGCGGCCTGGCCTCCTCGTCGCTGTCCCCGGCGTCCTGGAGCGACGGCATTCGCGCGGAGGCGATGGCGATCTGGAACGAGGATCTTGCCGCCTCGGAGGCGATGGCACGGCACGGGGCGACCTTGTTCCCCACGGCAACGCGGTTTCTCACGCACTGCAACACCGGGGGGCTGGCGACCGGGGGCGGGGGGACCGCGCTGGGCGTCATTCTCGGGCTCCATCGAGAGGGAAATCGCGCCATCCGCGTCTGGGCCACGGAGACGCGGCCGCTCCTCCAGGGCGCGCGCCTGACGGCCTGGGAACTGCGGCGCGCGGGGGTGGACGCTTTCGTCGTGGCGGACGGCGCCGCCGCGTTCACGATTCGCCGCCGCGGGATCGAGGGGGTGCTCGTCGGGGCCGACCGGGTCGCCCGAAACGGCGACGTGGCCAACAAGATAGGAACTTACGCGCTGGCGCTGGCGGCGCGGGCCGCGGGGATCCCCTTCGTGGTCGTGGCCCCCGTCAGCACGCTGGACCCTGCCGCGGCGAGCGGCGAGGCGATCCCGGTCGAGGAGCGAAATGCCTCGGAAGTCACTGCCTTTGCAGGGGTTCCGACTGCTCCGGATGGCATGCGGGCGGAAAACCCAGCCTTCGATATCACCCCTGCGGATCTCGTCACCGCGCTGGTGACCGAACAGGGGGCATTCAGCCCCCCGTCGGCGGCCTTCGCGGCCGTTGACACGCCTTCCTAACTGCTGGTAGTCTTTGGCGTTTCGTCATCCTCAGAACACCTTGGAGGTTCGATCAATGGGCACGTACTCGGTGCGCGCCTCGGAGATTTGCCACGACTGGTTCGTCGTGGACGCCGAGGGGCAAATCCTCGGGCGGCTCGCCTCGGAAGTGGCGAGCGTGCTCAAGGGAAAGCGCAAGCCGACCTATTCGACGCACTTGGACGTGGGTGATCACGTGATCGTGATCAACGCGGACAAGATTCGAGTTACGGGACGCAAGCGAGACAACAAAATGTATTTCCGGCATTCGCTCTATCCGGGCGGTCACACGCTGACCCGGTTTCGCGACATGCAGGCGGCGAAGCCCGAAGAAATCATCCGACTCGCGGTGAAGGGGATGATGCCCCACAACCGGCTCGGGCGCGCCATGATGAAGAAGCTCAAAGTGTATGCCGGAGCCGAGCATCCGCACGCGGCGCAGCAGCCGAAGGCGATGTCGCTTCCCGGCGCGATGGGAGGTGAGTGACCCTGACGACCACCTACAGGGCCACCGGGCGTCGGAAGACCTCCGTCGCGCGGGTCCGGCTGATACCGGGTGCGGGCAAGCGCACCGTGAACGGTGTCGAACTCGACAAGTACTTCTGTCGGATTTCGCTGAGCCACACGGCCAACGAGCCGCTCCTCACCGCGAACCTGGCCGACAAGTTCGACGTCGTGGCGACGGTCCACGGCGGCGGCCATTCGGGCCAAGCCGGCGCGATCGCGCTCGGCGTCGCACGCGCGATTCAGCTGGCGGATCCCAGCCTCCGCGGCTTGATGGGGAAGGAAGGCTTCCTGACGCGGGACGCCCGCATGAAGGAACGCAAGAAGTACGGGCAGGCGGGCGCGCGCAAGCGCTTCCAGTTCTCCAAGCGGTAATCGTTCGTACTCGCAGCACGTCGCGGCCGCCGGCCGCGGCGATCTCGCACGCTCCGGGCCGCGGCGCCGGTCTCCCGAACGGGATGGCGCCACGGATCGAAGGGGCGGAAGAACAAGACCGGAGGTATTCGACGTGGCCGATATCGGAATGAAGGAACTGCTCGAAGCGGGAGTCCACTTCGGGCATCAGACCCGCCGCTGGAATCCGAAGATGAAGAAGTTCATTTTCATCGAACGGAACGGCATCTACATCATCGACCTCCAAAAAACCCTGAAGTCCCTCCAGGAAGCGCAGGCGGCCCTCGAGGCGATCGCGCGCAAGGGCGGCAGCATCCTCTTCGTCGGGACCAAACGACAGGCGAAGGACACGATCCGCGAGGAGTCGGAGCGTTGCGGGATGCCGTACGTGAACGAGCGCTGGCTCGGCGGCATGCTGACGAACTTCAAGACGATTCGGTCGAATCTGCGCCGCTTCAAGGAACTCGACAAGATGAAGGAGGACGGCACCTTCGACGGGCTTTCGAAGAAGGAGCAGTCTCAGCTTACGAAGGAGATGACCCGGCTGGAGAAGATTTTCACCGGCATCAAGGAGATCAACGGGCTTCCGGCCGCCGTGTTCGTCATCGACACCAAGAAGGAGCGCATCGCGGTCGCCGAGGCGAACCGTCTGGGGCTCCCGGTGTTCGGCGTCGTCGACACGAACTGCGATCCCGAAGTGATCGACTACCCGATTCCGGGCAACGACGACGCGATTCGCGCCATTCGGCTCTTCGCGCGATTCATCAGCGACACGGTGCTGCGCGTTCGCCAGGAGATGCGCGAGGGAGCGGATTTGGCCGCGTTGGCCGCCGCCGCCGCGGGCGACAGCCCCGCGGCGCCGTCGCAGCCCGCCACGACCTGACACGATGCACCCGGCGGCATCGCGCCGCGGGTGCCGACCGAGACCCGAGAAGGAGATACCCCCATGACGATCACCGCCTCCCTCGTGAAGGACCTTCGCGAGCGGACCGGCGCGGGCATGATGGAATGCAAGAAAGCCCTCGCCGAGGTGAATGGCGATATCGATAAGGCGATCGACCACCTGCGCAAGCAGGGCGTGTTGCGCGCCGCCTCGAAAGCGGGACGCGAGGTGCGACAAGGCGTCGTCCACTCGTACATCCACCCCGGCGACCAGCTGGGAGTCCTGATCGAGGTGAATTGCGAGACGGATTTCGTCGCCCGAACGGACGAATTCCGGGAGTTCGTCCGCATGATGGCGATGCAAATCGCCGCCACGAACGCCCAGGCGGTGCGCCGCGAGGACGTCGATCCCGCGCTGGTGGCCAAGGAGCGCGAGGTGCTCCTCGAGCAATCGCGCGCATCCGGGAAGCCCGAGGCCATCCTCCAGAAGATGGTCGAGGGACGCCTGGACAAGTTCTACGAGGACATCGTTCTCCTGGAGCAGCCCTTCATCAAGGATCCCGACCGGAAGGTGAAGGATCTTCTCGACCAGATGATCGCGAAGATCGGCGAAAACATCGTGATCCGACGGTTCATCAAGTTCCGAATTGGAGAGAACTGATCCCGTGGACGGCGCTCCTCGGCGCGTCCTGCTGAAGTTGAGCGGTGAGGTCCTGGCCGGCGAGGCTGGTCACGGCATCGACGCCGGGGCGATCGGTCGCCTGGCGGAGGAGATCGAGGCCGGCGTCGAGGGCGGAACGCAGCTCGGGATCGTCATCGGAGGCGGCAACATCGTCCGCGGCACCACCGCCGCCGGGGAGGGCTTCGATCGCGCCACCGGCGACGCGATGGGGATGCTGGCCACCGTGATCAACGCCTTGGCGCTACAGGACGCCCTGGAGCACCGCGGTCTCTCCACGCGCGTCATGACGGCCATGGAAATGCGCTCCCTGGCCGAGCCCTACATCCGCCGTCGCGCGGTGCGCCACCTGGAAAAGGGCCGCATCGTGATCCTCGCCGCGGGGACGGGCCACCCCTACTTCACGACCGACACCGCGGCCGTGCTGCGCGCCGTCGAAATCAGCGCCACCGTGCTGCTCAAGGGTACGAAGGTCGACGGGGTATTCAACGAGGACCCGCGCGGGAATCCCGAGGCGATTCGCTACGATCGCCTCAGCTATCTCGACGCGATCAACCAACGATTGAGCGTGATGGACATGACGGCGTTCACGATGGGCATGGACCATCGGTTGCCGCTCGTGGTGTTCAACGTGACGGTGCCCGGCAACCTCGTCCGCGCCCTGCGCGGGGAGTCCGTCGGGACGCACGTCGCCGTGGAGGTCTAGGATGGACCCAAAGGAGATGAAGGCAATCGAAGAGCGCATGAAGAAAGCGCTCGAGACCATTCGCCACGAGGTGGCGTCGATTCGCTCGAACCGGGCTACGACGGCGCTGCTGGACGGGATCCGCGTCGACTACTACGGCACCCCGACGCCGCTGCAGCAGGTCGCGAACGTCGGCGTTCCGGAGCCCCGCATGCTGACGATCACCCCCTGGGAGCGCTCGACGCTGCCGGAAATCGTGAAGGCGATCCAGAAGTCGGACCTCGGGCTCACCCCGCTCGACGACGGCGCGATGATCCGGCTCACGCTTCCGGCCCTCACCGAAGAGCGGCGCAAGGATCTCGTCAAGGTGCTGGGCCGGTTGATCGAGGACGGGCGGGTCCGAATCCGCACCATCCGGCACGAAGCCAACGATCACTTCAAAAAACTGGAACGCGAGCACAAAATCTCGGAAGATGACGCCAAGAAGTCGCGCGCCGAAGTGCAAAAGCTGCACGACCGCTACATCGCGCACCTCGACGAGCTGTTCCAGAAGAAGCAGGTCGAGATCATGGAGGTCTGACCCGCGCGCGCAATGTAGCCGCGGACCTAGGCGGCCCGGCCGCGCCGGGCAGAAAGCGCCCCTGGCAAGCGGGCCGCCGGACGAAGCGTCCGCCGGCCCGCTGCCGTTTCCGGGACCCGTTTCAGATGAGCGCCACCAAAGCAGCACCCACCCTCGAGCAGGTTCTACGCCGTCCGGTGCCATCGCACATCGCGATCATCATGGACGGCAACGGCCGCTGGGCCCAGAAGCGCGGTCTGCCGCGGCTGATGGGGCACCGCGCGGGGCGCCGCGCGGTCCGCGAAGTGGTGGAGGGTTCGGTGGCGCTCGGCGTGAAGGTCCTTACCCTGTACACGTTCTCGCTGGAGAACTGGGAGCGGGGTCCACGGGAAGTCGGGGGCCTCATGCGCATCCTGGAGCAGGTGCTGCGCCAGGAGCGCGAGGAACTGAAGCGAAACAACGTCCAGCTCCGAACCATCGGCAGAGTCGACCTGCTCCCTCCGCACAGTCGGGACGTCCTGATGGAGACACGTCGCTACCTGGAGGGCTCCACCGGCATGACGCTGGTGCTCGCGCTCTCCTACGGCGGACGGGCGGAGATCGTGGATGCCGTCCGGCGGATCATCGCGACCGATCGCAAGCGCCGCGTGCCGCTCTCCCGCTTGGACGAGGAGTTCTTCCGTCACCAGCTCGATACGGACGGTCTGCCCGACCCGGACCTGCTGATCCGCACCAGCGGGGAACTGCGCCTATCGAACTTCCTGCTCTGGCAGTCGGCCTATGCCGAGTTCTGGGTGACCGATACGCTGTGGCCGGACTTCCGTCGCAAGCACCTCTACCAGGCGGTTCATGAATTCCAAAATCGCAGCCGGCGCTTTGGCCGCACGGGCTGACGGGAGCGTTCCCACGCCGGGCGCGACCTCGTTTCCGCTGCGGGCCGGCACGGCGATCGTCACCGTCCCCATCCTGATCTTCCTGGCGTGGATCGGCGGCGTCGCCTACCTCGCCTTCGTCCTCCTCCTCCTGTCCCTGGCCATGCGGGAATTGCTCCACCTCCTGGAATCGAAGGGGCTCCACCCCCATTGGAAGACCGGCATGGTCGCGGTGCTCCTGGCGCCGATCGCCATGGTCCAGCGGGTACGCACGGGCCGCCTCGAGGAGTGGCACGTCGGCGGGCTCATGACGGTGCTGATCGTCGCGGTCCTGCTGGCGGAGTTGCGCCGGGGAGCGGGACGGCAGGCGATCGCGAACAGCGCGGCGACGCTGCTCGCGGTGCTCTACGTGGGGTGGCTGGGCACGCACATCGTGGCGCTGCGGGAACTGCCGTGGATCACCGGCGATTCGTACGCGCGGGGCGCGGCCTACGCCATCCTGCCCTTCGTGCTCGTCTGGGTCTGCGATACCGCCGCGTATCTCGTGGGGAAGCGCTGGGGGCGTCATCGGCTCATGCCGGAGGTCAGTCCCGGGAAGACGCTCGAGGGCGCCGTGGGCGGACTCGCCGCCTCCATCGGCGCCGCGTTTCTCGCGCGCGCGACCTTCGCGCCGTTCCTCACGGTGATCGACGCGGCGGCCCTCGGAGTCCTCGTGGGGGTGTTCGGCCAGTTGGGCGATCTGGTGGAGTCGCTCCTCAAGCGGGACGCCCATACGAAGAACACTTCCGAGATGATCCCCGGCCACGGCGGCGTGCTCGATCGCTTCGACAGCCTCCTCTTCGCCGCCCCGGTCGTCTACTACTACCTCCTGTTCCGGCTTCCATCCCCATGACCCCGACCCGCATCGCGCTCCTGGGCGCCACGGGCTCGATCGGGACGGCCGCCCTGGCCCTGGCGCGCGAATTCCCCGATCGGTTTCGTCTTGTCTCGCTCGGCGCACGCGCCAAGGATGCGGCCCTCGTTCGAGCGGCCCGCGAGTTCGGCATCGCGCGCATCGCCCTGGACGATGCGGCCGCCGCCGCACGGGCTCGAGCCTCGTTCGAGGGTGAGGTGCTGGAGGGCGTGAGCGGGCTCGAATCGCTGGCCGGCGCCAAGGATGTGGACGTGGTGGTGAACGCCCTCGTGGGGTTCGCCGGACTTCGCCCGACGCTGGCCGCCCTGCGCGCCGGCAAGCGGGTGGCCCTCGCCAACAAGGAATCGATCGTGACGGCCGGAGAATTGGTGGCCCGCGAGGCCGCGCGCCACGGGGGGTCGGTTCTTCCCGTGGACTCCGAGCACAGCGGACTGCACCAGTGCCTGGCGGGGCGCCCCGTGTCCCAAGTCCGCCGCGTCGTGCTCACGGCGTCGGGCGGGCCGTTTCTCCGGCGCGACCCGTCCACGATGGAGCACGCGGACCCGGAGGAGGTCCTGCGGCATCCGACCTGGTCCATGGGGCCGCGCATCACGGTCGACTCCGCCACGCTGGTGAACAAGGGCTTCGAGCTGATCGAAGCGCGCTGGCTCTTCGGGCTCGAACCGGATCAGTTGGATGTCGTGATCCACCCGCAATCGATCGTACACGCCATCGTGGAGTTCCTGGATGGGTCCATGGTGGCGCAACTCTCGACGCCCGACATGCGCCTCCCGCTCCTGTACGCGCTGTCGCACCCCGACCGATGGGCCTCGACCTTGCCGCGCCTCGATCTCACGCTGGTCGGTTCGCTGCAGTTCGAGGCCGTGGACCCGGCGCGCGCCCCCGGCCTCGTGCTGGCGCGACGGGCGCTGCGATCGGGGGGGACGGCTCCGGCGGTGTTGAACGGCGCGGACGAGGAGGCCGTGCACCTTTTCCTGGCGCGCAAGATCGCCTACGGGGACATCACGAAACTGGTGCGCGAGGTTCTCGACGCGCATGTCGCGCGCCCGGCCGATTCGCTCCAGGCCGTCGAAGAGGCCGATCGGTGGGCGCGTGGGCGCCTGCACGAGGCCGCGACGCCGAGGCTCCGGACATGACACCCCGCCGCCGCGCGTCCGCGCGGAAGATGGACCGGCCATCCGCCGCGGGAACGCCCAGTCAGGATCGCCTTGTCGAACTGGTGGGCCTGCTCGCGGGGACCCGCGTCGTCGTTCTCGGAGACGTCGTGCTCGACCGCTACTGGGTCGGACGCTCGTCTCGATTGTCGCGCGAAGCGCCGGTGATCATTCTCGAATTCGAGGCCGCGCACGGCGTGCCGGGCGGTGCGGGAAACGCGGCTGCCAGTGTCCGTTCGCTGGGAGGAAAGGCGTCGCTGGTCGGGCGCGCCGGGCGTGATCCGGCGGGCACGGCCCTCCGCCGCGTCCTGAGAAGCCATGGCCTCGATCCGGCGGGGATCGTCCGCGACGCCTCGATCGACACCGCCGTAAAGACGCGAATCCTCGCGGGGTCGAGTCACGCCTCCCGTCAGCAGGTCGTCCGTCTCGATCGCGGCCGCCGGGTGCCGGTGGGAACCGCGGTGGAGCGGTCGCTTCTGGCCCGGACGCGGCGCGCGCTTCGCGGGGCATCGGCGCTCCTCCTCTCCGACTACGGGTACGGCGTGCTGGGGCCGGGGGTGCGCGCGGGAGCCCTGCGGCTGGCGCGGCGAGCCGGCGTGCCGGTGATCGTCGACTCGCGCTGGGCGTTGCGCTCCTTTCGAGGCGCCACGCTCCTGACGCCCAACGAGCACGAGATCGCCGAGGCCTTCCATTTGCCGACCCTCGAGCCGTCCGGATTGCGACGGGCGGGGGAGGCGCTTCGCCGGGCCGCGGGAGCGGCCTCCGTGTGGATCACGCGGGGCAGCGACGGCATGCTCCTTCTCGAACGGAGGATGCGTGCGCGCCGGATTCCGGTGGTCGGTGGAGCGGACATCGTGGACACGACGGGCGCCGGAGACGTGGTCTCGGCGGTGGCGTCCCTCGCCCTGGGCGTCGGGGCCAGCCAGATCGAGGCGGCCATGCTCGCGACGTACGCCGCCTCGGTGGTCGTGATGAAACGCGGCACCGCGACGGTGACGCGACGCGAGCTGCTCGCCGCGGTCGGTGCGCACGCCGTTCCCCGGGTGCGGTGATGGAGGGCGGAGGGGGCCGCAACGAGCAACGGGACGTCTCGCGGATCGTCGCGGCGCCTGAACTCGCCCGCCGGCTCGACGCGTCGCCCGACGACCGGCTGGGCCTTGTTCTGGCGAACGGCATCTTCGACCTCTTGCACGTGGGGCACGTCCGTTATCTGGAGGGCGCCCGCGCGGAAGGGAAACGGCTGGTCGTGGCGCTCAACTCCGACGCCTCGGCGCGTCGACTGAAGGGGGAGGGACGCCCTGTCGTCGCGCTCCCCGAGCGGCTGGAATTGATCGCGTCCCTTCGCGTCGTCGATTGGGTCACATGGTTCGAGGGTGATCGCGTGGATGACCTTCTTCGCCTACTTCGGCCCGCGGTGCACGCCAAGGGGACCGACTACACCGCGGAGAGCGTGCCGGAGGCGCCGCTGGCCGCGTCGCTCGGGATCCGTACGGCGATCGTCGGCGATCCGAAGGAGCACGCGACGACCCGGCTCCTCGAGAGGCTGCGCGCGCCGGACGCACCCGCCTCCGGGTCGGCGCCCAGGGAGTCCGGGTGACGGGCGGGCCCCCCGCGGAGTCGCCCCGCCGGGTTCTGGTCACGAGACTCCGCCGAATCGGGGACGCGATCCTCTCCCTGCCTGTTCTCGACGCCCTGCGCGAGCGCTTTCCGGCGGCGGCGGTCGATTTCATGGCGGAGGAAGGGCCGGCGCAGGCCGCCGTCGGCCATCCGGCAGTGAACCGAATCGTCCCGATCCCGACGGGAGGCGCCTCGCCGCTTCCGGCGCCGTGGGGGCTCTTGAAACAGCTGCGCCGCGAGCGGTACGACTGGGTGATCGACCTGTACGGCAACCCGCGGAGCGCCATCCTCTCCGCATGGACGGGCGCCCCCATTCGCGTGGGCCCGGACCGCCGGGCACGACGGCGACTCTATACGCACGTTGTCCCCGGAGCCCGGACGCCGCTTTCGGCGGTGGACCACCATCTCCGCGCCCTGGCCGTACTGGGCGTCCCCGTCGGCTCGCGCGCGCCCCGGCTCCATCTGTCCGATGCCGAGAGGGAGCGGGGGATGGCCGTCATCCGGGAGCATCTCCCCGGCGAGGGACCGATCGTGGGACTGCACGTCTCCAATCGTTGGTCCGCCAAGCGATGGGCGGAAGCCAATTTCGCCTCGTTGGTTCGCGTGCTTTCTAGACGTGGGGCGCGGGCGGCGATCCTGGCCGGACCGGGCGAGGAGGCGCTCGCCGCACGCGTCCTCGGAACGGGCGGCGCACCCCGCGCGGCGGTCATCAGCGGTCTCCCGCTCCGAACGTACTGGTCGGTCGTCGCGGCGCTGGACGTGCTCGTGACGAACGATGGGAGCCCGCTCCATGCCGGGCCCGCCGTGGGTACGCCCACCGTGGGCATCCTGGGGCCGACGGTTCCGGAGATCTGGTTCCCCTATGCCGCGCGGGATGGGCACCAACTCCTCTGCAAGGATATCTGGTGCCGCCCGTGTCATCGCCATGAGTGCGCCCGCCTCGACTGCTTGGAGTGGATCTCCGTGAGCGAGGCCGCCGGGGCCGTGGAGCGGGCGCTGGCCCGGGGTGGAACGCGCGATGCCGTCGCGTGAGCGCATTCTCGTCATCCGGCACCGCGCTGCCGGCGATCTGCTCCTGACGACCCCCGCGCTGCGCGCCCTGCGCCTTGGGGCGCCCGAGGCGGAAATCCACGTCCTCGTGTCCAGGGGCATGGAGGAACTGCTCGAGGGAAATCCCGATGTCGACCACATCCTGGCGCTCGACCGAACATCGCTGCCGTCGCAGGCGGCGACCTACGCGCGGCTGGCGCGCGGGGGCTATCGCCGCGTGCTCGATCTCGTGTCCAATCCGAGGACCGCGGTGATGACGGCTCTGACGCGGGCGCCGATCCGGGCGGGCTACGACATCCCGGGCCGCGCATGGGCGTACACCGTTCGCGTCCCGCGTGAGCCGATCGGGTCCGACGGGCGGCCCGTTCTCCGGTACGCGCCCGAAGCCGCGCTGGATATCGTGCGGGCGCTGGGATTCGAGGCGAGGGGTCTCGACCTTCGATTTCGCGCCGGGGAGCCCGCGCACCGTCGCATCGATGCCTGGCTCGGGGCGCAGGGCGGCGCCCTCCGCGCGCGGCCCATCGTGGCTTGCCTGCCGACCGGATCGTGGCCCGCCAAGACGTGGCTCCCCGAGCGCTTCGCGGCCGCCATGGATGTCCTGGCGGAGCAGGCCTCCGTGGTCTGGATCTGGGGACCGGGCGAGGAGGCAACGGTGACGGCCGTGCGCGGGCGGATGACCCGGCCATCGTGGATGGCGCCCCCGACGGGATGGCAGGATCTGGGCGCGCTCCTCTCGCGATGCGCGCTTCTCGTCACGAACGACTCGGGCCCCAAGCACGTCGCCGTCGCCGTCGGCACGCCGACGGTCACCCTGTACGGTCCGACCCATCCGAGGACGTGGCATCCGCCGGCCGGCGCTCACGTCGCCGTCGTGGCGGCCGATCTCGAGTGCCTGCACTGCAACGCCAATCACTGTCCGCTGGAGGGCGCGCGATTTCATCGATGCATGCGCGACATCGGCGTGGAACGGGTCGTGGAGGCGTCGCGGGCGCTGCTTCGCGGAGCCGAACGGGAGGTCCCATGCGCCGGAAGCTGAGCGTTCTCATCCCGACACGGAACGAATCGGACAATCTGCCCGGGTGCCTGGCTTCCGTGCGATGGGCGGACGAAGTCGTGGTGGTCGACTCGGGAAGCACGGACGACACGGTCGCGATCGCGCGGGCGGACGCCGACCGCGTCCTGGAACACGAGTACGTGAACTCAGCGGCGCAGAAGAACTGGGCGCTCCCGCAGCTGACGCACCCGTGGGTCCTGATCGTCGATGCCGACGAGCGCGTCCCCCCCGCGCTTCGCGCGGAGATCGAAGAAGTGCTGGCGTCGCCGCACGCCGCGGACGGCTACTGGATCTACCGCGACAACCACTTCCTGGGAAAGCGGATTCGCGGCGCCGGGTGGCAGCGGGATCGCGTGCTTCGTCTGTTCGATCGGACCAAGGGCGCGTACCAACCGCTCCACGTCCACGCCGAAGTCGAGATCGACGGGCGCGTCGAGACGCTTCGCGGGCGGTTGACCCATGACACGTACCGCAGCCTGGATCGCTACTTCGAGAAATTCCTCCGCTACACGCGCTGGTCCGCGGAGGACTTGAAGGCGCGCGGCGTCCGCGCGTCGGGCGCGCGCCTCTTCCTCCGGCCCGTCGCACGCTTCCTTCGCCAGTACATCCTGGAGGGAGGCTTCCGGTACGGCCGGCACGGACTCGTGCTCTGCATGCTGGCCGCGTTCTCCGTCTTCACGAAGTACGCGCGTCGCTGGGAGGACGAGACGCGCGGCGGCTCCGACCCCCCGGCCACGACGCCGTGAGGGTCGGGCTCTTCGGCGGCTACGACCCCGCCTATCCGCGGAGCCGCGTCCTTCGGGAGAGCCTCGAATCCCAGGGGATCGAGGTCCGCGAGCTCCACGCGCCGCCGCGCGCCGGCGCCTTCGCGCGCACCCTGGCCAGCCTGGGCGCTTGGGCGCTCCGGGGTGCCGGGATCGATGCGCTCCTGGTGCCGGCATTCGGCCATCGCGACGTGCTGCTCGCGGCGGCCATCGGGCGGGTGAGCGGCGTCCCGGTTCTCTTCGATCCACTCGTCTCGCGTTGGGATACCCAGGTGGGCGACTTGGAGCGGGTGCGCCGCGGCAGCGTATCGGCGCGCCGACTTCGCTGGAGCGACCGCCTCTCGCTTTCGCTCGCGGACATCGTGCTCTGCGACACCTGGGAGCACGCGGACTTCTTCAGCACCGAATTCGGCGTCTCGCGCCGGAAGATGGTGCGCCTTCCCGTCGGCGCCGACCGCGATACATTTGGCCGGGGCGGCACGACACGCGCGGAGGCGCCCTCGTCCCGGCCGATCGAGATCCTGTACGTCGGCGGTTTCCTGCCCCTCCACGGAATGGACACGATCGTCGCCGCCGCGACCTCGATCGAGCGGCGCCACGGCGCCGACTACGCGCGCTTCACCCTTCTGGGGGCGGGCATGCTGGCGCACCGTGCAGCGCGGGACGTGGCGTCCGCCGGTTTGCGGTCGGTTCGAATGCCCGGCCGCGTCCCGTACGCGCAGGCGATGGATTCGCTGGCGGCCGCCGACATCGCCCTCGGCATCTTCGGCACGACCGACAAGGCATCGCGCGTCGTGCCCCACAAGGTCATTCAGGCGATGGCGATGGGCGTGCCGACGATCACGAGGCGATCGGCCGCGATCGCGGAATTCTTCCGCGACGGAGAGCACCTCTCGCTCGTCTCGGCCGGGGACGCCGACGCCCTGGCCGGCGCCATCGAGGCGCTGGCCGGGGATCCCGTCGCGCGCCGGGCGCTGGGAGTGCGGGGCCGCGCCGCGGCGTTCGACGCGGGCCATCCCGATCGCCTCGGGACGATCCTCGCCGATGCCGTGCGACAGGCGCGGGATCGAACCACGCCGAGGCGGAGACCGTGACGCGGCATCGCGACGGCGCCGCGGGAGCGGCGCGCCCGCCGTGGTCGATCCTCCACGTCGATTCCGAGCGGACGTGGCGCGGCGGGGAGCGGCAGGTGATGGAATTGATGCGCCGCCAGCGCCGCCGCGGGCACACGCCGCATCTCGCGGCGCCGGGCGCGAGCGCCATTGCCGCGCGCGCGGGCGCGGAGGGCTTTCCCGTCCACGCCGTTCCGATGCGAGGCACGTGGGATGTCTTCTCGGCGCTCGCGATCGCCGGGCTTCACCGCCGGCTGCGCCCCGACATCGTCCACTGGCACGCGGCTCGGGCGCACGCGCTTGGCGCGATGGCCTCCGTGTTCGCCCCCGGCCCCGCCCGGGTCCTCTCGCGCCGCGTCGATTTTCCGGTCCGGCGAACGCCGGGCTCGAAGCTCCTGTGGGCGCTCCCGGTCGAGGGAATCGCGGCGATCTCCGACGGTGTGCGGACCGCGCTGGAGCGATCAGGGGTGGATCCGGCCCGTGTGCGCGTGGTCCCGAGCGGCATCGATCTCACGCCGCACGAGGCGCCGTTCGATCGGGCCGCCCTCCGGGCGCGATACGGAATCGGCGACGAGGAGATCGTGGCGCTCCAGGTGGCCGCCCTGGCGCCCCACAAGGCGCAGTCGGATCTCCTGCGCGCCGCCGCGCTGGCGCGCGGGCGGGCTCCGTCGCTACGGATCTGGATCGCGGGGGAGGGCCCGCTCGGGCCGGCCCTGGAGGCGGAGCAGCGGGAACTCGGCCTGGGAACCACGGTGCGCTTTCTCGGGTTTCGAGAGGACGTCATCGATCTCCTTCGGGCGGCGGATTTCTTCGTCGTTTCGTCGTACTTGGAGGGAATGGGAACCGCCACGCTCGATGCCATGGCGGCAGGACTTCCCGTCGCGGCGACGCGGGTCGGCGGCGTGCCGGAAATCGTTCAGGACGGCCAGACGGGTCTCCTGGTGCCGCCGCGCGACCCCACGGCCTTGAGCGAAGCCATGACGAGGCTAGCCCTGGATCGGGAACTCCGAGCCCGGCTGGGGAACGGGGGAAAGATCAAGGTTCTGGCGTTTTCGGCCGATCAAACGGAGGAGCGGACGGACGCCCTCTACGCGGAGATTCTGACGCGCCGCGAGGGCCCGACCCGGCCACGGGTCGAAGACGCCGGTTCCGCTCCTTGACCCTGCAATTGCAAGGTGTTAGCCTGATACGAGCCTCGTTGCTCGGACCCCGGACCACTTGAGGACCGTTCATGTCTAATTTTCTCTCCATCGCCCTCTACGGTGCCCTGATTCTGGGCGTCCTCGTCTTCGTCCACGAATTGGGCCATTTCCTGGTCGCCAAGTGGCTCGGCGTGCGCGTGCTTTCGTTCTCCATCGGCATGGGACCCCGCGTGGCCGGATTCCGTCGCGGCGGCACCGACTACCGTCTGTCGCTCCTGCCCCTCGGCGGCTACGTCCGGATGGCGGGCGACACGATGGAGGGCGAGGACAGAACCGGCGCGCCGGATGAGTTCCTCGAGCGCCCCTGGTGGGTGCGCGCCCTGATTTCCGTGGCGGGCCCCGCCGCCAACCTGGTCTTCGCGTTCCTCCTCTACGTGGGTCTCTACCTGGGCGGCATCTCCATCGGCGACTTCGCCGCGCACGTCGGTTCGGTCGTCCCGGGTTCGGTGGCGGAGCGCGTGGGTCTGCAGGGCGAGGACGTTCTCGTGACGTGGGACAAGCAGCCGGCCGGCACCATGGCGACCCTCTCCACAGCGCTCGAACGGACCGCGGGGGAGAAGAACGCGACCGGGCCGATTCCGCTCGAGGTCAATCGTGGCGGTTCCACCGTGACGCTGCAGGTTCCCCGCGAGGAGGCGCTTCAGATCGCGGAAGGCATCGAGTGGGGCACCGATACGGTCATCGGAAAGGTCCTCATCGGGCTCCCCGCCTACTCGGCCGGAATCCGAGACGGCGACCGCGTGACCGCCGTCGACGGCGTCCCGGTCGGGAACTGGAATGAGCTCGCGCGTTCCGTGCGCGCGAAACCCGATACGGAGGTGACCCTCGACGCCGTCCGCGACGGCCGCCCCTTCACGGTGACCGTGCGCACCACGCCGGAGGGCTACGTCGGCATCTCCCCGCCGGAGCGTCTCTCCTTCCGCCAGACCTTCGCGCCCGCGGATGTCGTGCCCCTGGCCTTCGATCAAACGATGCGGGTTTGCGGGCAGATCTACGCCGGGCTCTGGAGTTTCGTGACGAGGCCCGCGCGGCTCGGCGAGAGCGTGGCCGGTCCGATCGCCATCGCGCAGGTCGCCAAGCAGACGGCGGCCAGCGGGGTGGGCGAACTGATCGGGTTCGCGGCGTTCATCAGCCTGGCGCTCATGGCCATGAATCTCTTGCCGATTCCGATCCTGGACGGCGGCCACATCGTCTTCTCGCTGGTGGAAGGCATCCGTCGGCGGCCGCTCTCCATGCGCACCCAGCTCTTCTTTCAGCGTGTCGGCTTGTTCGTGCTGGTCACGCTGGTCGTCTTCTCGTTCTACAACGATCTGAACCGGGTCTCCCAGCGCAAGCGCGCCGAAGCGGACGTCTCGAAGCTACTGTCGACGCCCGCGCCCGCCGACTCGGCCGCCGTGCCCGGGTCCCCCTGATCGCCTTCCCTTGACCCGAATTCGGTTGCCCGTTCCGAGCGCGAAAGGGATCGTGCCCTCGGCGCGCGGCTCCGTGCTCGCGATCCTCGTCGCCGCCGCGCTGACCCTGATCCTCCCCGCGACCGCCCGCGCGCAGTTCGACCTCACCGAAGACGAACCCCAGGTCAAGCGGGTGGAGATCACCGGCAATACCGCCTACTCGGACAAGACGCTCCGTTCGATCCTCCGAACGCGCAGCAAGTCGTTCTGGCGGGGCGCTCCGCTTCGCGCCGATTTCCTCCGGTACGACCAGGGAGCGCTTCAGGACTTCTATCGGCGTCGGGGATTTCTGAGCGCGCGCGTCGACAGCGTCTACCTGATCCGAAACGAGGGTACGGACGTCGTCGTGCGCTTCGAGATCGCGGAGGGCCCGCGCGCGCGCGTCGCGTCCCTGGATTTCGAGGGACCCTCCGCGGAGGAGGAGGAGGCGATACGGGGCGCCATTCCGCTGCATGCGGACGGGCCCTTCGACTACCTTCAGCTCGAGGTCAGCCGCTCGGCGATCGACAGTCTGTACGCGCAGCGTGGCCAGGTGACGGCGTCGGTGCGGGACTCGCTGGAGATCGTGGAAGACTACGTGCACGTCCGATTCCGCATCCGGCCCGGGCCGATCCTGCGCCTGGGTACGGTGGTCGTCGAAGGCGCCCAGCGAACGCGACCGGGGTTCGTGACGCGCGAGGTGACGTTGGATCGGGACGACCCGCTTTCCCGGTCCCGCCTGTTGCAAAGCCAGCAGCGTATCTACAACTCGGGGTTCTACAACGACGTTCAATTCTCGACCGGCGAGATCGACTCGGCGACACAGCGAACCGACTTGATCGTTTCGGTCCGGGAACGGCGCCTGGGGTGGCTCGACGCCGGTATCGGGGTGGCGTACGCCCCGTCGCTGAATCCGAGCCAGTCGCTCGACGTGCTCCGACTCAGCGCCCAGGTCGGGCAGCGGAACCTGTTCCGGGATGGCGTTCGATTCGTCGCGACGGCACGGCTGGGCATTCGCGCGAGCACGAAGCCACAGTTTCCGTACGTTCGGGATCTGTTCGCGGGGGAGCGTCGCGGCGACATCTCCCTGACCCGCGACTGGCTCGCGGGCGTTCGGGTGCAGGGCACGCTCGGCGCGTTCGCCGAGGACGTGCCCGCGGAGGAAACGACATCGGATTCGGTGCAGACGTTTCCATTTCGGGCGATCGGACTCTCGGCGGGATTGCGCTACGAACTCGACCCGGTCAGCCGCGTATCGCTGGTGTACCAGCCGTCGCGCGTCTTCTCCGACAGCACGACCCAGCGTACCGTGGACGGCGACTCCGTGCGTTCCTACACGCTGAACCGCGTCGTCGTGTCCCTGGAGCGCGACACGCGACTCAATCTCTTCGACCCCCGGCAGGGCAGCTATTCGGTCGCCACCGCCGAATTCGCCGGCGGAAGGCTCGGGGGGACGGCTCAGTTCCTGAAGATCTCGGGTTCGGCGAGCAGGTATCGTCCTTGGGGACGCGGAGTTACCGTCGCCGTGCGCGGGCGGGTCGGGATGATCTTCTCGAGAGCCGAAGGGGCGGCGGCGGGAACCGGAGAAGCCATTCCGGCGCTGGAACTCATCCCGCTGAACGATCGCTTCTTCCTGGGCGGCGGAACGAGCGTGCGCGGGTACCATGACAACGAGATCGGCTATGTTCGGGGCGATTCCCCGAGCGATCCCAATTCGAAGACGCCGCGGGGAGGAAGGCTGCTCGTCCTCGCCAACGCCGAGATGCGTCTGCGGCTGACCGGGTTCATCGGAGCGGCCGCCTTCTTCGACGCGGGAAACGTCTGGGAGCGGTTCGAGGACGCCACCTGGCGGCGCGTCTTCTCCTTTTCGAACGGAGCGGGGTACAAGGATATGAAGTACACGGCCGGTCTCGGCGCGCGTATTGCAACGCCGGTCGGGCCGGTGCGGCTCGACTACGGCTGGAAGCTGCGTCTGGCGCGGGGAGACGAGCCGAACACCGTGACGGGGCGGGGCGCGTTCGCGTTCAGCCTCGGACAAGCGTTCTAACCACCCCGGCGCCAGCAGCGCGGCCGGCCAGGGCATCCCAATGAACGAAACGCCGACACCGAAGGTCAAACGAGGCGCCAGCGCCTTCCGCGTCACGGCCATCGTCGTGGGGGTGCTGCTCCTGACGGTGCTCGTCGTGCTTGGCGGGGGCGTGGGCGTCATCTCGAGCCTGTTCGCTTCCGGAGATGCCGGGCTTTCCCGCCGGGTGGTGGGCACGATCAACACCCTGCTCCTGCCGGAAGCGACGCGCTTCGCGTGCGAACGGGTTCACGGCACGATCTTGCGTGGGGCGATCCTCGAGCGACCCCGCCTTCTGGTGCGCCGCGACGGGGGCGAGGTACGGTGGGCCGCGGCCCGCCGCGCCACGATCGACTACGACCTCTTCGGTCTCCTTTTCACGAAGCGCCGCGCGTTCACCGTACGGCTCGACTCGCTCGAGGTGGTGCTCGATCGCGACTCCACCGGCGCCCTGATCATGCCGACGTTCCGCCGGGGCCCCGGCAAGGGGCCGCCCGCGACGGTGACGGTCCTGCTCGAGATGCGTCACGGCTCGGTCATGTTTCCGCGGGAGGGCGTGCGGCTCGATCGGGTGAGCGGGGGCGGAACGGTGTCGCTGGGGCCCTCCGGGTCCTCGATCGCAATCCGGCGTCTGCGAGGACTGGTGAGCGGCGCGGGCGATACCGTCCCGATCGGACTCGAGGGGGTCGTCGCGATGGCGGACTCCACCTGGCGCGCCGATCCTCTCGGCGTGACGCTCGGGGGATCGCGGATCGCGGCAACGGTCGATTGGGATCCGCAGCGGGGCAGGGTCCGCGAGGGGACGCTTCATCTGGCGCCGCTCCTGCTGGACGAGGCGCTGCCTCTCTTCGACGTGCGCGGCGTCTCGGGCTCGCTGGGAGGTGACATCACCTTCGCGGGGCTGCCCACCGACGGCACGGCGTCCGGGTGTCTGGGCGGCATGCTGGAGGGCGAGCCGATCGACACGCTGCTCGTCAGCGCCACATTTCGACCTCGCCGGATCCGGGTGGACGCGCTCCAGACACGCCTGCGCGGGGCTACCGTGACCGGGACCGGCACGATCGCCCCGACCGGCACCCTGGAGGCAACGCTTCAGTTCGTGAACGCGGATCCGTCGAACCTGCCGTGGTGGAAAGCCTCGGCGAAGCTTCCGTCGGGCTCGCTGGCAGGGGACGCCCGGCTGCGAATCTCGCGCGCGCGACCGCGACCGGCGATCAGCGTGACGGGCACCGTCGAGCGAAGCCGCCTGGGTCGGTTGCCGATCGACCGCGCGTTCTTCGAGGCGCACTCGCCCCCGCTTGGGGGCATCGAGATCGACACGCTCGTGCTCGATACGCCGGGGTCGCGCCTGAGCGGGGAAGGCGCGGTCGCCGCGGATGGATCGCTTCGGGCCTCCGCCGTGGCCGTGATCGGAGACCTCGGTCGGATGGGCGTGGTGACCGCTCCGCTCTCGCCGCGCGAGGGAAGGGGGCGCGTCGTGGCCACCTTGGGCGGAACGGTGAACGCGCCGACGGTCCAGGGGCGGGCCGTGCTGATTCGGCCTCGAACCGAGAGCGGCCTGCACGCCGACTCCGTGGTCGTCGTGGCATCGGGTCCACTGGCGCCGACGCTCGATTTGCGTGGAAACGTACGTATCGCCTCGCTGGCGACGGGGCTGCGGGCGCTGGGGAACACGCAGGCCGAGTTCGGGGGCGGGCAGCCCCTTCGGGTGCCGCGCTTCGTCCAATCTCTGGGCGACACGACCCTGACGCTGTCCGGAGTGCTCACCTTCGAGAACGGCGGCGTGCGCGCCGACGTCGACTCGCTTCGCCTTCTGGCGGGGACGCTGCATGCCGCCGCACGCGGGCCATCGCAGTTCTCGTTCGCCCGTGGCCGCCTGCGCGCCAGTCCGCTGACCCTGGACCTCGAGCCCGGCCGTTTGGAACTCGACCTCGATTGGGATATCACCGAGGGGACCATCGACCTGCGCGGCATGGTGGAGGACATGGACCTTGCTCGCATCGGTCGCCGACACGCCCGATCGCCGGAGGGCATTCTGCGGGCCCAATTCCTGGTGTCGGGGCATACCGCGGACCCGGAACTGTCCCTCGCGGGGGTGATCCGGGGGCCGAAGGCGGCCGGCGTCATCGGCGACTCGCTGCGAGCAAGATTCCAGTACGCGCCCGGCATCCTGACGGTGGAGTCGTTGTCCTGGCGCGCGGGCAACTCCGGGGCGACGGTGACCGGGACGGTCCGCACGCGGCGCCCCCTGGAGGAGTGGCTGCGCGAGGCACTGCGGGGCGGATCGCCGTGGCGGGGAGAGACCACGCTCGCGCTCGAGGCCAACGCCGACTCGTTCGACCTGTCGGCTCTGGCCCCTATCGACTCGACGTGGCAAGAACTGGAGGGCGTGGCCAGCCTCCATGCCCGGATCGGAGGGACCGTTGCGTCCCCCACGATGACGCTGAACGGGAAGGCGGGCAGCGTCCACGTGCGCGCGATCGACGGCAGCATCACGGCCGCGGACATCGAGTACCGTGACCGCGTGCTGCGCATCCAGAGGCTCGAGGTGCGTCAGGGGCCCGCCATGACGACCGTCACCGGCGCCGTGCCCATCGATCTGGCGCCGTTCGCGACGGAGCGATGGCTTCGGGACGAGCCGCTCACCCTCTCGCTGCGGATGAACGAGACCGACATTTCCGTGCTCCCTGAACTGACGAGCCTCGTCGCGGCCAGCGCCGGCAAGCTGAGCGGCGACGCCGAGGTTCGCGGCACCCTGCGGCATCCCGACGTAACCGGATCCGCGCGGCTGCGCGACGGCCGCATTCGTTTCGCCGGCCGCTACGAGGTCCTGGAGAAGGTGACGGTGGACGGGACGTTCGACGAGGGAACGCTGACCCTGACTCGTATCGAGGCGCGACAGGGGAAGCGCGGCAAGGTTTCGGGAACCGGCACGTGGACCTGGGCCGGCGCGCCGCCGATGCCGCCGGGGAGCGTCGGTCCGCCGGGCTCCTATCACCTCGATTTGAAAGCGACGGATTGCGTGGGCACCGATCGGGAGTACTACTTGTTCCAGTTCTCCGGCACCTTCGTCGTGGAGAACGGCGCGACGCCGGACGGCGTGATCAAACCGCGCATCACCGGCGACGCCGTCGTGTCGCGCGGCGACCTGACGATGAATCTCGCCGCCCCGGCGAACGAGCCGCGCGCGCCCCTGCCGTTCCTGTACGACATCAACGCGGAGTTTCCGCGGGAGCTGCGTTACCGCCAACTCGATACGGAAGTGGATCTCGCGGGGTCGCTCCAACTGCGAAACGAGGGAACGGGCGACGTCGCGCTCGGGTCGCTGTCCGTGCGGGGCGGCCAGTTCTACTTCCTGACGCGCAAGTTCCAGAATCTCACCGGCGAGGTCAATTTCAATCGACCAGACCGTTTCGACCCGGACGTCGCCATCGACGCCAGCACGCGCATTCGGAGAGGCCGCACCCAGGACAATCTCGAGCAGGAGGATCAGGTCATCTACCTCGCGATCACGGGGCGTGCCAGCCAGCTCCAAATCCGTCCGTGGGTGGAGGGGGGGACCTCGTCGCCAACCGATCTGTGGCGCGAACTCTCCGTCGGGCAATTCGCGTCCGGCGGCGACCCGGGCACCGCCTCCAACAACCCGCTGACGGGCGTGAACGCGGGCAACCTCCCGATCCGCGACTACCTCTTCCGCAATGCCGAGCGTTTCGTCGCGGGGACGCAGCTGGTCGACACGATCGATCTCCAGTCCGGCGCCGGGTCGGGCGGCACACAGGGCGCCGGCGCGAGCCTCATCGATCTCGGCACGCTCGGCGTGGGGAAGTACGTGACGCGCGACCTCTATCTCAAGTATTCTCGCGACTTCTCGGGTGAAAACGATCAACGGATCAGCGCGGAATACCGCGTGACCCGCCACCTCCTGCTGCGGGGGACGCAGATCCAGCGTACGGTCCCCGGAAAGGAGCAGGAGTACAATCTCGACCTCAAGATACGCTTGGAGTACTGACCCGACGGTGGAATTGAACGGCGTCCAACGGCAGGCCGTCGAGCACCCGGGCGGGCCCCTGCTCGTCCTGGCCGGCGCCGGCAGCGGAAAGACGCGCGTGCTGACCGGCCGCATCGCGCACCTCGTGCGCGAACGCGGCGTGCCTCCCTGGTCCATCCTCGCCTTCACGTTCACGAACAAGGCGGCGCGTGAGATGAAGGAGCGCGCGGCGCGCCTTCTGGGCGGGGAAGACGCGGAGGACGCGCGCGGCGTGTGGCTCGGCACGTTTCACGGGACGTGCGTGCGCATCCTGCGCCGGCACGGCACGCTGCTGGGGTTCCCGAAGTCGTTCGTGATCTACGATACGGCCGATCAGCGCGCGCTCCTGAAGGAACTGCTTCGCGAATCGGGTTCCCACGACCAGCGGCTGACGCCGGCGGGCGCCGGATCGCGCATTTCGAAACTGAAGAACGACGGCATCACGCCCGAGGCGTTCGCCCCGACCGTGTCGGGGCCGCTCGACCGGACCCTCGCCGACGTGTACGCGCGCTACGAGAAGGGGCTGCGCGACCGCGCCGCCATGGATTTCGACGACCTCCTTCTCTACACCGTGCGCCTCTTCGATCTCGACGCCGAGGTGCACCGGCAGTACGCCCATCGCTTCCGTCATGTGCTCGTCGACGAGTACCAGGACACGAACGCCGTCCAGTTCGCCCTGATCGAACGGCTTTCCCGCGTCCACCGGAACCTCCTCGTGGTCGGCGACGACGATCAGTCGATCTACGGCTGGCGCGGCGCGGATATCGGCAACATTCTCTCGTTCGAGGAACACTTCCCGGACGCGGCCGTGCTGCGCCTGACGCAGAACTACCGCTCGACGGGGACGATCCTGCGCGCCGCGAACCACGTCGTGCGGCACAATGAAGCGCGCAAGGAGAAGGAACTGTGGACGGAGAACGCGACCGGCGAGCCGCTGGGGCTCCACCTGCTGCGTGACGAGGAGGCGGAGGGGGAGCGCGTCGTGTCGCTCCTTCTGGAGGAGCAGCGTCTGCGCGGACGCGCCAACAAGGACTTCGTCGTGCTCTACCGGACGAACGCCCAGTCGCGCGCCGTGGAGAACGCGCTGCGGCGCTCGGCCATTCCCTACCAACTGACCGGGGGCGTGTCGTTCTACCAGCGCCGCGAGGTGAAGGACCTCCTTGCGTACCTCCGGGCCCTGACGCAGCCGCGGGACACCGTGGCCTGGATGCGGATCGTCAACGTGCCGGGGCGCGGAATCGGCAAGACCACGCTGGATCGGTTTCGCGGATTCGCCGATGCCGAAGGATTGGCGCTGCCGGACGCCTTGACGCATCCGCGGCTCGCCGATGCCGTCGGGAACGCGCCGGCGACGCGGCTGCTGGGCGTGGCGCGGCTGCTGGAGGAGTTGCGTCCGCTCGTGTCGCTGCCGCCGTCGTCCTGCCTGGCCGAACTGGTGGCGCGTCTTCGCTATCGAGAGTACCTGTTGGAGGACGATCCGGCGGAAGCGTCGGAGCGGATGGAGAACGTCGAGGAGCTCATCACCGGAGCCGATGCGTACGCGCGCCGCACCGAGGAACCGACGGTCGAGGGCTTTCTGGCGGAGGTGGCCCTCCTCAGCGACGTGGACGAGTGGGAGGACACGGAGGATACGGTCAATCTGATGACCATCCACGCGGCGAAGGGGCTAGAATTCCCCGTCGTCTTCGTCGTCGGGATGGAGGAGGGGCTTCTGCCGCATGCCTCCTCGCTCGACAACCCCAAGGAACTGGAAGAGGAGCGCCGCCTCTTCTACGTGGCGCTGACGCGGGCGCGGGAACGTGTGTTCCTGCTCCAGGCCTCGTTCCGTCGGACGTGGAATGCCGGCGGGGGCGGCGTGTCCCGGTTCCTGAACGAGATCCCGGACGACTGCCTGGCGGTGGAAGAGGACGCGACCGATGCCGACCTGCCGCGTCCGTCGCGAACGCCGCGGGGGCCGAGGCTGGTCCGCGACGAAGAGGTGGAGGAACGGAGTCCGGTCGGCGCGTGGGTGCATCATCCGCAGTTCGGGGACGGCCGCGTCGTGGCGTGTGAAGGTCGCGGCGAGCGGGCCAAGTTGACGGTCCAATTTCAGCGTGCGGGGACGAAGAAGATCCTCGCCGCCTTCGCGGAGTGGAGCTATGCCGATTGACGTAACCGTCGTACACAAGATCGCGTCCCTGGCGCGACTGAAGATCGAGCCGAAGGACGAGGAGCGATACGCCCGCGAGTTGGACGCGATCCTGGGCTACGTGGCGCAGCTCCAAGAGCTGGATGTCACGAACATCGAGCCGACGAGTCAGGTGACCGAGGGCGCGCCGCCGCCGCTTCGAACCGACGAGGTGTGCGCCTTCGGCGAGCGGGAGGAGGCGCTGGGACAGGCGCCGGACCGCGACGGCGACTACTTCACGGTGCCGCAGGTCGTATGAGCGCGGACGGCATCCTGGCGAGCGCGGAGGCCATCGCGGCCGACGTCGCCTCCGGCAAACGCTCCGCCGTCGAGGTGGTGACGTCCTTCCTGGCGCAGGCCGATCGGACCGCGGACACATTGCGCACCTATCTCCACCGCATGCCGGAGGCGGCGCTCGAGACGGCCGCCGCGATCGATCGCCGCCGGGCGGCGAAGGAGTCGCTGGGTCCCTTGGCGGGCGTTCCCATCGCGATCAAGGACAACATCTGCGTTCGCGGCGTCCCGACGACGTGCGGATCGCGAATCCTGGAGCGCTATTGCCCGCCCTACGACGCGCACGTCATCGAGCGGCTCCGCGCCGCGGACGCGGTGATCGTGGGGAAGACGAACTGCGACGAGTTCGCGATGGGTTCGTCCACCGAAAACTCCGCCTACGCGGTCACACGCAACCCGTGGGATCCGGAGCGGGTCCCGGGTGGATCCAGCGGCGGGTCCGCGGCCACCGTGGCGGCGTGTGAAGCGCCGCTCTCGCTCGGCTCGGACACCGGGGGATCCGTGCGGCAGCCGGCCGCCTTCTGCGGCGTCTACGGCCTGAAGCCCACCTACGGGGCCGTCTCGCGCTACGGGCTCGTGGCGTTCGCGTCGTCGCTCGATCAGATTGGTCCGTTCGCGCGCACGGCGCGCGATACGGCCTTGGTGCAGAGCGCGATCTGCGGTCGCGATGCCCGCGACATGACCAGCCGGGCCGAGGCGACGCCGATCGACCTGAACGATCTGGAGCGGCCGGTCGCCGGCCTCACGATCGGCGTGCCGCGCGCCATCCTGGATGAAGCGGGCGACGCGCTGGCGCCGTCGATCCGCGCGGCGCTGACGTCGGCGGCGTCCGCGTTCGAGCGCGCCGGCGCGACCCTGATCGACGTCGCGCTGCCGCACGCACGCTACGCGATCGCGACCTACTACCTGATCGCTCCGGCGGAGGCGTCCAGCAACCTCGCGCGGTATGACGGTGTTCGGTACGGCGTCCGCCGCGGCGACGGCGACCTTCGCGCGATGTACGAAGCGACGCGGGGCGCGGGCTTCGGGCGCGAGGTGACGCGCCGCATCCTGCTCGGCACCTACGCCCTCTCGGCGGGGTACTACGACGCGTTCTACCTCCGGGCGCAAAAGGTGCGGACGCTCATTCGCCAGGACTTCCTGGAGGCGCTGGGGCGGTGCGATGCCATCCTCATGCCGGTCACGCCCACGCCGGCGTTCCCGATCGGGGAGAAGGCCGACGATCCGCTCGCGATGTACCTGAGCGACATCTTCTCGATCCCCGCCTCGCTGGCGGGCGTGCCGGGGCTCTCGTTCCCGGCGACGTTCGACGCGACGGGCCTGCCGATCGGCCTGCAGCTCGTGGGCCGTCCGTTCGACGAGCGCACGATCCTCCGCGTCGCCAGGGCCTACGAGCGCGAGCACGACGCCGCGTCCCGCGTTCCCCCGCTCGCGGCCGCGGGAGGAGGTGCCCCATGACGAAGTCGGGCGCCGCGGGCAACGCCGCGCGGGACCGGTACGAGGCGGTGATCGGGCTCGAGGTCCACGCGCAGCTCAAGACGAAGACGAAGATCTTCTGCGCCTGTTCGACCTCGTTCGGCGCGTCCGCGAACACGCAGGTTTGCCCGCTCTGTCTCGGACTCCCGGGCGTGCTTCCGGTCTTGAACGGCCGGGCCGTGGAGTTCGCCGTCATGACGGGGCTGGCGGTCGGCGCCACGATCCACCCGCGCAGCGTCTTCGCCCGCAAGAACTACTTCTACCCCGATCTGCCCAAGGGCTACCAGATCTCCCAGTACGACCGTCCTCTCTGCGAAGGGGGCGGCGTGGCGATCCGCACCGCGGAAGGCCCGAAGGTCATCGGGCTCGTGCGCATCCATCTCGAAGAGGACGCGGGCAAGTCCCTGCACCCGGAGGGCCGCGAGGGCGTCTCCACGACGCGCGTGGACCTCAATCGCGCCGGGGTTCCGCTGATCGAGATCGTCTCGGAGCCGGAGCTTCGCACCGGCGAGGAGGCGTACCAGTACTTGACCAAATTGAAGCAGATCCTCATCTACCTCGACGTCTGCGACGGGAACATGGAGGAGGGCAGCCTTCGTTGCGACGCGAACGTGTCGGTGCGCCCGCGCGGCCAGGCGGAATTCGGCACGAAGACCGAGATCAAGAACTTGAATTCCTTCCGCTACGTCGAAAAGGCGATCGCCTACGAGATCGACCGGCAGATCGCGCTGCTGGAGTCCGGCGGGCGGGTCGTGCAGGAGACGCTGCTGTGGGATTCCGCGCGCGGCGTCGCCGAGACGATGCGTAGCAAGGAGGAGGCGCACGACTATCGCTATTTCCCCGAGCCCGACTTGCTGCCGCTCGACCTCGACGCGGCATGGATCGAGCGACTGCGCGCCTCGCTCCCCGAACTGCCCGACGCGCTTCGGGCGCGCCTGGTGCGCGCGCACGGCATTCCCGACTACGACGCCGAGGTGCTGACGGAGACGCGCGCCCTGGCGGCGTACTACGAGGAGACGGCCGCGCGCTCGGGACACCCCAAGCTCGCCTCGAACTGGATCATGACGGAGGTGAACGCCGTGCGGAACAAGATCGGCGGCAGCATCGAAACCTTCCCCATTCGCGCCGACCGACTCGGCGACCTGGTCGGCATGGTCGCGGCGGGCCGCGTATCGGGAAAGATCGGAAAGCAACTCTTCGAAAAGATGCTCACGGATCCCGAAGGACCCGAGGCGTTGGTGCAGAAGCACGGACTTCTCCCGATCGACGATGACGCGGCGTTGCGCGCCCTCGCGCGCGAGGTCTTGGCGGCGAATCCGGGACCGACCGCCGAGTTCCGCGCCGGCAAGGAGAAGACGTTCGCGTATCTCGTGGGGCAGGCGATGAAGCAGTCCCGCGGCCGCGCCCACCCCGAGAAGCTGCAGGCGGCCCTTCGGGCGGTGCTGGCGGAGGAATCCTCATGATCGGCATGCGCGTCTTGGTCGTAGGGCAGGGGGGCCGCGAGCACGCCATCGTCGAGGCGCTCCATCGGGCGGAGGACTCGCCGCAAATCTTCGTCGCGCCCGGCAATCCCGGCATGGAACCGCTCGCCGAGCGCATCCCGGTCGCCCCCGACGACGTGGAGTCGATCGTGGGCTGGTCCAAGAAGAACGAGATCGACTTCGTGGTGGTCGGCCCCGAGGTGGCGTTGGCGGCGGGTCTGGCGGACGCCCTGCGCGCCGTGGGCATCGCGACGCTCGGCCCGGGGGCCGCGGCCGCGCGCCTGGAATCGAGCAAGCGCTACACGAAGGATCTCTTGACCCGCCTCGGCCTGCCGACCGCGCCGTATCGCGTCGCGACCTCGGCGGACGAAGCGGATGCGCTGCTCGCGACGGTTACCTATCCGATCGTCCTCAAGGCGGACGGATTGGCCGCGGGGAAGGGCGTCGTCATCGCGGAGAACGCCGACGAGGCCCGCGCCACGGTCGACGCCTGGATGCGCGACGGCGCCCTGGGCCCGGCCGGTGAGACGATCGTCATCGAGGACTTCATCCGGGGAGAGGAAGCGTCGGTATTGGTCCTCACCGACGGGCAGCGGTGGATGCTCTTTCCGCCCGCGCGGGATCACAAGCGGATCGGAGAAGGCGACACGGGTCCGAACACCGGCGGGATGGGCGCGTGCGCGCCGGCGCGCCTGCCGTCGGAGGCGGACGCGATCGCCTTCGGGAAGCGGATCGTCGATCCGATCCTGCGCACCCTCCGCGAGGAGAACACGCCGTACCGCGGGATCCTCTACCTCGGTCTGATGCTGACGTCGGAGGGGCCGCAGGTGCTCGAATTCAACGCTCGCTTCGGGGATCCGGAGGCGCAGGTGGTTCTGCCGCTCCTGGAGGAAGATGCGCTGCCGCTGCTCTGGAATGCCGCGCTCGGCCGGCTGCCCGCGGATCGGCACGCGACGTTTTTGAAGTACCGCGGAGCGGCCGTCTGCGTGGTCCTTGCGTCACGCGGCTATCCCGCGCGACCGGCGACCGGAGACGACATCGAAGGGCTCGAGGGGCCGTGGCAGCACGGGATCCATCTCTTCCACGCGGGCATCGACAAGCACATGGGACGGTGGGTCACGAGCGGCGGCCGGGTCCTGGGCGTGACCGCGCGCGGCGTCAACCTCGAGGAAGCCCGGGAGGCCGCGTACGCGGCCACGTCCCGGATCTATTTCGCAGGCATGCAATACCGGCGCGACATCGCGCTGACATCCGAACAGGTGGGGAGAACCGATCCATGACCTCGACTAGCCGTGTTGCGATCCTCTTCGGAAGCGAGAACGATCGCGCGACCATGGAAGCGACGGCGAAGGTGCTGGACTCCTTCGGCGTCGCGCACGAAATGCATCACGCCTCGGCGCATCGCTCGCCGGAGAAGGTTCGACAGATCGTCGACGCCGCCCCCGGACGCGGTGTTCGGGTGTTCATCGCGGCCGCCGGCATGGCGAACCACCTGGCGGGGACGGTCGCGGCGCATACGACGCTCCCGGTGATCGGCGTGCCGCTCCTGGGAACCGCGCTGGGCGGGGCGGACTCGCTCTACGCCACGGTGCAGATGCCGCCCGGCGTCCCCGTGGCGACCGTCGCCATCGGCGCCCCCGGCGCGAAGAACGCGGCGATCCTGGCGGTGCAGATCCTCGCGCTGAACGACGCCGCGCTCCACGAGAAGCTGCGAACCATGAAGGAGAACCTCGCGAGCGGCGGAAAGGTCTAGGGCGTGGCGATCCCGGCCGAGCCGCCGGTGCTGCGCATCAACCTCGAAGACCCTGCCTCCTGGGCCCATGCCCGCGACGAGGCTGCCGCCCGCCTCGCGGACGGAGAAATCGCCCTGCTGCCCGCCGAGGGCCTCTACGGCTATCACGTCCGCGCCGACCGGCCCGCGGGGCTGGAGCGGCTGCGCGCGCTGAAGCCGCGCGACGCGGCGAAGAAGGGCTGGGTTCTCCTGATCGACGATCCACACGCGCTGGGCCGCTGGGACGTCACGGTCCCGGTCCGCGCGCTGGAACTGGCGGAGCGACACTGGCCGGGGGCGCTCACGATCGTTCTCCCGGCCTCCACGTCGATCCCGGAGGCGCTCCGCGCCGCCGACGGCACGGCGGCGGTTCGGTGCCCCGGCAGCCCGTTCCTTCGAGAGGTCGTTCGGGCCTCCGGGGGCCTGCTCGTCTCGACGTCGGCGAACCGGCCGGGCGGCGACCCGCCGGCCCGGATGGCGGACGCCGCCCGAGCGGGGGCGTCGATCGCAATCGATGGAGGAGACCTCGGGGGCGTGCCGTCGACCCTGGTGCGCGTGGACGGAAGTACCGTCGCGGTGCTTCGGACGGGTGCCGTTGGTCTCGCAGATATCGGCGGCGACCACACTTGACGCCCCTTGGCCGCCACCCTAGACTCGTTTTGTCACGCTGCCAACCGACCCTGCGAGGCTCATGTTCCACGTACTCCTGATCTGCACGGGGAACACCTGCCGAAGCCCAATGGCCGAGGCGCTTCTCCGCTCGATGCTTGCAAACGATCCGACCGGAAACGTGGAAATCGGCTCCGCGGGCACCGGGGCTACGGACGGACTCCCGGCGACGTCGCTGGCCATTACGACGGCCGCCGCTCACGATCTGGATCTGAGCGCGCACCGCTCCAGGGCGCTGACGCCCCGCATGGTGCGCGAGGCGGACCTGATCCTGGCCATGGAGTCCCACCACGCGGAATGGGCGCGCGGCCTGGCCCCCGACGTGCGGGACCGGATTCACCTGATCGCCGAGCGGAGCGCCGAGGAGGGCATGAAGCCGGCGGGGGTGACCGACCCGATCGGGGGCACGGCAGAGGACTACGACGACACGTTTCACCGTATTCGCAGCCACCTGCTTCGCTGGCTTCCCGTGATTCGGGACGCGATCGAGCGGCGGGAGGGCGTTCGATAATTTTGTCACGGCGCGCAGGCGTACCGTGGCAGGACCTTGGGAGGAATTCATGGCTCGGGATGCCCAGCCGGTCGTATGGATGAACGGCAAGCTCGTCGCGTTCGAGGATGCGACGATTCACGTGCTGTCCCACGTCGTGCACTACGGGTCGAGCGTCTTCGAGGGGATCCGCGCGTACGATACGCCCCGCGGCACCGCGATCTTCCGCCTCGACCGCCACGTGCAGCGTCTTCTCGACTCCAGCAAGATCGCCCGGATGGAGATCACGTACACGTTCGACGAGTTGATGGAGGCGTGCCGCGAGACCGTGCGCCGGAACGGCGGCCACGCGTGCTACGTCCGCCCGGTCGTCTACCGTGGGTACAAGTCGCTGGGCGTGAACCCGGCCGGCGTGCCCGTCGACGTCGCCATCGCCACGCTCGATTGGGGGAAGTACCTGGGCAAAGAGGCACTGGACAAGGGGATCGCCGTGCGCGTCTCGTCCTGGCGCCGCGCCGCGCCCGACACGTTCCCCTTCATGGCGAAGACCGGGGCGAACTACCTGAACGGCCAGCTGATCAAGCTCGAGGCCGTCGCCGACGGCTACGTGGAGGGGATCGCCCTCGACTCGTTCGGGTTCCTTGCGGAGGGAAGCGGGGAAAACCTGTTCCTCGTACGAGGCGAGACGCTCTACACACCCTCCCTGGCCAGCGCGATCCTTCCCGGCGTCACGCGTGACTGCATCATGGTCTTGGCACGCGAGCTGGGTTACGAGGTGCGCGAGGAGCAGTTGCCTCGCGAGATGCTTTCCTTGGCCGACGAGGTCTTCTTCACCGGTACGGCGGCGGAGATCACCCCGATCACGTCGGTGGACCGGGTCCCCGTGGGGGACGGCAAGGTGGGGAAGATCACGAAACGACTCCAGGAAGCGTTCTTCGACATCATCGAGGGGCGCGAACCGGACCGTCACGGCTGGCTCTTCCCGATCGAGACATCGGGAAAGGTGCAGCGCGCCGCCCGGAAGGCTCGCTAAGGCGTCGGCGTGACGAGCCCACGCACCGAATCCATGGACGCGGCCGGTCTCGAGCGACGGGATGCGCCGCTGGCCGATATCGATCCGGACATCGCCTCCGCGATCACGCACGAGGTCGAACGACAGCGCGCGACGCTGGAGCTGATCGCATCCGAGAACTTCGTCAGCGAAGCGGTCCTGGAGGCGATGGGCACCCCGCTGACCAACAAGTACGCCGAGGGCTATCCGGGCAAGCGGTACTACGGCGGATGCGAACATGTCGACGTCGCGGAGACCCTCGCCATCGAACGGGCGAAGGCGCTCTTCGGCGCCGAGCACGTGAACGTGCAGCCGCACGCGGGCGCCCAGGCGAATCTCGCCGCCTACCTGGCGCTCATGCCTCCGGGCTCCACCCTTCTCGGCATGGCGCTCGCGCATGGGGGCCACCTCACGCACGGGCACAAGGTGTCGGCGACGGGGATCGTCTTCAAGGCCGTCCAGTACGGACTGTCCGCCGAGACCGGACTTCTCGACTACGATCAGGTCGCGGCGATGGCGCGCGAGCATCGGCCCCAGGTGATCGTCGCCGGCGCCAGCGCCTACCCGCGCGTCATCGACTTCGCCCGCTTCCGGGCGATCGCGGACGAGGTGGGCGCGCGCTTCGTGGTCGACATGGCCCACATCGCCGGCCTCGTCGCGGCGGGGTGCCATCCGAGCCCGGTGCCGCACGCCGACGTGGTCACGACCACCACCCACAAGACGCTGCGTGGACCGCGCAGTGGGCTCATCCTCTGCAAGAAGGAATTCGCAAAAGCGATTGATAAGTCGGTCTTTCCCGGGATGCAGGGTGGGCCGCTCATGCATGTGATCGCCGCCAAGGCCGTTTGCTTCCGCGAGGCGGCGACGCCGGAATTCGGCGACTACGCCCGGCGCGTCGTTGAGAACGCGCAGGCCCTGGCCGCGGCGCTCCTGGAGCGGGGCTACGACCTCGTCACCGGCGGCACGGACAACCATCTCATCCTGGTCGATCTGAAGCGGGCCGACTACTCCGGCGCCGAAGCCGAGGTCGCGCTCCACCGCGCGGGAATCACCGTGAACAAGAACGCGGTGCCCGGCGATCCGCGTCCGCCGGCGGTAACGAGCGGGCTCCGCATCGGCACCCCGGCCGTCACCACGCGAGGGCTGGGCGTCGCCGCGATGCGCGACCTCGCCGGATGGATCGACGAGGCGCTTCGCCTTCGCGCGGACGAGGCCGCGCTCGAGAAGATCCGCGTCAAGGTGGCGGACCTGTGCGCCGCGCACCCCCTCTACCCGCGACGGCTGGGATAGACGCCGGTCGTCGCCGTCAAACCATGAGCGACACATCCCTCGAAGAACGAACCGCGCAGGTGCGGGCCGAGAGCGAATTCGTTCCCCGGCTGCTCGAGGCGGTGGAGCGCACGATCGTCGGACAGGAGACGATGGTGCGCCGGATCCTGATCGGGCTACTTTCGGACGGACATCTCCTGCTCGAGGGCGTACCCGGACTCGCGAAGACGCTTGCCGTGAAGACCGTCGCCCAGGCGATCGACGCCCAGTTCCGGCGGATCCAATTCACGCCGGACCTACTTCCCGCCGATCTGACCGGCACGCTCGTGTTCGATCCGAGGGAAGGGTCGTTCAGCCCGAAGTTCGGGCCGGTGTTCACGCAGATTCTCCTCGCGGACGAGGTCAATCGCGCCCCGGCCAAGGTCCAGAGCGCTCTCCTCGAGTCGATGCAGGAGCGCCAGGTGACGATCGGGGACACGACGTATCCGCTCGACGAGCTCTTCTGGGTCCTGGCGACGCAGAACCCGATCGAGCAGGAGGGAACCTACCCGCTTCCGGAAGCGCAGATGGACCGCTTCCTCCTGAAGATCCGTGTCGGCTACCCGAGCCCCGAGGAGGAGACGGAGATCCTGGAGCGTATGGGCGGCGAAGCGGCGCCCGCGCCGAAGCCCGTCGTGACCGCGGAGGCCATTCGGGCCGCCCGACACACGGTCCACACGGTCTATCTCGACGGGCGGATCCGTCGCTACATCGTCGACCTGGTTCATGCGACACGGGAGCCGGAGCGCTTCGGCCTCGACCTCCGCCCGCTGATCCAATTCGGCGCCTCGCCGCGGGCCACGCTCTCCCTCGCGCGGGCCTGCCGCGCCAATGCGTTCCTGGACGGCCGCGCCTACGTCACGCCCGACGACGTGAAGGAACTGGCGCCCGACGTCTTTCGTCACCGGATCCTTCTCACCTACGAGGCGGAGGCGGAAGGCGTCCCGGTGGACGAGATCACGCGCCGCATTCTGGCCCGCGTCGCGGTTCCGTGATCACGCCCGAACTTCTGGCGCAGGTTCGGCGGCTGACGATTCGAAGCCGCCGGGCGGTGGAGGAAGTCTTTTCGGGCGCCTACCGCAGCGCCTTCCGCGGCCAAGGCCTGGAGTTCGCCGAGGTTCGCGAGTACGTGCCCGGCGACGACATCCGCTCCATCGATTGGAACGTGACCGCGCGGGCGGGCCGGCCCTTCGTCAAGCGCTTCGACGAGGAGCGCGAGTTGACGGTGGTCGTGGCGCTCGATCTCTCCGGCTCACTCGGGTTCGGCAGCCGGGCCCGCGCCAAGCGTGACGCCGCGGCCGAGGCCGGAGCGCTCGTGTCCCTCGCGGCGGCGCGGAACCGTGACCGCGTCGGCCTCCTCCTCTTCACCGACCGCGTCGAGCTCTACCTGCCCCCGGGGAAGAGCCGTGCGCGCGC
>QJVW01000157.1 GCA_003235575.1 Candidatus Eiseniibacteriota bacterium | reverse complement strand
AGCGACGCGGCCGAGGTCCCGGGGGACCCCGTGGTCGTTCGCGCGTAGCCGGGGCGGATCGTGTCGGCGAGTACCATGGAGGGGCCAGTCTATCCTCAAGTAGGGTAAGGAACAAGAGCGGTGCGTGGGGCGCCCCGATCCGGCGAACCGACCCCCGCCCGGGCCAGTCCGCCGACAAACCCAATGACTGCAATAGCTTGTGCGCGGTTCAATTGCCGACCCTCATCGCGAGAGGGTGAGCCGCGTTCCCCCGCGCCGCGGCGCCGCGATGGACGTCCGCTGCGGGCGACGGCATCGCCCGGAATCCCTACACCCCTCCCGTAACCTCCGCGATGGGAACGTGGCGACGCGCCCCCGGTAGGAGCGCGGAGCAGACGAGCCCCATCACCAGCATCGACGCCAGGACGGCAAGTCCCGCCTGGATTCCCTGGCGGTCGGCGAATGCGCCGATCGGGCCGATGATCATCGCGCCGACGCCCCACGCCACGCCCATGAGAAGACTGGAGATCGTCGACGAGTGCGCCGGGGACAACCCCTGACCGAGGACGACGAATACCGGAATCGAGCACTGGAGGAGGAAGGAGCCGAGGAAGAGGCACGGCAGGCCGACGGCGTCGGGAAGAAACAGAAAGCCGAAGTAGAGCGGCACGGCGCTCGCGAACGAGCCGACGATGACGCGATGTCCGCCGATCCGGTCCGACAGCCACCCGCCGAAGAATCCGCCAACGGCGCCGAGCAGCAGATAGGCCGAGAGAACGGCGCCGCTCTGGGAGAGCGAATAGCCCCTGCCATGGAGGAAGAGCGGGAGGAAGGTCATGAAACCATACGAAACCGTCGACCGGGCGACCGTCGCGCCGTAGAGAAGTCCCAAGGGACGAAGCACGGGCCGCAACGCGCGGAGCGGCGCTCGTGGCACTTCATGGTGTTCGCGGGCCGGCGTCCTCCGGAACCACGCGAGCAGGAGCCCGCACGCCAACAGCCCGGGGATGGCGGCCAGCCACGTTCGCTCCAAGCCGAACGCCGAGACCAGGCCCACGGCGAAGAGCGGCCCTACGGAAAATCCGATGGTGCCGCCGGTCACGAAGAACGCCATGGCCATGCCCCGCCGCGGGCCGATATTCCCCGCGAGCGCCGTCGCCTGGGGATGGAACGCGGCGACCCCGAGGCCGGCGAGCATGAGCAGCGCCACCAGCGTCGGGTAGTTCGGCGCGAGCCCGAGTCCGCTCATGAAGACGGCGGCCGTCAGCGGCCCCAGCACCACGAACCAGGGACGGCGGAGGCGATCCGCGAAGATCCCGAAGAGCGGCTGCGAAAACGACGACGTGATCGACGCAAGCGCCACGAGCGCCCCGACCATGGTCAGGTTCATGTGCAGCTTCTCGACCAGGAGCGGCAGGAGCGGCGAGAAGAAGCTGGAATACGAATCGATCGTCAAATGCCCGAACGATAGGAGGAGAAGGCGCGGGGTGACCGTGGAGCGCAACTACGCTAGTCCGCGGGTGACATAGAACTCGCCCACTTCGCGATTGTGGCCGTAGGCGTAGGTTTCGGCATCGCGCGAGAGGTGAATCAGGGAGAGACCAATCAAGCCGGTGCGATTCAATGGCGCGATCTCGCGCCAGAGCTCGCGCGAGCCGGTCGCCAGGTTCACCTTGGAGACGAGCATCGGAATCTTCCGAGGACCGGCCTGCACGAATATGGATTCGCCATCCGGCGTGTACGCCGCGATCACGTCGTACGGCTCGAGCCGGGGTCCCGGCCGCACGGCCGATCCGTCGATCGGGAGGACATTGGTCTCACCGGTGTGGATGTGCCCCACGATCGCCTGCGTTCCATCGGGGGAGAGGGCGAAATTGGGTCGAAGTCCTAGGCTCCCCACCTTGATCGGCAAGAATCGAAGATTGCCATTCGCGATTTCGAGGACAAGGAGGCCCGGCGAGTCCTGATCGTCTTGGGCCTGCATCACGACGCTCGACCCATCAGGCGTGAATAGAGCCTTGTGGCCGGCGGTGCGGTACCCGCTGCCTGGGAAGGACCGCTTCTGGCCCAGCCCTGTCGGCAACAGATCGAAGGGCGCGTCGTGGTACGGTAGCCGCGCCAACACCCACTTGCCGTCCTGGGAAATGCCGAGCGCAGTCCCCTCGCCCAGGCGCAGGACCGGCGTGCCGTCCGTTCCCCGAATGCAGGCCGCGTAGTCGCGGCCTACGCCGGGGCTCCCCTCCGTGAAGAGAACCGTCTTCCCATCAGCGGAAATCGCCGCCGGAAGGGAATACCCGAGCCAGCCGAGCTCCCGTTCGGGGGCGTCTCCGGGCCCCACGCATAGAATTCCCGCGGAGTAGATTTCGCGCGCGATGATCGCCGCACCGTTCGCGGAGATGTCGTGGATTCGAACGCTCCCTGGTATCGCGTACACCTGCCGCACGTCGCCGGATAGCGAGGCGCCGTAGACGCTCGAGCGGTTCGCGCCACTCATCGTTGCGGTGAACCAGATTTCCTCGCCGTCCGGCCTCCAGGCGAGACCCTGCGCGGAGGCCCACTCCGGGGTCAGCGTCTTCTTGGTTCCTTGGAAATCGATGACCGCGACGCTGGAGCGGTCGTCGTTCTTCAACGGATGATCGAAAAACGCGATCCGGTCCCCCCGCGGTGCGATGCGCGCGTAGCTCAGATGCCCGCCCGTCTCGTGGAGCACGTTGCCCATGGGGTACTCGAGGTAGGACTTCCCCGACTCCTCGCGAATGACGGCCATCTGCCGCCCGGAATGATCGAAATCGGCGAATGTGATGTTTTCGGCGACAGGTCGGGGCGCGCCGCCGAACATCGGCGCGAGGGCCAACGTGCCCATGCCCACGCCCGCATGCACTCCGACCAGGTTCAGCTGGATCGCCATCTCGCCGGTCGCGGAAATAGCGAGCACGTCCGCGCCGGGGATCGGAATCGGTATCGGTTCGGGCGTCTCCGGTCGTTTCATGAACAGCGCGAGCGGCGCGCCGTCGATGCGCGAGGCGTAGACGACGGTCTGTCCGTCCGGGGCGAATCGGGCGCTGTGAAGGAAACTCGGCTTGTACGTAATCAGTTCGAAATCGACCTCCGCGCGGCCGGGACCGTCGATCGCCGAGACCCCGCCGGAGCCCGTGCTCGACGACGTCGTCGAGATCGCCTCGAGGCTGAACGCGAGATCCTGCGCGGATCGGAACCGCAATGCGGGCGACTTCTCGAGGCAGCGGTGCACGATCCGGTCGAAGGCGGGCGGAATCTCCTTCGCGATCAGCGTCAGCTCGGGCGGATCCTCCTTCAGGATGGCGCTCATGGTGTCCGCCGGGGTTTCGCCGCGGAACGCCCGCTGTCCGGAGACGACCTCGAACAGGATCGCGCCGAACGTGAAGATGTCCGAGCGGGCGTCGGCCTTCTGGCCGCGCACCTGTTCGGGCGACATGTAGCCGACGGTCCCCATCACCACGCCGGCCTCGGTGTCGCCGCCTACCGTCGGCGCGTTCGCGATCGTCTCGTCACCGTCGCCCTCGGGCCGCGTCAACTTCGCCAGGCCGAAGTCGAGGATCTTCACGCGTCCGTCCTTGGTGAGAAAGAAATTCTCGGGCTTGAGGTCGCGATGGACGATTCCCTCGTCGTGCGCCGCGGCCAGCCCCAGCGCCACGCCGATTCCGAATTCGATCGCGCGCCGCGGACTGAGCGGCCCGTTCGCGATCCGGTCGCGCAGAGTCTCCCCTTCAAGGAGTTCGGTGACGAGGTAGGGATGCCCATCGTGGCGGCCCACGTCGTAGACCTGAAGAATGTTCGGGTGGTTCAGCCGGGCGGCGGCTCGGGCCTCGTTTTCGAAGCGATGGAGTCGGTCGGAGTCGCCCGCGAGGGCCGCGGGAAGCACCTTGACGGCGACGTCGCGGGCGAGCCGCGCGTCGCGGGCCCGGTAGACTTCCCCCATGCCGCCGGCGCCGATGGGGGCGACGATTTCATAGGGGCCGAGGGAGGTGCCGCTGGAGAGCGCCATGACGACGTCCATTCTAGCAGAGGTCCTCCGCGGCCGCTTGGACGTCGCGGGGGCCCCGGTTGGTGGTAGACTAGCCGTCCCCCCCGTAGTCGAGTGCGCCGGCCGGGAGCCGACCGGCGCCTCGGTCCGCTGCCCACTGTCACAAGGAGATTCCATGATGCGACCCGTTCTCGTGCGATTCCTCCTCACCTCCGTCGCGTGCCTGCTGATCATCGGAGGGGCCGACACCGCCGCCGCGCAGATCCCGGACAAGTTCACCAATCTCAAAGTCTTGCCCAAGGACATCTCCAAAGGTGAACTGGTGGGAATCATGCGGGCCTTTTCGGGGGCGCTGGGTGTTCGCTGAGAAGGAGATCGCCCGCACGATGATGGCGATGGTGGGCGAGATCAACGGAACGCTGATCCCCAAGACCGGCATCGAGAACCCGATTCAGGTCAAGTGCGCCACGTGCCATCACGGCGTGCCCCACCCGCAGCCGATCGCGGATATCACGAAGATGGAGTTCGAGAAGGGCGGCGTCGACTCGGTCAGGACGAAGTATCTGGCGCTGAAGGAGAAGTACTACGGTTCCGACGCGTACAACTTCAAGCCGGGGCCTCTGAACGCGGTGGCCGAATGGCTCGCGGAGGAGAAGAACGACAACGACGCGGCGATCGCGATCATGGAATTCAACATCGAGCAGAATCCGGACGTCGCCTACTGCTACAACCTGCTCGGTCGGATTCAGGCGGGCGCGGGCAAGAAGGACGAGGCGATCGCCAGCCTCAAGAAAGCGATCGAGCTCGACCCCGAAGACAAGTGGTCGGCGGGGATCTTGGAGAAGCTGCAGAAGGGTAAGTAGGCAGTCGGGACGAATCGCTCGGCGGGCCGCGAAGGCGCGCCCGCCGAGCGCCTACTTGGACGAAGCCCGCCGCAGCTGTGCTTCGAGGATCCGGGGAAAGCCGAGCACGATGTCCATCCGCGAGATGTCCTCCTCGCTCTCCCCCCGGCGAATGCCCACCAGTCGACCGTCCGGGAGCGGGGAGCCGATCCCTTCGGTCAGCCTGAGATCGCGATAGTTCCAGAGCGTCTTTGGACTCGAAGCGCTCAGGCGAGCGCCCGACGTGATCGCCGATTCGACCATGTTGCCCGCATCGTCGATGAAACGAACCCGCTTGCCATCGCGTGTCCAGAGAATCGTGGTGCCGCCGACCTTGCCCAGGGGGACGCCGTCACCGACGGCCGCCCTACCGTTCCACGCCCGGACGAACGCCTGGGTCGGGCCACCCTCGTCCGAGAGGTAGGCGAGGTAGGCGTTATCGGGAGACAGCCTCGCCATGAAACGAGTTCCGGCGTCCTTGGGGAAAATCCACTCCGCCTCCGAGAGCGTCGTTGGCGACTCGGAAACCGCGACCGAGACCAGTCCGAAGACTCCCCCCTCCATGCGCGTCGCGAGGATTCGGCGTCCGTCTCGGGTCCACGCGTTGGGGAAGAAGTAGACCCCCTTCTCCGCCATGGCGATGCGCCGCGGGACGCCGGAGCCGTCCGCGCGCGCGAGGTAGAGTCCATCGTCGTCCGACTGTGCGGACCGTGTATAGGCGATGGTCGCTCCATCGGGCGACCAGCATGGAGTGCTGCAGTCGATCCCCTCGCGGGCGATGACCCGGCGCGAAGACTTGCTGCCACGATCCGAGATCCAGATCTCGTAGATCGCCTCCGCGTTCGCCACCACGGAGGCGACGCGCATCCCATCCGGTGAGGCCCACGCGCCCACTTCGAACGGGAGGCGCTCGGGCGACCAGTCCGTCGACCGTCCCTCGTCATCCACGATCTCCAACCGGCGATCCTTGCCGACGAATCCGCCGGGTGCGAACGTCAGCATCCCGCTCTTCGTGATGTTGAACTGGGCGTTTCCCCAGGCCGTGATGACGCGAAGGCCATCCAGAATCGCCGTCGGCTCGCCCTTTGCCTCGAGACGGCCGAGTTCGAACGGCACGGCGAAAAGCGCGTCCCGCCTCGAAAAGAGCAGGTGTCCCGTTTTCTCATAGCTGGGAGATCCGGCGTTCCGAACCAGGATCTTCGCCGTGCCGGTCTTCAGATCGAGGACCCCCGCGTTTTGCTCGTAGACCGACCCCACGTAGGAAGCGATCGAAAGGAGCACGCCGCGGTCGCCGGGCAGGACGGCGCCGAAGGCCACCGTCGCGGTGGAGTCGAGCCCCTCGAAGGGTTGGGGGGCGGATGCGGCGCCGCCGGACGCGGGTATCCGTACGAAGCTGGTCCCCGGCGAGACGACAACCAGTTGTTCCCCCGATTCGAGAATCGTGGGGGCCCCGGACCAGGAATCCTCCCAGGGGCCCATCTCGGCGGGCGGAGCGCTGCCGTCGAGTGGCGCCTTCATTCGCTTCAGCTTCCTGGATCGCTCGGACACGGGCACGACGTAGCCGACCCACTTCCCGTCGGGAGAGACCGCGAATCCCTGGACGCGCTCGGTGCCGCGAAGCGGCTGGAACTTGTCGCTGTCGATTGCGCGGACATAGAGCATTGAGATCGGCTCCGCGCCGGCCGGCGGCGTGCGAATCGCCGCGCGCGCCACCACCGTGGCGCCGTCGTCGGTGAGCGCCATGTCTTGAAGCCGCAGGTGATCCGGAATGGCGATGGAGAGGCGAGCCGTTTCGCCGCCCGCTCCGGATGACCCTCGCCCGCCGATGCCGAGACCGCTCCAGGCGGCGACGGCGAGAACTGCGCCCGCGGCGAAGGCCGCGGCAGCGACCAGGAATCCACGGCGCCTGGTCGACTCCGCGGCGGCCGTGGCCGCCGCCGGATCCGCGACGCCCCCCGCCGCGTCCGCCTGGGCCGCCCCGATGGCGGCCAGCGCCGCCGAGGAACTCCCCGCCTTGAGCTCCTCCAGCGTGAGCCGCGCGTCGCCGATGTCGCGCAGCCGGCGACGGGGGTCCTTTTCCAGACAGCGCGAGAGAAGCGCGCGAAGCGCGGCGGGCGTCGAGGCCGGAAGCGCGTCGTAGTTCGTCTCGCGCTCCAGGATCTTCGCGATCGTGTCGGAAACCGTCTCACCTTCGAACGCGAGGCGCCCCGTCAGGCATTCGTACAGAAGACAACCGAACGACCAAATGTCCGTGCGGCGATCGACCGGCTTCCCCCGCGCCTGCTCCGGGGAGAGGTACGCCGCGGTGCCGAGGATGACGCCCGGCATCGTCGCGGGCGTCTGCATGGTCGGGGAATGGAGCAGCGTCGGCGACTGCGCGATCGTGGGCGAGTTCTCGGCGGCGTTCGTCGGGCTCGACGCGCTCGGCCCCTCGGCCACCTTCCCCTTCGCCAGGCCGAAGTCGAGAACCTTGGCCTGATCGGAGGAACTGATGATGACGTTGCCCGGCTTCAGGTCGCGATGGATGATCCCGGCCTCGTGCGCCGCCTCAATGCCGGCGGCGACCTGAAGGCCGATATCGATCACGTCGGGGACGGAGAGCGGGCCGCGGAGGAGGCGCTCCGCCAGCGACTCGCCCTCCACGTATTCGAGGGCCAGGTAGCGCCGCCCCTCCGATTCCTCGAGTCCGTAGATGCCCGCGACGTTCGGATGGGTCAGCGACGCCAGCGCCTTCGCCTCGCGCTCGAAGCGCGCCATGCGATCGGGATCGCCGGCCACGTCCTCCGGCAGCGCCTTGATGGCCGCCGCGCGCCCGAGCCGCGTGTCCTGGGCGAGGAAGATGACGCCCATGCCGCCGCGACCGATTTCGCGGTCGATGCGATAGGGGCCGATCATGGTGCCGGGAGAAAGCATGCGGAGAAGACTACCACCGGCGCCCGCCGCGCCGTTACCCCTATCGAGGCGCGATGCGCGCGGCGTTCGTGGCTAGGCGCCGGACGATTCGCGATGCCGACGCAGTCGAAGCTCCAGGTGGCGCCGCACGTCGGGCCACTCCTTCGCCAGGATGCTGTAGATCACCGTGTCGCGAATGCTGCCGTCGCGTCGCGGGGCGTGGTGGCGGACGACCCCATCCTTCTTCGCCCCCAGCGCCTCGATGGCGCGTTGCGACCGATGGTTGAAGTTGTCGGTGCGGAGCCCGACCACCGCGCAGCCGAGACGTTCGAACGCGTGTTCCAGCAGGAGGATCTTGCAGGCGGTGTTGACGTGGCTTCGCTGCCACCGCGACGCGTACCACGTGTACCCGATCTCGACGCGGTCGGCCGCGTGAACGATGTCGTGATATCGGGTCGTGCCGACGATGTCCCCGCTCTCCAGTTCGCGCACCACCCAGGGCAGCATGTGGCCGGCTGCTTGGCCCGCAAGGGCCTCTGCGATGTACGCGGCGACCCGGTCCGGCTCCGGCACGGACGTGTACCAGAGTTCCCACAGCGCTCCATCGGACGCCGCCGACGCCAGAGCCTCCTCATGCGACGCTGCCATCGGCTCCAGCCTCACGCCGTTCCCCTCCAACGACTCCGGGCGGAGCACGATCATCGGGAGCCCTGGCGTTTGGCGTCGTCCGCCGCCGCATCCATTCCCAAACGCGCCAGTCTCCGGCCAGGCGTCCGCGCCAGGGCCTTCTCGAACTCGGCGCGCGCCTCGGCGGCGCGGCCCTGCCGCAGCAGGAACTCGCCGAGCAATTCGTGCGTGGGCTTGTCGATCGTCGGTGGGCCGAAGTCGATGGGAAGCGACTCCTCCAGCGCGACCGCGGCGCGATAGTGTTTCTCCGCCGTGGCGGGATCCTTCTCCCGCTCGGCCAGCATCCCCCGCACCTCGAGAAGCAGAATTTCGGGACGGACGCGATTGTTCGCGTAGTCGCCGCCGCGCTTCGTCTCGTACGCGACCGCTTCCCGCACCACGACCTCCAAGTCGGTCAGCGATCGGCGCGCCGCGGCGACCTCTCCGTCGGCGACCGCTCCCATGGCGTTCGCCACGGCGAAATCGAGCTGCGCGCCCAGCCCGGCCGATGCCGGCAGCGTCCACCCGAAGACGTCGCCGTCCCAGCGTCCCGTGTCGATCAGATAACGGAGGCGCATGTTGGCGAACGACCCGATGCGCGATTTGTCGGGGTCCAGCGATTGCCCGGGCTGCGCCGCGTCCACGTCGGTCTCAAGGGAAGCGCGGCAGGCCGCGAGCGCCTCCTTCGCCTTTCCCTCCTCCCCCAGTTGCAGATAGGCATAGCCGAGCCAGCTGGGGTAGTGACCACAGCAGCGACGAGGCAGCCCCGCCGCCGCCCGCACCCGGTCGACATCCGCCATCGCCGCGATGTTCGCGCCCACCGTCTCCGGCCACATGCCGAGCGCCAGGAAGATGTGCGAGGTCATGTGCTGTGCGTGCGCGGCGTCGGGCGCGATCCGCGCGTAGATTCGCGCCGCCCGCAGGCCGAGCGGCGCATGCTCGGGATCGTCGTAGCTGTGGATCAAATAATGGACCAGTCCCGGGTGCTCGCGGTGATCGGTCCATGCCTCTTCCAGCACGCCCGCCGCTCGCATGTAGGTGGCGATGTCGCGGCCCGCATGTGCCGTGCCGAGGATGGAGAGCCCATAGAACGCGGCCGCGTCGACGTCCTTGGGGTAACGATCATGGAGCGCCTCCATGGCGTCGCGGTACCGGCGGTCGCGATCCTCCTTGCTCCCGTCGCCGTAGAGGATCTCCACCGCGTCGAGATACTCCTTTTCTCGATCGGTCTTCGCCTTGGCGCGCCGCGCGGCCAGGGTTGGACCGAGCTTCGCCAGCGCCGCGCGCGCCGCCTCGAGGTCCTGCTCCATCCAGAGCGGGTGGTTGTAGGTCATCGCCTCGCCCCAGTACGCCAACGCAAACTCGGGATCCGCCTCCTGTGCGCGGCGGAAGGCTTTCGCGGCGATCGGGTACTCGAAGTCGTGGAGCAGCGCCATGCCGTCCAGGAAGTCGGCCTGCGCCGCCGGGGACCCGGAGTTGGCGAACTCGACATGACCGTACCCTTCGGCAGCATTCGCGGCGGAGCCTGCGACGAGGAAGCAGGCGAGGATCAGCGTCATCGTCTTCAAGGGGAAATTCCTTTCTCTTCGAGGGGCCGCTCTCCTGCTCGCTCCATCAGACAGACCGCCGCCCAGGGCTTCTGCCCCTGGCGGCCTTCCGAATCGGGGTTCAGTTTCGCGGCGGCCTTGTGGATCGGTCGGACCGAGACGGGGCGCCAGCCGTGCGGGAGAAAAAAGGGTGGCCCCTCGGGGGGGCCGAACAGGAAGGGGGCTCGCGCGGCGTCGAGATGCGAGCCCGCGTCCTTGGTCAACATTCGCAGGAGGCCGGGCGACTGGATGTCGATCGTCCAGTGACGGAACGGCGCGGTGGCCGCCAGGTCGCGCGCGAGGGCGGCAACGCCCCCGGGAGCGATGTAGATCAGAAGCCCCTCGCTGACGACGAGCGCATTCGTCGCTTCCCCCGCCAGGCGCGCGAAGAGCGCCTGCCGCGCGGCGGCGTCGGAGAGATCGAGACGGACGCGCTCCAGGGCGCAGACCGGTTTCTCGCCGGCAAGAATCGCCTCCTTCTCGTCGAGGATTTCCGGGAGGTCGACTTCGATCCACCGCAGCGACGGTGGTAGGTCCATGCGATAGGGCCGTGCGTCGAGGCCGGCGGCCAGGTTGACGACCGTGTCGACACCCGCCGCGACGCGATCACGGATGAAGGCGTCGAATAGGACGGTGCGGGTGACCAGCGCCCATTGACTTCGCTTGAACCCGGGGAGCGTCTCCGCGATCCGTATGCCCCGCTCGCCGGCGAGCCGGCGGGCGAACGGATCGCGA
>QJVW01000008.1 GCA_003235575.1 Candidatus Eiseniibacteriota bacterium | reverse complement strand
GGGCGTGTCCTTCAGGGAGATCCGGATCCAGGGAGAGCGCCCGCTCCGCCGCCTCCCGAGCCCGGCCGTACCCCTCCGCCGCCGGGACCCACCCGAATGCCGCTTCCGCAGTGTGTGCCCGACTCAGCTCGGCCCACGCGAGGGCATACTCCGGGTCCCGCGCCACCGCCTCCTTCAGGTACTCGATGGCCCTGGACCCGTCCTCGCGCGAGTGTCGATCGAGCAGGTGCCGCGCCAGGAGGTAGAGCCGGTGGGCTTCGGGATCGGTCCCGCGTCCCTTCGCCGCCCGCGCCACCTCCGCTTTCGCCGCCCCGCTCGCGTCCGAGTCCGCCGCTTCGCCGAGTAGGGTGGTCCGCAGCTCCTTCACCACCGACTGCGCGATGTCGTCCTGCACCGCGAAGATGTCCTCCAGCGTTCGGTCGTACGTCTCCGACCAGAGGTGTGAGCTGTCCGACACCTGCACCAGCTGCACCGATACCCGGATCCGGTTCCCCGCCTTGCGAACGCTCCCCTCGAGGAGCGTCGCGACGTCCAGAGCGCTGCCGATCTCCTTGGCCGTCACCTGCTTGCCCTTGAATGTGAAGGCCGACGAGCGCGCCGTCACCCGAAGCCCCTTGATCTTCGAGAGGACGTTCAGGAGCTCATCCGCGAGCCCGTCCGAGAAGTACTCGTCGTCCGCGCTCGCGCTCCGGTTCGCGAACGGGAGCACGGCGATCGAGGCGACCTTGTCTGATGCCGGCTTCTCCGGCTCCCCGCGCTCCAGCACCTTCCGCAGGCGGCGCAGCGCGTTGTTCACGTCGAGGGCGGTCTGGACGCGCTCCCGGGGACTCTTCTGGAGGCAGTGGTCGATGAGCATGGCGAAGTCGCCGGGGAGATCCGTGCGCACCCGGCTCAGCGGCTCCGGTGCGTCGCGGAGGATGGAAGAGCTCACGTCGATCGAGGTCTCGCCCGTGAAGGGCCTCCGTCCGGTCGCGAGTTCGTAGAGAATGATCCCGAGCGAGAAGAGATCGGAGCGGGCGTCGACCGCCTCGCCCCGCAGCTGCTCGGGGGCCATGTACGGCACCGTCCCCACCACGTGACCCTCGCCCGAGATCGGAGACTCCACCGTGGCCGTGAACGAGGCCCCCTGGGCAGTGGGCGCGTCGGCTCCCATCATCTTCGCCAGGCCGAAGTCGAGGACCTTGACTCGCCCCTTGCCCGTCACCATCACGTTGCCGGGCTTGAGATCCCGATGGATCACGCCCTTCTCGTGGGCGGCGACGAGGGCGTCGGTGAGGGGGATGGCGAGTTCGAGGAGTTTCGGGAGCGGAAGCCCTCCCGGGGCTACGAAGTTCGAGAGCGTCTGCCCCTCGACTAACTCCATCGTGAGGAATCGGACGCCGTCCTCGTCCTCGACGGTGAATAGCGTGACGATGTTGGGGTGATTGAGCCCCGCGACCGTCCGCGCCTCGCGCTCGAAGCGCGTGAGACGGTCCGGGGAGGACGCCACCTCCGCGGGCAGCACCTTGATCGCGACCTCACGGCCGAGGCGCAGGTCCCTGGCTCGGTAGACCTCGCCCATGCCCCCGGCCCCGAGAGGGGCGAAGATTTCGTAGGTGCCGAGGCGGGAATTCGGGGAAAGAGGCATAGCCTGGTAGTGTAACCATCCGGAGAGCGCTTGTCAGTAGCCCGGAGGGCACTCCCGCCGGACCGGGCGTAGCGTCGATGCGGGCAGGAATCCGTCGGGAGCCTGCTAGCCGCAGCGAGGCGGAGCCGAGCGCAGGCGCCGCACAGCGACCAGAGGAATCCTCCCCGCATCGACGCCCCCGCACGACGTGCAAGCCTGAGCCCGGTCCCGGGCGAATACGCGAAACGGGGGACCCGGGCGCTGCGCCCGAATCCCCCGTCGCGATTGGTTCCGGTTGCCGCTACGGCATCGGCGGCAGCGTCGGAGAGCCGTTCAAGTAGGCAAACGCATTGCGCACGTTCGTGTACGCCTGGCTGTCCTTCATGAAGTAGACCGGGAATCCGAAGACGACAACACGTCCGATGGCGCCCTGCGAGTTCCCCTGCGTGATGGTGCCGCCACCGAAATTGCCCAGGTCGTGCGCCTGGACGTGAACGCCGACGACGAGATTCTCCCGGGGGGATGAAGCCCCTTCCCTGTAAATTCCCACATTCGCCCCGTGGTAGGTGAAGATCGGCCGGCTGATCGGGACGCTCGCGCTCTCGCGGCGAATCAGACCCTGGCTGGGCACGCAGTTGAATAGACTAGCCATGCGCCAACCCTCGATCGCCGGCAGGCCCGGGGCCCACGTCGTATTCGGGTCAAAGCTCCCCTGGATCTTCTCGTACCACTTCGCGGTGATGCCGGTATCGACCTCCGCCGTGACGTAGCCCAACGCGGCGCCGTCCGCCGTCACCTGCCCCGACAGAAAGTCCTTCGAGCCCTGGGTGCGAAGCGCAGCGCTCGAGGCCAACGACCCATCGACCCCCATCATGGCCCGGGGGAAGAACGTCCGGCCGTACCCCAGCGTTCCAGGCTGGTACGTAAAGCAAAGGCCCCGCGAGAATCGTGCATTGAGATCCGTTGGCGGCGACACGATGTTGGTGGCAAGGGTGAAGCCCGATAGGAACAGGGTCCCGCCCGCGCGCAGATATCCTCCCAACTCGCTGTAGGCGCCGCCGACCAGGGTCTGCCACAGGGCCGTCGGCTTGCCTCCGCCGACCGCATTGTTGTACCCGTCGCAATTCCAAATCACCACGCGGTAGGCGGCGAGATCGCTTGGGATGGGCGCCACGCGGGAACCCCCGCCGTCGGCGATACCACGTGAGAAGCTGTCCCAATCTCGTCTACCCATCCCGAATTCCAGAGACAACGGTGTCAGGATGTTGATCCGCCACCAATCGTCCTCTTCGACGTCCGAGGGGAAGTTGAAGAACCGGTTCAGCTCGTTCCCCGGCGCCAGCGCATCGTCCACGTACAGGTACTGGGGAGGATTCGTGGCGCTCGGCGGATCCTTGAACGCCGGGTGGACGATCCGGAACGGAACCGTCGCGTTGGTTACGAGCCCGCCGTCATCGACGGCGCGCACGAAGAGGAAGTGAAGGCCGACGGCCAAGTCCTGCGGCCGGTACGTCACGCCCGTGTTGCGGGCGTCCACGGCCGGGAACGACGCCGTGTCGTCGAGCGCGTACGTGAACCCCACGATCTCTCCGCCATACGCCTCCGCCGACGCCGTCCACGAGAAGGAGATCAGTTCACCCTCGAAGATCTGGAGTTCGCGCCGCGGAATATCCACGGGGCCGATCGCGGACGGCAGCGGCGTCGTCAGCACGCTGCTGTTGATGTCGACGATCGGACCGGCGTTCTTGCTGGAGGACGTGAAGTGCCGGATGTTCCGGATGAACTGGAGGCGCTTTTCGCGCGCGCCCGCGAGGTCCACCGTGCGAAGCGCGAAGACGTACTCCCCGGGGGTGGCGTTGCGAATCCGGATACGCTTGCCCCGCACACCGGTCCAACCCCAGTCACCGTACGGCGCCGCTACCGAGTCGCCCGTGCTCCGGTTGATCAGATCCACGTAGAAGTTCTGCGAGAACTGCGGAAGCGCGGGGTGTGACGGATCGTTCTTGGATCCGATCAGGAGCATCAGGTATTCGAAGGAATCGGTAGGCGCCCGGCCCCCGGTTTCTCCGCCGTCCGGATCGGTCCCTTCCCACTCGAAGGTGAAATTGGGGCCGATGAGGGAGTTGAACGCCGAGGGACCGCGCAAGATTTCGGAGAACGGCGGTAGCGTCTTCGTCGAGAAGAAGCGCTTCGCCGGCGTCGGGTCGATCTGTCCTTCGTTGTCCTCGGCCGCCACCCAGAAGACGTGGCCTCGGATTTCCTTGATCGGATCCACGAGCAGCAGGAGCGTGGTGTCCTTGGCCGTCGTGGCCTTCCATTCCCGCATATCGGTCACGAGCGTGTCGTCGTCGATGGCATAGCGATACTGCACGACTTCGCCGTCGCCGTCGAACCCGTTCCAGTACAGCCGCACGCGATACCCGGCCGTGTCCCCCTCGAGGGGCGCGAACGTCAACTCGGTCTCCGGCGCCAGCGGCAGGGGCGGCTTGCCCGGGTCCGCGTCCTTGGCGCAGCCGGCGAAGAGCGCCGTCACGACCGCGAGGGACAGAACCGGGACCAGTTTCAGGAGAGTTCGATTCATGTGCTGTTGAGCTCCTCTACTCTCGGCGTGTTCCGTCTAGGGGCATGAACTCGTGCTGTAGTCGACATCGAACGTGACGCGCATCTTGTTCGCGGACCAGTAGTCTCCACGGTCCTGAACACGGATCTCCACGAAGTGGGGATTCGACGGGGAAAATGCGCGGAAGACGCTCTCGGGGATCAGCCACATCGGCTGGTTGTTCGGCGTATTCACCAGACGCGCGAATTGGATTTCCAGATTGTCGAGCGCCAGTTCGGCCGTGGCGGGAAATCCGTCCTCGAGGTCGGTGGCCGTCCACTGGAACAACTTGTTTCGGACACCCAGCACGCAGGAGTCGCGCACCGTGAACCCGGTCAGGACCGGGGAGAAATTGCAGTTGAAGGTGAACGTCCCCGAGAAATCGATTCCCGAGACGCGCCCCGAAAGGTCGCGACCGCGCACCAGCATTTTCATTCCGTTCCCCGCGTCCAGCGAATCGAGGATGAAATTCGTGAAGCCGAGCGGGCCCACCACCACGGGGTCGTTCGTGTTGAACGGAACGCCCGGGGACAATTCATCGATGAATCCGATCGTGTAGGGATCCCCGCCGTTTCGCGAACCCTGGGACAACGAAATCGACATCGCTTCGACTCCGTTCGGGGTGTCGCAGGGATTGTCCTGGCCGTTCCAATTCCACCACACGGTGGAGCGATACGGCACGGTGTCTCCCTGGGCGAACTGCCGGATCACCGGAGGCACCGGCTGCCCCTGCAGGAAGGGCTGGATGTAATAACCGACCGGCTCGCCGCGCCCGCCGGAGGCGTCCGTGAACCAGGTGCTCGGATCCCGGTTGACGACGATCAACGCCTTGCTCGCGCCCGGATCGCTCAGGGCGTAGGCGTTGTCCACTGCCTGCACGGTGATCGTGTAGACGCCGCTCGACAGCGAAATCGAACGTGGGTTGGACGGATCGTTGAAGGAGACGCACGTGTCTTGGACGATGGGGCTGCTGAACGATCCTACGTCGAATTTGTACCCGATGACCGAGCCGTCCGGGTCGGTGCCCGTCCAGCAAACCTCGAAGGGCTCCCCGTCGCACAGCGAATCGACCTCGGCCCCGCTGGGATACGGCCCCACGTAGCTTACGGTGGGCTTGAGGGTCGTGGCGCTGTAGATCCGATGATTGAACTGCGTGAGATTCGGATCGGGCTTGCCCAGGTTGTCCACGGCGCGGATGAAGAACGTGTGGACGCGCGACGTGCCCGGCGGTTGGTTGCTCGTTCCGCCGGCGATGACATCCGAATCGTTCACGGCCAACTCGAAGACGCTATCGGTCTTGGTCGTGAAGCGGAACGCGTTCACGCTGGAGTCGTCCCACGCCCATTGGAAACCGGCGACGTATCCGTCCGGATCCTCGCCGCGCCAGTAGAGATGAATTCGATAGGAAGCCGTCGCGCTCTCGGCCGGGGCCGCCACGAGGTACGTGTTCGGCGGACGATTTCGGTCCACCCGAACGGGATCCTTGGCGCACGCCGCGAGAAGTCCGGCGAGCCCTACGAGCAGTACGACGACACGGGCACCTGCGTGCCACGTAACGCGTTGCGGCATTCTGTTCTCCGAGGAGACTGGGTTGGTCACCGGCAGGCCGTTAAAAGGTGAACGATAGGGGGACAGAGGGAAATCTAGCAACCGGTTTCGGGGGTGTCAACTCGAATTTCGGGGTCGGGCCCGCCGGGCCCCCCCTGAGGGGGCGCCCCCGGCCCGGGGCAAACGAAAGGGCCGCCGGGGTTGCCCCCGGCGGCCCTTCGTACTGCGGAACTTCGTTCCCTACTACTTCAGGAGCGTCATCCCGTTCTTGGCGGAGATGGTCTTGCCATCGGCGAACGTGGCCTTCGTGAAGTACACGCCGCTGGGGCTGACCGCACCGCGGTTGTTCTTGCCATCCCACAGGACGGACGCCGGACCGGCCGTCTCGACCTTGGTCTCGAGCGTACGGACGAGCTGGCCAGCCACGTTGTAAATCTTGATCGTGACCTTGCCGGCCTTCGCCGCGCTGAACGAGATCTTCGTGAGCGGGTTGAACGGGTTCGGGGCGTTTCCGTCGAGACGGTTCACGCGGGGAGCCGCGGAAGCCTCTTCGATTTCAACACCCGTCGCCTGGGTGAAGTCCTGAATCGGGTAGAGCGGACCATAGGTGCCGGTCTGGAAGCCAGCCAGGCCATTCCAGTTGCTCAGCATTCCAGCATCCGTCGGACACGGCCAGCAGGACGCCGTCGCGCCAGCACCGCGGCAGCTCGTGAGGAACTTGTACATGATCTTCATACGGTTCTCGACGCCCGAACGCGCGTAGTTGGCCGCCGTGCGCGGAACTGCGCCGGGGGCACCACGAACGTACTGGATCGAGTAGCCGTAGCCGAGAGCCTTGGTCTTGTCGTTATCCGAAACCACGTCCCACTCGCCGACCGTACGGACGGCCGCGACGTCGGTCACACCAGCCGCCAGCGGATACGTCGCCGCTGCCAGAGCCGAGGTGGCCGAGACGCTCTGCGGGGTAAGCGGATCGAAGCGGTTCGGACCGGGGCAACCAGCGTCGGTCTCGTAGATGAACGAGCCCGGAGCCGCGAGGCCAGGACCGGAACCAGGAGCCGCAAACCGATCGTCGATCTGCGGATACGGATCGGACGACGCGCCCGACCAGGATCCCTTCGCGCCGGAAGCCGCGAGGGTCTGGACGTTCGAGACGCCGAAGATGTCGATCGACATGGCCTGCTGCAGCACGCCCGGCACGCCCACCGGCTGATTGGTGATGGCGTTGAAGGCGTCGTCGCCGGAGAAGAACACGCAGCGGTCGCCGCCGTTCGGTCCGGTGTCACGCTTGGCCCAGTCGCTCAGAACCGCAGCATCCGCCTCTTCGAACACGGTCGGCGTGCGGGTATGGCTGCTCTGAATCATGATCCGGTACCAATTCACCAGCGAGTCGACGATTCCGTACTCTTCCTTGTTCGGGAAGTAGTTCGAGAACCGCTGCGGGCGAATTCCGGCCAGTTCGTGACCACCGAAGTTGGCGCCTTCGCCAAGCCCCTGGAGGTAACGATACCGGTCCGCACGGACGCCCAAACCGCGGAGCGCCTGGACGACCGGGTTCTGACCGAAGCTCCAGCTCGTACCAACACCATCCAAGTCGAGGATCGGCGTGTCCGTGCGACCGGCGAGAAGCGTGCCAGCCGTACCGGCCGGGTACTTGCCCGGAAGAACCTCGAACTGAACGATGTCCGGCGCCACCAGTCCGCTACCCGGCAGCGTCGGCAGGTCAGCAACTTCCTTGCCCGAAGCGTCCGTCTGGAACTGATAGGCCGTGCCGCCATTGATGTCGACGGCCTTGAAGTAGTACTGCATCCGCGTACCACGCGGCAGGAAGGCCAGGTTCGAGTAGTTGGCTTCCCCATTGATCGTGAAACCGCCGGGGAGCGTCTGACCGGCCTTGTCGCGCGGCGGCCAGTTCAAGCGGTACTCGCTGTCGATGATGACGGTGTCCGCCGCGACCGAAACGTTGTTCGCGTCGACTTCCGTCGAATCCCAATCGCTCCACGTCGTCGTTGCCGGATCGTAGAGGCGATAGATCACCATCGGGCCGCCGAACGTGGCGTTGTAGTTCGGGTTCGTGTGCGTGATCGCGAGACCACCGCCCACGGCCTTGTCGAAGCCCTGGTGCCAGTTGATGCCCATACCGTTCTTCCGGAGACCGGTGACGAACGCCATGGTCAACGAGTCGCCGAGCGGGCTGTTCATATTGTCCTTCACCGCGCTGCGGGCGATGTCGACGTTCGGGTTGGTCTGGAGATCGGTGCCGCGGATGCCAGGCCAGCACGGGGTGACCGTGCAGTTCAAGCCCGTCATCGTGCCGTCCACGAACGTGGACTGACCGACCGAACCGACGAAGATACCGAACACAGGCGCCGGAACGCCCGTCGTCACCTGCACATACAGGTCATCGTACAGAATGGCGTACTGCGTGTTGTTGTCGCAGTTCGTGCGGTCGACGGCGAAGGCCGCGATGCACTGGAGGTTGTAACGCACCTGGAACGAGTCGGCCTGGACCGCCGCGGCGAGGTTGTCGCCGTCGATCAGCCACTGGTCAATCGTCGAGGTACGAACACCACCACCGGGCGCCGTGTTGTTCCAATTCGACCAGGAGCCGCCCTGGAACTGACGGTACTCGGAGTACTGCACGTAGCCCGTCGTCCGCGGAATGTTGAGGTACTCACCCCAGATGGCCAGAATGTCGGCCGTACCCGGGGGAACCGGGAACGTACAGGTCACGATCGAGTTGAACTGTCCGGGGAACGCGTTCTTCGTGGCCGGATCGACGCCGAGGAAGAAGCGGTCCGTGGAGAGGTTCTTGCCCGGGGAGCAGATGTCGGCCGTCGTGTAGACGTTGCCCTGCTGGATGGCCCACAGCTCGCCCTTGCCCGGGAAGACGCGCGCGGAAATCATCACGCCGTCGGTATCGAACGCTGCCGTCGAGGCCGAGAGGATGTTTCCGTTGAAGCCGTCCGTGCCACCGGCCGCCACGCCCTCGTCATAGATGACGCGCGCGCCAGAAGACGGAAGACCCTTGTTATCGCTGACGACGATGTCGTCGAGGATGTTGCCGTGACCGAACGGCCACAGACCGTCCTCGCCCGAGAAGAGACAGTCAGCGGTGAAGAGAATGTAGAGCGCACGGTTCGTCATCGACGTCTGGAAATTGAGCGTGAGGGTCTGCGGCTCGGAACCGCCCTCGCCCACGATCGTCGGTCCCGCGTTTCCGTTGATGAACGGAACCAGGCCCGGGGTCGTGTTGATGAGGCTACCCGTGAGCGTCGCCTGAAGCGTCGCTTCGTCGCTCGAGCCGGCCGCGCGGATCGCGTCGAACTTCGCGCGATCGTTCCCAAGCGGGTCCTCGTCGCCGAAGCCGTCGAGATCGTTGTCGCCGCCGCCCATGATGTACGTGAAGTCGTAATTCTGCTCGTCGGAGATGTTCACTCGCATCGAAAGCGAGTAGGTGCCACCCGCAGCCGTCGGCTGGCTGACCGCGGCACGATTCGCCTCGAGATCGAGGTACAGAATCTGGTTGGTCAGGTTCGGATAGCCGACCGGGTTGACCCAGTTCGGATCGTACTTACCGCACCAGATCGCGCGCGATCCGTTGATCGCGTCGCTGCCGCCTTCGCCCACTGCGGCGGGACGCTGGTTGGCAGGGGTCGCCGTATCGACGATGTGCCACTGGATCTCGGAAAGCGACTGATCAGAGCGACCGTAGCCGCCCTGGGTCCCTACCGTGTAGGTATTGAGCGAGTCGGCCTGGATATCCGTCCTCGCCACCCAGGTTCCCGCAGCGCGGTCCGCACAGGCGCCCGCATACAGGAACCAGGTCGTCGTCGCCGAGGCCTGCTTGATCATCGAGCCGCTCAGCGTCGCCTGGTAATTGCCGTTCTTGGCCATTGCTCCAATGGCGCCTGCGCGATTCTCAAGAGGAATCGGCGCGTACGCCTTGGGCGGGTCATGAGCCGTGACGCCGGCTAGGACGGGGACCGCCCAAAGACCGACCGCCACGAGACCCAGCAAGGCGAACAGGGTTTTCCGCATTGTCACATCCTCCTTAGCGTTTCCTGACTCGGAGTCCTTAATCGGGAGGACTATCTGGAACCACTTGTCACGGGATTCGGTACTACTTGTTGAGTCTGGAGTGCTACGTCGAGGACGTCCGCTCGTACGGGACAGTTCGAGCATTCATAGAACGTCCTCTTCTCGGATTACTTACCGACCTCCTTTCTCTCTTTTCTGGCTTCGATTGTGTGCCTTCTAAATTGTTGTAAATTCATGCGGTAGCTAGAGAGCCCGTACGTTCACTCACCCCCTCGCAGTCGTTGATTCGACAGTGTGAAAGCGTCAAACGCAAAAGCCCCCAAAAGACAGAACTAGCCGCACCGTAAGCCCTTCTGGTGTCGTCCATTTGCTGTAAACTCAATCGGTCCTAGCGGTTGCGGCTGTTAGGGGACAAGTTATTTTGTCTCCTTTACCGCACCAGTATAGGTCAGAAACCGGCTAGTGTCAAGCCACTTTTTGACCTGCGCCGGTTGGGAGGGCCGAGAAATCGGCGATTCTAGCGAAGGTTTGGCGCACTTCCTCCAGAAGCGATAGGCGACGTTTTCGGGTGACGGTGTCATCCACCATAACCATGACGCCATCGAAAAATTCGTCAATTACGCCCCGGAGCCCCAGGAGCACCTTCAGCGCCTTCTCGTAGTCTGGGCGGTCCGCCTGGAGGAGCGTCTCGATCGACTGGCGGGCCATTTTGGTCTCCAGGTGCAGATCGGCTTCGACTTTTTCCCCGAAATTCTCCGCGCGCTCCGCCAGGGGGGTGCCTGACCACTCGACATCGCCTGGTTTTGCGGTCTTGAGTAGGTTCGCGGCTCGCCGGTAGCCCACCATCAGGCCCTCGAAATCGTCGCTCAGGCGAATGGCCTCGACAGCCCGGGCGCGAGCCAGGACATCGTTGGGATCCCCGGGCCGAACAGCGAGAACCGCGGCCGCCGTGTCGTGGGTGATGCCCCGCTCCTCGAGCGCGCTGTCGAGCCGCAGCGCCCAGAACGCCTCCAGATCCCCCGCCTTCGGGTCCGCCGCGAGGCCCTCGCGTTCGAAGTAATCCGAGAGCCGTGTCGCGACCGCGAGCACGTCGAGCCGCAGGCCCTTTTCGAGGAGAATGCGGACGATCCCGTTGCCGGCTCGCCGGAGCCCGTAGGGGTCCTGGGAACCGGTCACCTCCAACCCCGCGCGCAGCCCGCCCACGATCGCCTCGATGCGATCCGCAAGGCTCAGGAGCGTTCCCTCCACGGAGTCGGGGAGAGGATCGGCGGGCCCCTGGGGACGATAGTGTTCCCGGATCGCCTGGATCACCCCCTCCGGCTCCCCGCTTGCGGCCGCGTACTCCGCCCCCACGATCCCCTGGAGCGTCGCGAATTCCTTGCCCGAGCGGACCATTTCCGTCGCGAGATCGATCTTGCAGAGGCGCGCCGCGCGCGAGGCGGTGGCGCGCGAAGCGGGGGCAAGCAGGCGCGCCAAATCGTCCACCAGGAACTCCAGGCGTCGCGTGCGATCGTGAATCGTGCCAAGCCGCTCGTGCCACACCATGCCCCGCAGCAATTCGCCCTTGGCCTCGAAGCCGCCTTTCAAGTCGTTCTCCCAGTAGAACCGGGCGTCCTCCAGACGAGCGCGGAGCACGGCTTGGGTGCCGCGCCGAACTTGGTCGGCGCCTTCGCCGCGGCCGCTTCGGATCATGATGAAATTGGCGAGCAGGGACCCGTCCGGGGCTTCGATCGCGAAGTACCGCTGGTGCGCGCGCATGGCGGTCACGATCACGGGACGCGGGAGCTGCAGGTACTTCGCGTCGAAGGAGCCGACCACGGCTTCCGGCCATTCGACCAGATTGCTCACCTCGTCGACGAGCTCGTCATCCTCGACCGCCTTGCCCCCGAGCGGGGCGGCGGCCGCCGCCAGCGCCTCTTCGATCCTCGCCCGCCGCTCGGCGGGGTCGACCAGCACGCCGTGGGAGCGCAGGGTTTCCACGTATTCCTGCGGCGCGCCGATGTCGAACTCGGTCGGATCGATCGTCCGATGCCCGCGCGAGCGGCGACCGGCCGCGATGCCGAACGCCTCCATCGGAAGAACGTCGCGATCGAGGAGCGCGACGATCCAGCGGACCGGTCGTGCGAAGCGACCCGTCCCATTCCAGTGCATCGTCTTCGGGAAGTGGAGTCCCCCGATCCACGACTTCAGGAGATCCGGGAGCACGGCGGAGGTCTCGCGGCCGCTCTCGTGGACGCGCGCGAGAAGGTACTCGCCCTTCGGCGTCTTGGTGCGCTCCAGGGATGCGACGGGCACGCCGGCGCCCTTGGCGAACCCCTTGGCGGCGTTCGTGGGGTTCCCCTCGGCATCGTAGGCGGCCCGCACGGCGGGACCCACGACCTCCCGGACGCGGTCCTCCTGTCGATCGACCAGGCCGTCCGCCAGGAGGGCGAGCCGCCGGGGCGTTCCCAGGACCTTGATGGCGCCGAACCCGATACGCGCGTCCTCCAGGCCGCTCCGCGCGAGTTGCTCCAACTCCTCCAGGGCGGGCCCCAGGAACGAGGCCGGAATTTCCTCGCAGCCGATCTCGAGGAGGAGACGCTTAGCCACGGGCGGCCCCCTTCACCGCGGCGCGCGCGGCGCCGCCTCCCGACTGGAGCAGCGGGTGCCCCAGCTCCTCGCGTTGCTTGAGGTAGACGCCGGCCGCCATGCGGGCCAGCTTGCGGACGCGGGCGATGTAGGAGACGCGCTCGGTCACGCTGATCGCGCCGCGCGCCTCCAGCAGGTTGAACGTATGGGAGCACTTCACGACGTAGTCGTAGCCGGGCAACGCCAGCCCCGCCTTCAAGAGGCGCGCCGCTTCCCGCTCGTACTTCTCGAAGATCTCGACGAGGAGCGACGGGTCGGACTCCTCGAAGTTGAAGACGCACCACTCGCGCTCGCCCTGCAGAAAGAGATCGTCCCAGTCGAGATCCCGCGACCACCGGAGATCCATGATGCGCTCGACCCCCTGCAGATAGCAGGCGATCCGCTCGATGCCATAGGTGATCTCCGCCGTGATCGGGTCGAGGTCGAAGCCTCCGGTCTGCTGGAAGTAGGTGAATTGGGTGACCTCCTGGCCGTCGAGCCAGACCTCCCAGCCCAGACCCCACGCGCCCAGCGTCGGCGACTCCCAGTCGTCCTCCACGAAACGGATGTCGTGCTTCTTCGTGTCGATCCCGATATGACGAAGGCTCTCCAGATAGATCTCCAGCACGTTCTCCGGCGCGGGCTTCAACACGACCTGGTACTGGTAGAAATTCTGAAGCCGGTTCGGATTCTCGCCGTAGCGGCCGTCCTTGGGACGCCGCGAGGGTTCCACGTACGCGGCCTTCCAGGGCTCGGGCCCCAGGACGCGGAAGAAGGTTGCGGGGTTGAACGTTCCGGCCCCGACCTCGCCGGCGTACGGCTGCAGAAGCGCGCATCCGTACGAAGACCAGAACTCCTCCAGGCGAAGGAGCGTTTCTTGAAAGGTCGCCGGCGCGCCGTTCGTGCGTGCGTCGCTCATCGTGTTCCTCCCGCGTATCGTGCGAGTTGCTCGCCCACGCGGAGCGCCCGCAATCCGTCGAACCGCTCTAGATGCGCCACCAGGAATCGCTCGATCGCGCGCGCGACCTCGGGTCCCGGGTAGCGCTCGATGATCCATCCGGCGACGCTGGGAATGGGCCGCTCGGCCAGCGCCACCAGCGTCCGGCGCGCCTTCTCCGAGAGGCGAAACGCCCCTCCGTCGTCGCCGCAGGGCGCGCCGCACAGAAGGCCTCCCCGCACCGGGTGGAAGAGACCGCCTCCCGCGAGCGGGCGGCGGCACTCGAGGCATACGGTCAACTCGGGGGCGTACCCCAGCAGGCGGCAGGCCTGCACTTCGAACGCCCGGAGCATGGCATCCAACGCCGCCAGGGGCGCGGTGCCCATCGCTTCCAGGGTCTCCGCGGCCAGTTCCAGCAGCGTCCGGTCCTCGGCCTCGCCGTACGCGGCACGCTCCAGGAATTCGAGCACGGCCCCGGCGCGCGCGAAGCGCTCCGGGTCCTCCCAGAGCGCGGGCCAATAGGCGACCACGTCCACCTTCGAGAGCAGGTGAAGATCGCGCTGCGCCTTGTGGTAGACGATCGCGCGGATCCTGACCCCCGGCTCGAGGGCGCCGCCGAAGCGGCTCTTCGGGCCGCGCGCGCCCTTCGCGACGCATCGCAGAAGGCCGAATTCCGACGTGAAGAGGCTCACGATGAGACTCGTTTCGCCGAGTCGGTAGGAGCGGATCACCAGCGCCTCGATCTGAACGATGGCCATCGCGTCAGCCCTGCCCCGGCGAGGCCGGCGCCGGCGGCGGGACGACGGCCGCGGGCTCGCCCGGGCCCGCCTCCACCGGAAGGACGACGCCGATCGAGACCACCATCTTGATCGCCTGCTCCACCCGGAGCGATGTGGCGATCAGTTCCTCCTCGGGAAAGTACACCACCGGACCCGTCGTCGGATTCGGCGGCGTGGGAATGAAGATGCCCCGAAGCGACTTGCCGGTCGCCTTGTCGAACGAGCGGGGCGCGGCCCCCGCGACGAGGCCGATGCTGTAGACCCCCTGCCGGGGATACTGCACCAGAACCACCTGCTGGAAGTTGGCCCGGCGTTCGCCCAGCAGCGCCTCGCCGACCTCCTTCAGCGTCCCGTAGATCACGCTCAGGACCGGGACGCGCAGGAGGAGCGCTTCGACGATGGTGCCGAGCTGGCGGCCGAGGAAGTTGTTCGCCAACGCGCCCGTGATCGTGATGAGCACGATCACGGTGAGGAATCCAAGCCCGGGAACACCGTCGGGGCGGATGTAGCCGCCGCGCAGCGTCGTGCCGAGTAGGTGGTCGACCCAGACGAACAGCCGGTAGACGATGTAGCCGGTTACGGCGAGGGGTCCGAGGACCAGAAGGCCGGTGAAGAAATAGGTGCGAAGGCGGCGGAACATCCGACGATTATAGCACTTGGAGCGCCGCGATGCGTCCGGCAAGCGAGCGCATGAGCCGGCGTTCCTCGCGCTGCATGGCCTGCGCCTGGCGCCGTGTTCGATGGTCGTGGCCAAGGAGGTGGAGGAGGCCGTGGATCACGAGATGCGCGAGCTCCCGCGCGAAGGGCCGGCGGGCGGCGCGCGCCTGGCGGCGCGCCGTCTCCACGGAAACGTAGATCTCGCCCAGGAACACGCGGTCCCCCGGATCCCGCAACGATTCGGGATCGGCCAGGGCAAAGGAAAGCACGTCGGTGGCTTCGTCGGAGTCGCGGTAGTCGCGGTTCAAGCCACGGATCAGGTGGTCGTCGCCGAGCACCACCGAAACGGTCGCGCGCGGACGCCCGGCGCCGCGCAGGGCGTCGCGGACGAGCGCCCTAAGAGTGGTCGATCTTAAGCCGGGAACCCTCGCGGGAAGCGCGATGCTTGTCGGCGTGACGGGGCTCTTCTTCCGTGAGGACGCCCGGGTAGTGGACGCGCGCGTGGAAGAGCGCCATGAGGATCGGGAGGAACGCCTCGCGGACTTTCGCGAGGTCTTCGAACGTGATCGGGCTTTCATCGAGTTGGCCGTCCTTGACCCTGGCCTCCAAGATCCGGGACACGACACCCCGGATACGGCTGGGGGTCGGGTCGCTCAGCGAGCGCGCCGCCGCCTCCACGGCGTCGGCGAGCATCAGCACCGCCGTCTCCTTCGAGCGCGGCTTGGGGCCGGGGTAGCGGAATTCCTCCTGACGCGTCTCCGGATCGAGTTGCTGCGCCCGGCTGTAGAAGTAGCTCATGAGCGTCGTCCCGTGATGCTCGAGAATCGCGTCGACGATCGCCTTGGGCAACTTCTCCTTTCGCGCGATTTCCGCACCCTCGCGGACGTGCGATTCGATGATGAGGCAGCTCATCGTGGGCGACAGCTTTTCGTGGCGGTTGCGCGCGTTGGCTTGATTCTCCACATAGTACTCGGCTTTGTCGATCTTGCCGATGTCGTGGTAGTAGGCCCCCACGCGGGCGAGGAGGGCGCTCCCGCCGATGGCCGCGGTCGCGGCCTCGGCCAGCGTCCCCACGACGATGCTGTGATGATAGGTGCCCGGAGCCTCGAGCATCAGCCGGCGCAGGATCGGTCGGTTCAGATCCGCCAACTCCAGCAGCGTGATGTCGGTGGTCACCGTGAACACGCTCTCGAGAAGCGGAAGCAGGATCGTCACCGCGAGCACCGAGGCGAAGCCGGCCGCCATGCCCCAGGCCATGCGCCGGAGCAGGACGTCGAACCGGGCGCCGTCGACGAGCCCGATCGCGGCGATCGCCACGGCATAGGTCAGGGCCACGACGAGCATGGGACGGTAGAAATCGCGGCGGCGGCGGACGCCGGTCGCCGTCGTGATCGCGGCGATCCCCGCCAGCGCGCTGCCGGTGAGGAACGGCAGTCCCAGACCGAAGATCACGCCCATGAACAGCGAGGCGACGAGCGTCGCCGCGAACGCGAGGGCGTTCCCGAAGAGGAGCGCGGCGGAGAGCGAAAGCACGGTGATGGGAATCAACATCTCGTACCCGCGGAATTGGTTCACCACGAGCCAGCCCACGCCCATGACGACCGCGGCCAGGATCCCAAGGAGCAGAAGCTGGGAGGCTTCGGCATACACCCCGGGGTGATGGAGCTTCAGGTACGCCCCGAACCCGAGAAGCAGGAGCGCGATCAGGATCAGTCTTCCCACCAGCGGCGGGACATCGCGCCGCCAGTCCGGATCGGATTTCTGGTGGAGACGCCACTCCCGAAGCGAGTTCAATTTGCGGATGTGCGTGGCCGTCGCGATCTCGTGGCTCCCGATGATCTTCTCGTCCTTGCGCACCATGCCGTCGTACGGGTTCACCGCGGTTCGGGCTTCGGCGCGCAGGCGCTCGCTCGTCGACGCCTCGTAGCGAAGATTGGGCACGACGATCGCGGCAACCAGCTCCTGGAGCGCGCGCGCGGCCTCCGGGCGCCCCGGGAACGCGCGCACGCCCTCCTCCCAGGCCAGGTCGCGCAGTTGGGGTACGTCCATCAAGTCGGTCCAGGGAGTGTTCAGGCGCAGGCCGTCGCGTTCGATCATCGCGCCGGAGGCGTCGGTGTCGAGGCGCGCGCCCTCGATCTCGGCCAGGAGTCCCGTCGCGTACGCCTGCTCGGCCAGACGGGAGGCGATGGCCAGGAGCCGCCGTCCATCGGGGCCCGCCGCGATTCGCGAGGCCTCGGGGGAGAGCCCCATCGCCCGGAGGCGCGCGACCACGCGCGACCCGCCGGTATCGACCGCGCGCAGCGTATCGAGGAGCGCCTGGGTGGCGCCGGCGACCGACGCGTCGGTCGAGTAGACGGGCGCCACGCGCCGCGCCGCCGCCGCCTGCTCCACGCGGTACTGTTCGCGGTCCTTCAGCAGGTAGAACTGAATCGGCGCGATGAGATCGCGCTTCGCCGGGAAGCCCTCGCGCAGCGTCATGACCTCGAAGGAGGCGTCGCGCGGGAAGAGAAGTCCCGCGAAGGCGAGGAAGCCGATGAAGAGGGTGATCCGGCGGAACCGGGGCCCGAAGATCGCCGCGACGACGACGCGCCACGGCGCGCGCTCCCGGCGCTTCGGCTCCAGAACCCGTAACGGCTCAGCGGCCATGGCGTCCCCGGTCGTTGCCGTTCGCCTTGTCGTGCGCGTCGAAGGCGCGAATGATCTCGCGCACCAGGTGGTGACGCACGACATCCCGCTCGTCCAGATAGACGAACGAGAGGTCCGGGACGGCGTGCAGGATCGCTTGCGCCTCCACCAGCCCGGATTGGTGCTGGGCGCCCAGGTCGATCTGCGTGACGTCCCCGGTGATCACGGCCTTGGAGCCGTAGCCGAGGCGCGTGAGAAACATCTTCATCTGGCCCACGGTCGTGTTCTGCGCCTCGTCCAGAATGACGTAGGCGTTGTTCAGCGTCCGTCCGCGCATGAACGCGAGCGGCGCCACTTCGATCACCCCGAGGTCCAGGAACCGGCGGATCTTCTCGTAGGAAAGGAGATCGTTCAGCGCGTCGTAGAGCGGACGCAGGTAGGGATCGACCTTGTCCTTCATGTCGCCGGGAAGGAACCCGAGGTTCTCCCCCGCCTCCACCGCGGGTCGGACGAGGAAGATGCGCTCCACCTGGCGGGACTTCAGCGCGTTCACCGCGGCGGCGACGGCGAGGTACGTCTTGCCGGTTCCGGCCGGCCCGATCGCGAAGACGATGTCGTGCTTCTGCAGCGCCTGCACGTAGCGCGCCTGCCCGAGCGTCTTCACGCGGATCGACCGCTTGTCGAACGTGAACAGGATGGGGCGCTCGTAGAGCGCGCGGGACGCCTCGCGATCCTCCGGGTTCGTGACCCCGATGAAGTTGTGGACGTCGTGCTCCTCCAGCACGGCGCCGCGGCGCACGAGATCGGCGAGCGACGTCACGATGCCCGCGACCTCGTCCACGACCGCGGCCTCGCCGCGGATCGCCAGGTTCCCGTCGCGGTAGGTCAGCGCCACGGGATAGTTTCGCTCCAGGAGACGCAGGTTCGCGTCGTGGCGGCCGAAGAGCGAGAGCGGGTCGACGCCGTCGAGCGGCACGCTACGTGTGTTGTCGGTCGTTGGTATCGTCATCGAGGTACGCGCAGCTCCTGTCCCGGATAAATGAGGTCGGCGTCCCGGATCCGGTTCCGGTTCGCCTCGAAGAGGCGCGGCCATCGGCGCGGATCTCCGTAGATCTCCTTCTGTCCGCTGATGCGCCAGAGCGAATCTCCGTCGCGCACGGTGACGGCGTCCGGCCGCGCGCCGGTGAACCCGGCGCCCCGATCCGCCGCCGCGAGCGCGATGACACGCTGGAGCGAATCGGCCTCCGCGCCCATCGCGGCGGCCGCCTCGCGCGACGCCGCGGCGCGGGCGGCATCCATGGACGCCGCCTCGTTCGCCTGCGCGATCGTATCCCGATAGATCGAGTCCTGCTCGGCCAATTCGCGGCAGTATTCCTCACGCTGCTCGTCGCGCAACTTCTTGAACTCCTCCTCGGTGTAATAGTCGCCCAGCGAAGCGTCCGCCAGGCGCAGGACCGGCTTGCCGCACCCCGCGATCACGCCGACCAGGATCAGGGCGACCACGGCGAGGGCCCCCGGGCAACGGATCACGATTCGCTGCTCACCGCGCTGGCTTCCCAGCCGGCGTCGCCGCGGCCCGCAGCGAATCGGCTGAGGCGCGCAGAGCCGCCAAACGACGCGCCGCCTCGACCTTGGCCGCATCGGCCTCCCTTGCCTCCTCTTCGGCCTGGATCGCGAGCGCCTCGGCCTGCTCCGCCTCGTCCCGGTGCCGATCCAGGTCCGCCAGCGGCGTCGGGCACGGAACGGTCGCCCCACCGCATCCGACGAAGGATGTGAGGAGGAGGAGGAGGCACGTCGCTGCGAGGAGGGCGTTTGGGTGGCTCGAACCCCGAGGCGGCCAAATCCCGTCCGGCCGAGCGCTTGGCACCGCCAGGCGGCCGTCGCGGCGCCCGCCTAGGGGCGTGGCGCGGTGAGAATCATCTAAATTGTTTAATTTATTCAACT
>QJVW01000007.1 GCA_003235575.1 Candidatus Eiseniibacteriota bacterium | reverse complement strand
GCGACGTACGAAGCGAGTTCGACTTCATATTCGTTCCATGTGCGCTCGGCGAGCCGGCGCATGTCGCCGCTGGCCTCGGCCTGCTCCAGGTCGGCCCGATGGAGCTGCTCGGTCAGCGCCGCGTGCTCGCGGCGAAGTTCACGGGTGCGCGCCTCGATGTCGTCGGCGCCGCCCTTCACCTCCCCGAACTGCTCGCGCGCCTTCTGCAGGACGAGCTCGCGTTCGGTCTTCTGCTCGATCTCCAGGACCAGCTCGGCCTCGCGCTGGCCCGCGAGCACCTCCGTCTCCTGAATGCGGCGCTCGGTCTCGGCCGCCTCCTCCATCCGATTCCGGATGGCACGCTCCGCCTCCTCGGCGCTGTGCTGCAGCCGCTCGATCTCGCGGACCGTCGTCTCGAACGCCGACCGGCCGCGCGTCGCCTCGATTCTCGTTTCCGCGTGCTGGGCCGTGACGAGTTCCCGCTCCTGTTCCAAGGCGCGGAATTCCGATTCCTCCCGCGCCAGCACGTCATCGACGCGGCCCCGCTCCTCGTCGGCGCTCTGAAGGGCGCGCCGCGCCTCCTCCGCCTCGCGCAGCGCGCGCTCGATGTCGGCGACGACGGTCGCGACCGCGGCGTCCAGCGAGCCGGCGGCCTGGCCCATCGCGTCGCTGCGGATCGTCTGCTCGGCGCGCCGCGACTCCTGCGCCCGGTGGGCCTGCTCCGCGTCGGCGAGGATGCGGTTGGCGTTCTCCTGCGCCTCCTGGGCGCGCAGCCGCTCGCCGCGCAGCGCTTCGGTGAACGCGACGGTCTCCGCCAGCGCGGAGGCCGACTGTTCCCGCTTCCGCGCCAGATCCACGAGTTCTTCCTCCCGGCGCAGCACCGAGCCCGCCCGCGTGGCGCCGCTTCCCCCCTGGACGATGCCGGGGCCGACCACGCGCTCGCCCTGCGGCGTGACGAAGTGGAGGCGATGCTGGGGATACTTCTCGATCAACGTGAGGCCCACCTCGATGGAATCGACGACGACGATCCACGACAGAAGGAATCCGGCCAGCGCGACGTAGCCCGGCTCGAACCGAACGTGGTCGAGCAACGCCCCCCGCACCCCGGGCGCCTGAAGGATCTCGTCCGGGATCTCTGCGGCGCGCGCCCGCGAAAGTCGGTCGAGCGCCACGAACGTGGCGCGGCCCTCGCCGCTTTGCTGGAGCGAGGCGAGGGCGGAGAGCGCGGCGTCCGTACGCTCGGCGACGATGAACTGAATCGCCTCGCCGAGCGCCGCTTCCAGGGCGGTCAGCCATTCCCCGGACGCGTGCAGCACGTCCCCGACGGTGCCCAGGATCCGATCGGGCCGCGTGGGACCGGCCACCAGCCAGCGCACGGAGGCGTCGTAGCCCTCGTACTTCTCCTTCAATTCCTTCAACGTGGCGTGTCGCGCCTCCAGCGCGGCGTGCGCCTCGCGCGCGCGCTTCTCCACCTCGTCGTGGGTCGTCTGGCGCTGCTCGACGTCGGCCAACGCGGTCTGGGCGTCGGTGACCGCCCGGCGGGCCGTGGCCACGTCGGCCGCCGTGGTTTCCAGCGCGCGGCCGATCTCCTGAAGGGCGGCGTGCAGGGTCTCCTGGTCGCGGGAGAGCGCCGCGCGCTGCGCGGTCAGCTCGTCACGACGCTGGGAGAGTTCCTCGTGGCGGGTCGTCAGCGCGCGCGCGCTCGACTCCTGCTTGACGCGCGCTTGGAAGAGATCGAGCGACATCTGCTTCCGCTCGGTGAGGGCGGCGCGGCGCTGGTCGAGAACGGGACCCATCTCGGCCAACCGCATGCCGAGGCGTAGCTCCTCCGCTTCCTTCTCCTTGGCCACGTTCTCCAGGCGGCTGCGCTCCTCCTCCAGGCGCGCGGCCGCATGACGCAGTTCCTCCACGGATGCCTGCAGGCGCGCCGCTTCGGACCGCGCATGCTCGAGCTTTTCGATCAGCCCCGCCCGGCGCTCCTTCAGCACCGACACCTCGTTCAGCAGGGCGGCGCCGCGCGCCTCGTGCTCCGCCAGCGCCTCCTGCGCCAGACGGACCTCTCCCTCCCGCTTCAGGACCTCGAGCTTCAGTTCCTCGAGTTCCGCCTCGTGGCGGGCCAGGCCGCCCGCCAATTCGGTCCGGCGGTTCTCCACCTGGACGCGCTCCTGGCGGAGCGCCGCCGTGCCCGCGACCAGTCGATCGTATTCCTCCTTCGCGAGACCCAGGTCGAGATCCTTGATCTCGTCGCGCAGGCGGCCGTACCGGCGCGCCTTGCCCACCTGGCGGGCCAGGGAGCGCACTTCGCGCTCGATCTCGCCGATGACGTCGCTGACGCGGGTCAGATCCGTGGTGGTGAGATCGAGTTTGTTGAGCGCCTCCTTCTTCCGCGTCTTGTAGCGCATGATCCCGGCGGCTTCCTCGAAGAGAAACCGGCGATGACCGCTCTCGTCGGACAAAACGTTGTCGACCATGCCGCGCTCGATCAGCGAGTAGGCGTGCGAGCCCATCCCCGTATCGAGGAAGAGATCCCGGACGTCGCGCAGCCGGCAGACGTCCTTGTTGATCCGGTATTCGCTCTGCCCGCTCCGGAACGTCCGTCGCGCGATGCTCAACTCGCTGTACTCCGACGGAAGCACGCCGCGGTTGTTGAACATCGTGAGGGAAACCTCGGCCATGCCGAGCTGCTTCCGCTGCGCGGAGCCGGTGAAGATGACGTCCTCCAGCGTATCGCCGCGCAGGTGGCGCATGTTCTGCTCGCCCAGAACCCAGCGGATCGCCTCCACGATGTTCGTCTTCCCCGAACCGTTGGGGCCGACGACGGCGGTGATGCCGGGGCCGAAGTCGACGCGTACGCGCTGGGGGAAGGACTTGAAGCCTTGGATGTCGAGTCGCTTCAGAAACACGGCTTACCTCGCGGTGGACGGATAGGCGTGGGCGCGGTCGACCCACTTGTTCTCGAGAAGGCGCTCCGCATGGGCGGTGGCTTCCTCCTGCGTCGCGAAACGACCGACGAAGACGCGATACCAGCCCGGCGCGTCCGACGCGGTCTCATACCAGGCTTCTTCGCCGCGACGTCTGAGATCGCGGACGATCGGCGCCACCTTCGCCACGGATCGGAACGAGGCGACGTGAACGCGAAACGGCTTTCCGTCGGCGGGCGGCGCGACGGTCAACGGATCGACGGCCGGCGCGTTGGTCGCGGTGTTGCCGGTCGTCTCCGAGGTCACGGGCGGGGATCCGCCGTCGGGCGTGGCGCGCGCGGCCCCGGGCTCCGTTTCCGTCGGCACGGCGGCGGTCCCTCCGCCCAGATTGGCGGGGAGCGGCAGCACGGGCTCCTCGCCGGCGGGAACCACTTCCGCGTTCGGCACCGGATTGCTTCCGACGTCGAAGAACGTCACCCACGCGGCCACCACGGCGCCGATCACCATCCCCGCGGTGACGCCCATCCACACAATGCGGTTCGAGCGACGCCGCGGCGAACGCCGCGTGACGGTTCCGGCGCGGACCTCGGCCTCGAGGGCGGAGACGAGCGACGCCTCCTCTTCCCCTTCCGCGCGATCGAGGCGCGATCCCCCGGTCTCCGGCGCGGGGGGGGCATCGGCGGCGGATTCCGTCGGCGCGACGGACTCGGGCGACGCCGGCGGCGCGACCGGCGCGATCGGTTCGAACGGATCGTGCTCGGCGACATCGGAACCGGGGACCGCCGGCGCCGGGACGACCGGCGCGTGGGGCTCCAGCGCGACGCATCCGATGATCGGCGCGTCGGATCCCCAGAGCTCGAGGAACGCGTCGCGCAGCTCGGCGCGGCCGGTCCGTTCCACCGACGCGGTCATCACCACGGCATCCATTCGTTTCGACAGGCGGCCGGTCAGCCCCGGCTTGTGCAGGAAGGGCGCGACGTAGAGGGTCACGTCGACGTGCGAGGCGAAGACGCGGGTGATTCGATCCCAATCCGGGTGCTCGGTCAGTCGCACCTCGTCCGCCGGATGCGACCCCGGCCCCACCAGCCACAGGGAGCCGGCGACGATTTCCCAGGCGACCCGCTGGTACGAGCATCCGTACTCCAGCGCGTCGACGAAGCCCTCGGTGGGCTCCCCGATCGGTCGCGTGACCGTGGGGTTCCAGCCGTCGAGGTCGACGACCGCGATCGTGAGACCCAGGCGGCTCCACGCCCGCCCGAGGGCGAGGCCGAACGCGAAGCACTCCGGATCGTGCGGAAATCCGGCCAGGAGCAGCGAGCGGAGCGTCAGCGACTGGCGCGTCTGCGCGAGCCCCTCGACGATGGCGTCCCACGAACCCCGCGTGCTCGCCGACAGAAGCTCCGACAGCGATGCACCCGGAGACACCGGCGGCAGGCCCGCGCTCCCCAGGAGCGGCAAATTCACTTCCCGCGCGAACGCGGTAGGATTGGCGTAGTGTTCGACGTCGGTGGCAAGCTCGGCCATCACGACTCCCGGTCGAGCGCGGCCGCGAGAGCGGCGACGAGTCGCGGCACCTCACGCGGCGCGACGGTTCTCATGTCGAGCAGCAGGCGATTCGATTCAACGCGCCCCAGGACCGGCTCCGGCCCGGAGCGGAGCGCCCGCGCCATGTCGCCGACGCGCCCGCGAACGGGACGCAGCGACAACGCGAACGAGGGAATGCGGGCCAGCGGAAGCGCTCCTCCCCCGACCTCGCCGACGCAGGCTACCACCTCCGCGCCCGCGCGAACAGCCCGTTCCGCTCCCAGGAGCCGCAGCGCGCGGCGCGCCCGGGCGCGGACCGCGGCCGCGGGCTCGCCGAGCATGCGAAGGACGGGAACCGCGGCGGCGGCGCGCTCGGGATCGCGATAGAGGCGCAGCGTCGCCTCCAGGGCCGCCAGCGTCATCTTGTCGACGCGGAGCGCACGCGTCAGCGGATTCGAGCGAAGCGAGGCGATCAGCGACTTCGTGCCGGCGAGAATGCCCGCCTGAGGGCCCCCGAGCAGCTTGTCGGCGCTGGCGGTAACGAGGGAAACGCCTTCCTGGAGCGCGCGGGCGGCGAGCGGTTCCTCCCCGAGTCCGAAGCGCGCGACATCGATCAGGGCGCCGCTACCGACGTCCTCCACGAGCGGCAGCCGGCGCCGGCGCGCCAGTCGCACGAGGTCGCCGCGCGCGACGTGCGAGGAGAACCCGACGATGGCGAAATTGCTCGTGTGAACGCGGAGCAATGCCCCGGTCTCCTTGCCCACCGCGCGCTCGTAGTCCTCGAGGCGCGTCTTGTTGGTGGTGCCGATCTCCCGCAACCGGGTCCCGGCCCGCTCGAGGATTTCCGGGATCCGGAACGATCCCCCGATTTCGACCAGTTCCCCGCGCGAAACGATCGTTTCCTTCCCCGCCGCGAGCGTATTCAAGGCCAGGATCATGGCGGCGGCGTTGTTGTTCACGACCAGCGCCGCGGGGGCGCCGAGAAGTTCCCGCAGCAGCGACTCCAGGTGCGCCATGCGGGAGCCGCGGATGCCGCGGTCGAGGTCGAACTCCAGATTCGAGTACCCGCCGGCGGTCTCCGCCACGGCCTGGAGCGCTTCCGGCGCGAGCGGCGCGCGGCCCAGGTTCGTGTGGAGCACGATGCCGGTGGCGTTGATCACGCCTCGAAGGCGCGGGCGCATCGCCTCGGCGGCCCGGCGCGCGGCGTCGCTCGCGATCGCGGCGGCGTCCGGCGGAGCGGCCCCCGCGGCGCGGAGGTTCGCCCGTGCCGCAGCCACGGCGGCCCGCGCCGCGGCGAGGAGAACGCTTCGGGGCGCGGCCGGAGCGAGCGAAGCAAGCGGCTCCGCCCGGAGGATGCGGTCGATGGACGGCAGCGCCCGCAGCGTCGCTTCGGTGCCCGAGCGCCGGGCGGGACGACCGCTCACGCCGCGCCCCCGCCCAGGTAGCACTCCTGCACGTAGGGGTTGTCCAGCAGCGCCGCGCCCCGGTCGCACAGGCGGATCGTGCCCGTTTCCAAGACGTAGCCGATGTCGGCGATCGCCAAGGCCTGCCGGGCATTTTGCTCCACCAGGACGATGGTCGTCCCGCGGTCGCGAATCTCCCGAATCACGGAGAAGATCTCCCGCACCAGGATCGGCGCGAGGCCCAGCGACGGCTCATCCATCAGGAGGAGGGTGGGACGGGCCATCATGGCGCGGCCGATCGCGAGCATCTGCTGCTCCCCTCCGCTCAGCGTGCCCGACGCCTGGTTCTTTCGCTCCAGGAGCCGCGGGAAGAGCCGGAAGATCTTCTCGCGGTCCTCCTGGATGCCGGCCCGGTCTCGGCGCAGGTAGGCGCCGAGATCCAGATTGTCCCGGACCGTGAGATTCGCGAACACGATGCGACCTTCCGGCACGTGCGACACGCCGAATCGAACGACGTCGTGAGGCGCGACCCCCGCCAGCGACTTCCCGTCGAAGGTGATGGTGCCGCCGCTCGGACGGAGGAGCCCGGAGACGGCGCGGAGCGCGGTGCTCTTCCCCGCGCCGTTCGCGCCCACGAGCGCGACGATCTGACCACGCTCGACGCGCACGGAGATTCCCTTCAAGGCGTGGATCGCGCCGTAGTGGACGTGCAGCTCGTCGAGGGCGAGAAGGCTCATGGCTCTTCACCCAGGTAGGCTTCGATCACCTTGGGGTCGTTGCGGATTTCCTCCGGCGTCCCCTCGGCGATCTTCACGCCATGATCGAGCACGGTGATGCGCTCGCAGATGCCCATGACGACCTTCATGTCGTGTTCGATCAGGAGGAGGGTCAGATGGTAGCGCTCGCGGATCTCGAAGATCATCCTCATGAGCGCGTCGGTCTCCTGCGGATTCATCCCGGCCGCGGGCTCGTCCAGCAGGAGCAACTTCGGCTCGGCGGCCAGGGCGCGGGCGATCTCCAGGCGCCGCTGATCGCCGTACGGCAGGTTGCGCGCCATCTCGTCCCGGTACGCGTCGAGGCCGAAGGATGCCAGCAGCGATTCGGAGCGCTCCAGGATCTCCGCCTCCTCGCGCTGCGAGCGCGGCGTGCAGAAGACGCTGTCCGCGAAGGTCGCCCCCGCGTGCAGGTGGCAGGCGACGCGCACGTTGTCGAGGCACGTCAGATCGGCGAAGAGCCTCGGGTTTTGGAAGGTGCGCGCGATCCCGGAGCGCGCCAGCGTGCTGGGGAGCCGCCCCTGAATCGCGTGTCCCGCGAGCCGGATGATCCCGCGCGTCGGCGCATAGACGCCGGTGATGAGATTGAACACGGTGGTCTTTCCCGCGCCGTTGGGGCCGATCAACCCGGCCAGCACGCCGGGCGGCAGGGAGAGGTCGAGATCGGAAACCGCTTTCAACCCGCCGAACGTGCGCGTCACCCGCTCCATGCGAAGCATCGGCTCCACGCCGCCCGCGAGGCCCGGCGCCGCGGCGATCACGCCGCCGCCCCGGGCCGCTTCCGGCGAAGGCGTTGCACGATCCGTCCCCAGGAAATCTCGCGGCTCCCCAGGATGCCCTGGGGCCGCGCGATCATCAGGATGACGAGGAGCAGCGAGTAGATGATCAGTCGATCGGCGTTCGCGAACCGGAGCACCTCCGGCAGCGCCGTCAGAATCGAGGCGCCCAGGATGGAACCGGTGAGGCTTCCCATGCCGCCGAGGACCACCATCACGATGACTTCGATCGACTTCATGAAGGTGAACGAGTTCGTGTGCAGGTACGTGTAGTGCGAGAAGAGTCCTCCCGCCACGCCGGCGAAGAAGGCGGCGATCACGAACGCCCACACCTTGTAGCGCGTGCTCGGCACGCCCAGCGCCTCGGCCGCGATCTCGTCCTCCCGGATCGCCAGGAGCGCCCGGCCGTGATACGAGCGGACCAGGTTTCGCAGGAAGACGAACGTCAGCACCGCGATGCCGGCCACCCAGGCGAGGTTGGTGCGCTGGGGGATGCCGGCGAATCCGCGCGCGCCGCCGACGGCGTCGATGTTCAGGATCGCCACGCGAATGATCTCGCCGAATCCCAGGGTCACGATGGCCAGGTAGTCCCCTCGAAGCCGCATCGACGGCAGTCCGACCAGGAAGCCGGCCACCGCGGAGACCAGGCCGCCGAGGAACAGCGCCAGCACGAAGGGGAGCGCGGCCGCCACGGTGCCCGTCTCCGACGTCACGGCGAAGAGCCGCGGCGCGGCGTAGACCGTGAAGGCGGCCGAAACGTAGGCGCCGACGGCCATGAACCCGGCGTGCCCGATGGAGAACTGGCCCGTGACGCCGTTCACGAGGTTCAGGCTCATCGCCAGGATGATGTTCAGACCGCAGAGCACGAGGATGCGGTAGACGTACGGATTCACGACCTGAGCGGCGGCGCCGTCCAGGATCCAGGCGCCGAGCGCGACGGCGACGAAGGCGGCCAGGCCGCGAACGAGATGGCTAGACCTTCTCAGCAATGTTCCGACCGAACAGCCCCGCGGGCTTCACCAGGAGGACCAGGATGAGGATCACGAAGGCGATGGCGTCGCGGTACGTCGACGAGAGGTATCCCACGACCAGATACTCGGACACGCCCATCAACAGTCCGCCGATCACGGCCCCGGGCACGCTGCCGATGCCGCCGAGGACGGCGGCCACGAACGCCTTCACGCCGGGCATGATGCCCATCAGCGGCTCGATCTTGGGATTCGTGAGGCCGACGAGGACGCCGGCCGCCGCCGCGAGCGCGGAGCCGATGGCGAACGTGATCGTGATGATTCGGTTCACCGGAATGCCCATGAGGCTCGCGGCGTCCCGGTTGAACGAAACGGCGCGCATCGCCTTGCCGGTCCGGGTCCGCTGGATGAAGAGGGAAAGCGAGACCATCAGGAGCACGGAGACGATGACCACGGTGATTTGATGGTTCGTCACCATGACGCCGCCGAGCGAGATCGAGCGGGGCGCGATCAGCTGGGGAAAGAACTTGGGATCCGCCCCGAAGAGCCGGATGCCCAGATTCTCCAGGAAGAGCGACACCCCGATCGCCGTGATGAGCGCGGTGAGGCGCGACGACTTCCGCACCGGGCGGTACGCGAAGTATTCCATCGCGACGCCCAGGAGCGCGCAGATCAGCATGGATCCCAGGAGGATGGCCAGCGCCAGCGCGGGCGAGGGATTCGCTCCCCCGGCGTTGGTCAGGCGCGCGAGGTAGTACGCCGCGAACGCCCCGACCATGTAGATGTCGCCGTGCGCGAAATTGATGAGGCGCAGGATGCCGTACACCATGGTGTAGCCGAGCGCGATGAGGGCGTAGATGCTTCCCCACGCGATGCCGTTGGCCAACTGCTGCAGTAGTTCCTGCACCGGGAGCGCGCGACTACGGCTCGACGACCGCGACGAATTCGTACTGGCGGTCCTTGATGCCCAGGAACGTCGCCGTCTTCACCGCGTTCCGCTTCGCGTCGAGCGTGATGCGCCCGGTCACGCCGGGGTAGTCCTTCGTGCCCGCGATCAGCGCGCGGAGCTTCGCCCGCGCCGCGGTCTGCTTGTCGCCCCGCGGCCCGATCAGCGTCTTGAAGGCCGCCGCGTCCTCCTCGTTCAGCGCCTCGAGGGCGTGGACGAGCACGCCCGCCGCGTCGTAGGCCAGCGCGGCCAGGGCGTCGGGCGTGGAGTTGTAGCGCGCGCGGTAGTCGGCGACGAACTTCTGGATCGCGGGATTGGGATCCTTTTCCCAGTAGTGGCTGACGAAGTACGAGCCGTTCAGCGCGTCCTGGGCGATGTCGAGGAGTCGGTCGGAGACCCAGCCGTCGCCGCCCAGGAGGGGAACGGTGATCCCCAGCTCCCGCGCCTGGCGTGCGATCAAGGCGACCTCCGTGTAGTAGCCCGGCACCATGATGAAGTCGGGCCGCTTCGCCTTGATCACGGTCAACTGCGCCTTGAAGTCCTGGTCGCCCTCCGAATACGCCTCGTCGACGACCACCGTCCCGCCCATCGCGTGGAACGATTCGGTGAAGTAGTTCGCCAAACCCACGCTGTAGTCGTTCTTGTTGTCACGCAGCACGGCCGCCTTGGCCAGACCCAGCGTCTGGCGGGCGAACTTCGCGATCACCATCCCCTGGAACGGATCGATGTAGCAGACGCGCGAGATGTAGTCGCCCAGTTCGGTCACCTTGGGGTTGGTCGACGACGGCGTGATCATGGGAACGCCGGCCTGCTGGCAGATGGGAGCCGCCGCCATGCTCCGGCTGGACGCCACCTCCCCCAGCACCGCCACGACCCCGTCCTGATCGATCAGCTTCTGAACCGCGGTAGCGGCTTCCTCGGGCTTGGATTGATCGTCTTCGATGATCAGGCGCACCTTCGTGCCCGCCACGCCACCGGCCTGGTTCACGCCCTCGATGAAGAGTTCGATCCCCTGCTTGCTGGAGATGCCGAACGTGGCCGTCGTGCCGGTCAGCGAGCCATACACGCCGACCGGAATCTCGTTCGATTGCTTGGCGCAGCCCGCGACGGCCGCTAGTGCGAAGCCGAGGAGCACGGCCAGATAGGCCGTTCCGTTCCGTCGGATCATGTCGATCCTCCATCCCGTAAGTGTTTGGGAACCAATGAATTCAAATTGCAGCAATCCCGCGCCACCCTATCGCACCGACGCCCCGCGATTCAAGGGGTTCCGTCCCCCGACGGGCTGGCGGTGCGGCCGCCCCGAACCACGGCGCGCTCCGCGAACGCGGGAATCACCGGGCGCAGCATGCGGAGCACTTGGCCCTCGCTCGTCTCGTACAGCTGAGCGCGCAGCGCCTGGCGGAGCATGGAGGGCGTCACCGCGCCTCCCTCGATGCCGCGCGTGAGGGCGAGGCCCGCCAGGTACCCGCGGACGGCCATGCGCGTCGGCGCCTCGGTGTAGGCCCGCCGGTAGTGAACCTCGAAGGAGTCGCGGGGCGCGCCGGCGAGCGCGTAGTCGGATAGGAACAGCGTCGCGCCTTCCAACGCTTCGCGCGCCTCCCGCGGCATCCCTTCCGGATCGAGGTCGTCGAATCCGTAGAGCCGCACCCCCTTCCACCCCGAGACGATCTGAGGGGCGACGACCGCGACGGTCTTCGGAGGAGCGAGCAGGATGAGCGCGTCCGGTTTCTTGGCGCGAAGCGCGGCGATCGGCCTGGTGGCGTCCGTTCCCGCCTCGGGCACCCGCTCCACGGCGACGATGCCCACCCCCGCCTGCCGGCACGCGTTGGACACGGCGAGCGCACGGACCGAGTCCTCGGCGGTCGCGGCCACCAGGAGTCCCACGGTGCCGCGAGGCCGCTCCTTCGCGAGATGACCGACGAGCGCCGCGGCCGCGGGGCCCGTGCCGACATAGAGCTGGAAGACGCCGTCCCCCAGCGTGGCCAGCCGTTCGTTGGTCGCCGACGGCGACAGAAGGACCGCGCCGATCACCTGCGTGGCCGCCGCGAGCGGCGCGGTGTTGGCGGTGAGGAGTTCCCCCACGATGACGGAGACGCCGTGATCCTTGAGAAGCCAACGGGCCTTCCGGGCGCCGATCAGCGGATCTCCCTCGGAGTCGTGAAGAATGAGGTGAAGCGTGGGCGACCATTCGCGGTTGTGGTCGTCGACCGCGAGTCGGAGTCCGTTGACGAACGTCTTTCCGTACCGCTCGTAGCGGCCCGAGAGCGGCACGACCACGCCGATCCGCGTCAGGCCCCACGCCGCGCGCTTGATCAGGATCGAGTCGATCGGCGCGTTCTCGACCGGCGCGAGCAGCGCCAGGAGGTGCTTTCGCTCCGGAGCCTTCTTGCCCGCGGCCGCCAGTCCCACCCGCGCGGCCCAAAGGCGCTCGGCCGCGCGCGTGGGGGGATCGAGCCGCCGGATCTCGGGGAGCGACGCGTACTCGAGCGCCCACTTCGGCGCCTCGGCCGCCGTCGGTTCCTCGAGCAGCCGCGCCTTCAGCAGCCCGGCCCGGCCGGCCGGATACCGCTTGGCGCCGGCGCCGTCGGCGGCCGGCACGGCGAGCCACGTCGTCGTGAGCATCAGGATCGCGGCGCACGCCGCGAGCGCGCTCCGGCGCGCCGCGTCAGCGCGTGTCATGGCGAAGCGCCGCGTGTTCCCGCGCCAGGGCCACGTAGGCCGCCGACGACGCGAGCAGTCTGGAGCGAACGGCGGGGGGGATCGGTCCCTTGACGACGGCGGGCACGCCCGCCACGAACGACGCCGGCGGCACCTTCATCCCCTCGCGGACGACGCTGCCGGCGCCGACCAGCGACTCCTCGCCGATGTCGCAGCCGTCGAGCAGCACGGCGCCCATGCCGATCAGGCACCGGTCCCGCACCGTCGCGCCGTGGAGGATCGTGCGATGGCCCACCGTGACGTCGTCGCCGACGGTCAGCCCCGGCAGGCCCGTCGTGACATGTAGGACACAGCCATCCTGGATGTTGGTGCGCGCCCCGATCCGGATCGGACCGACGTCGCCGCGAACGACCGTCCCGTACCACACGCTGGCCCCCTCTCCCAGAATGACATCGCCCACCACGAGCGCGGTGGGCGCGAGGAACGCGGAGGCGGGAACGACCGGCTGCCGGCCGCGAAACGCCGCGATCAGAGCTCCTCGGACTTCCACTGTCCGCCAAAGTCCTCGGGACGGAGTTCCTCGAGAAAGCGGCGCAACTCCTCCGCCTTGGCTTCGGGCGATTTCTCCGGCTGCGGGTCCTCGGCGGCCGCGGGCGTCGCTTGCGCCGACTTGTCGAAGAGGAAATCCATGATGAAGATCGGCGCGCGCGCGCGCAGGGCGATCGCGATGGAGTCGCTGGGCCGCGCGTCCACGGAGATCGCGCCCTGCCCCCCGTCGAGGAAGACGTTCGCGAAGAACGTGCTGTCCTTGAGATCGGTGATCACGACGCGGGACACCTTGCCGCGGAGGCCTTCGACCACGGATACGAGGAGGTCGTGCGTCAGGGGACGCTGATACTTCTTGCCCGTGATCTCGCTGTGAATCGCGCCGGCTTCGGTCGGTCCGATCCAGATCGGAAGGACGCGGGGCCCCTCGATTTCCTGAAGCAGCACCACGGGGCTCTTGGTCCGTTCGTCGATCGCCAGCCCGCTGACGCGCACGGGAATCAGGGTCATGGACTTCGTCGCCCCTGATCGGGACTCGCGCCGCCCTCCCCGCCGGGCGTCGGCATGGCCTTGTCGTCCGAGACGTCGTCGTCCTGCATCTCGGGGGGCGGCTTGTCCATGTTCTCGACCATCCACCGCGCGGACGCCGCGAGTTCCGAATTCGGATAGAGTTTCAGGAATTCCTCGAACGCGGTCCTGGCGGCCTCGTAGTCACCCAGATCCTCCGCGTACGTGAACCCGATCATGAATCGCGCCTGCACCGCCACCGAATCCGCGGGGAACCGCCGGATCACGCCCCGGTAGAGCTCGATCCGGTCCTTGGGCGTGATGGCGGCCTGCGCCTCCTTGAAGAAATCCTGCGGCGTGCGCCCGGGCACGAGGGCCACGCGGATCGAGTCGTCGAAGATCGTGGCGCGCACGGCGGTCTGCAGCGATTCGGTATAGGCCGCGGAGAATTCGTTGACGCGCCCGGCGTCGAGGTTGCTTCGAATCCCCTTCTTCACGCTCTCGAATTCCTGGAACGACGCCGGCTCGTGGTTGTCGGTCTTGATCAGATGCCACCCCTTCTCGCTCTTGAGCGGTTGGCTGATCGCGTTTTCCTCGAGTTCGAACGCGGCCGCGACGACCGCGGGGGCCTTCCCGATCCCCGGCACCAGGTCCGAGGCCTGCGAAACGTACCCGATCAGGCCGCCGCGGTCCTTGGTCGCCGCGTCCTTCGATTCCTTCTGGCAGGTTTCGTCCCACAACGCGCCCTTCATCAAGGCGTTGCGGACGCGCTTCGCCTCCTTGGCGCTCTCGAACTGAATGTGGCGCACGCGCGCGCGCGCGGGAATCCGGTAGTCGTCGCGATGCTCGTTGTAGTACGCGAGGAGCGCCGAATCCGGAGTCTCCGGCAGGGCGGCCAGGCGGCGGTTGAAGTAGGTGCGCATCTTCGCGCTCCGGGAGGCGCGCACCATCTCGGCTTTGTATTCGGCGTCATCCTCGATCCCCGCGGCATCGGCCGCCTGGATCATCGACTCCTCGAGGGCCAGCCGTTCGACGAGCTGCTTGTACCCCTCGTAGGTGCGGAGGCGCGGTTGCAGATCGAGCGGAGCCGAGGTGATCACCGAGTCGAGATCGTGCCGCGTCAGCCTCGTGCGACCGATGATCGCGACGACCGGACCCAGGGTATCGGGCGTGGCCGGATGCCACACGGTGGGCCGACCCGCGCGGGTGGCCGCCGCGTGGGATGTCGCCCCCGCGTCGGTCCGAGCCCCGGGCGCCCCCGAGCAGCCCGCCGCCAGGAGCAGGAGCATGACCGCCATCGCGCGCGATCCGGTGGCGCCGAGGCGAGCGCCGATGCGGCGCGGAACGGATTTCATTGCCGGACGACCCACACTTTGACGGGGGCTTCGATGTCCTGGAACAGATGGACCGGCACATCGAACGCGCCGAGAGCCTTGATGGGCTCCTCGAGCCGGACGGCTTTCCGCTCCACCTGGAACCCCTGCGCGATCAGCGCGTCGCACACATCGCTCGCGCTGACGGAGCCGTAGAGCTGCTCCTCCTCGCCGACCTGAACCGAGAACTGGAGCGAGACCTGCATCATGCGTTCCCGAAGCGCCATCGCTTCCTGCCGGGCGCGCTGCTCCCGCGCGAGCGAGGCGCGCTGGCGATCCCGGAACACCGCCTGGGCGTTCCCCACCGCGGCGATGGCCTTCTTCCGGGGGAGAAGGAAGTTGCGGGCGTACCCGTCCGCGACGCGCACCGTGGCGCCTCGCTTGCCGAGTCCCGAGACGTCTTCGATCAAAATGATGTCCATGTCTTCCTCCGGTTAGGTTCCGCCGTCCGCGCCGAGGGTGTCGTCCATCCCCAGCACGATGCGGCGGCGAAAGTCGAACCACGAATCCAAGAAGCCGATTCCCAGGAACGCGACGAGCAGAATCGGCATGAGTACAACCAGCAACACGATCGCGGCTTGAATCACGCCGCGCATCTGAACCGCGATGGCCGCGAATCGCGCCACGGCGAAACCCTGGATCGCGTAGGCGATCGCGAGCGGAAACGCCAGGTTCACGCCCGCCTCGATGCCGGGCGACCAGCGCGTCACCACCAGCGCCAGCGCCAGGGCCATGCCCCACGCGGCGATCGGGTGCACCCGCCACGTCGAAAACGCTTCGAATGCCGGGAAGGCGCCCCCCTCCGCGTCATCGTGCCCGGAGCGGAACAGCACCGACGCCAGCCAGCAGTTGATCGCCATGACGATCACCCACTTGAGGGCGAACAGCGACGGCAGGAGCAGCGCCCACAGGCGGGCGGTTTCCTCGATGGCCTGTTGGAACTCCATCGTCGAGAGGCCGAGCGTCCGCGACAGGGCGTGCTCGGTTTCCAGACGACGGATTTCCTCCAACCGCTGGGCCAGCACCGTCGACAGCTCCTGCATGCCGCCCGCCGCCAGGTAGACTCCGGCGACCGCCAGGACCGGCGTCACCGACAGCGCCAGCGCCACCGACGCCCGAACCCCGCGCCGCGCGAAGGCGCTGAGAAGGAGTCCCGCCATGCTGAGCACCGCGACGAAGAGGAGTTGGGCGGGCTCCCGCACGCCCCCCGCGTACACGGCTCCCACCGTGGCGGTCGCCGCCAGCGCTCCGAGGAGCAGCCCGACGCGACGCGCCAGCCACAAGAGCGCCAACGGAAGCAGGCCGTACGTCCAAGGCACGGGCGTCGGCAGATCGCTGCTCGCGACGAGGATCATCCCCGCCCCGGTCAGCAGCACACCGGCCAGGCGAACGGCGTCCGCGAATCCGGACGTCCGCTCCGATTCGGCGTTCGGCACCGCGATCTACCGGTATTGGTCGGTCGTGAACGGAAGGAGCGCCAGGACACGCGCCCGCTTCACGGCCTCGGTGATCTGCGATTGGTGCCGTGCACACGTTCCGGAAATGCGCCGCGGCACGATCTTGCCGCGGTCCGTGATGAACCGGGACAGCCGCCGGTCGTCCTTGTAGTCGATCCGCTCCACCTTATCGAGACAGAGCTTGCAGAACTTGCGTCGAAACGATCGCGATTCGCCATCGCGCGCCATGAATACCTCCTAAACGTACGTCGTTGTGCGAGCGGTCGGGATGTTCCCGGCCGCGATTACTCGGGAATCGGCGCCGAGGCCGGCGGCGGCGCGGCTTCGGTCGTCGGCGCGGCGGAATCCGACGCGACCGGCTCGGCGGCCGCGACGGCGGGCACGCCCTCGGTCGCCGGCGCCTCGACGACCGGCTCGTCCTTGGGAGCCATCACCGTCAGGTGCCGGAGCACGCTCTCGCTCAACCGGAAGCGCCGCTCCATCTCGGCGATCAGTCCCGGCGGGCTCTTGTGCTTGATGTGCACGTACAGTCCGTCCCGCCGCTTGCGGATGATGTAGGCCAGCTTCTTCTTTCCCCAGCGCTGAACCTCGACGACCTCGCCCCCGGCGGTGATGATCGGCTGGGTCACGCGATCGACTTCCTCGTTGAGCCTCGTCTCTTCCAGGCTCGGGTCGTAGATGATCGTGGTTTCGTAGATCTTCATGGTCTCCTCATGCCTCTACCGGATCGCGTCCGAACCGGTTCCAGCGGTTCATGGCCTCGGTGAGGCCTAGCGCCACCACGTCGTGGGCCGCCTGGGCGGCCGCGTCCAACACGCGGGGCACGATGGCGCGCTCGTCGGCCGTGAACGGCTCGAGCACGTACTCCTTCAGGTCGTACGACGACGGCGGCGGCCCCACCCCGATGCGCAGGCGCGGGTATCCCGTTCCGCCGACGGCTTCCTCGATCGATTCGAGGCCGTTGTGCCCGCCCGATCCTCCCGACGGCTTCAGCCGCAGGGTTCCGAGCGGCAGATAGACGTCGTCGGTGACGATCAACAACTCGCCCGGCGCCCACCCTTCGGCCAACAGCGTCCGCACGGCTTGCCCACTGCGATTCATGTACTGCTGCGGCTTCGCCAGCAGCGCTTCGAATCGGCCCGCTTTCCCGCGGCCCCGCTCCATCCCGCCCTCGCGCGACCAACCCGAGAAGCGGCGCAGCTTCGCCGCCAGCGCGTCGACGGCGTTGAAGCCGACGTTGTGGCGCGTGGCGACGTACTCGGAGCCGGGATTTCCCAGGCCGACGACAACCGTTGCCTCGTTAACCTTCCTTCCCCTCCGCTTCGTCCTCCTCCTTCGCCTTCGTCACCAGTTCCGGCTCGGCGGCGGCTTCGGCCTCGGCTTCCTCCGCCGGCTTGGCCTCCTCGAGAACCGTCGGCGGCACGACCGTGGCGACGGTGCGCTCCGCTTCCGTCAGAATCTCGGCGTTCTCCACCTTGAGATCGCTGACGTGCACCGATTCACCGATCGTCAGATGCGTCACGTCCACCGTGATGTGGGACGGGATGTCGGTCGGAAGGCACTCGAGCTCCACTTCGCGGAGCAGGTGCTCCAGAATCCCGCCCTCGTCCTTCACGCCGACGGGGGTGCCGGTCAGCTGCACCTCGACCTCGACCGTGATCTTCTCGGTGAGCGAGATGTGCTGCAGATCGACGTGCAGAATGTCCCCACGAACGGGATGCCGCTGGATCTCGCGAAGGATCGCCTTGCGCTCGGTGACGTCCCCGCCGCCGACCTGCAGATCCACGATGACGTTCGATCCCGCGGCGGCGTGGAGGATTCCCTCCAGCTCACGCGATTGCACCGAGAGCGGGATCGGCTGCTCCCCGCGGCCGTAGTACACGGCCGGGATGGACCCCGCGACGCGCAGCTTTCGCGCGACGCCCTTGCCGACGCCCTCGCGCAGTGCGCTCTTCAGAACTACGATGGCCATACGTCTGCTCCTTCCGGTTACTGAATGGCTGGGCCGGACGGCCCCTTCAAATAAACAATGAGCTCAGCGACTCCTCGTCGTGGATCCTCCGAATCGCCTCCGCGAGCAGCGAGGCGACGGGCAGGACGCGGATCTTCGACGGGAGGCTGTTCGGCGGGTGCGGGATGCTGTCCGTGATGGCCAGCTCCTTCACGTGCGACGCCTGAATGCGCTCCGCCGCGTCGCCGCACAGCACGCCGTGCGTCACCGCCGCGTAGATGTCTCGGGCGCCCGCGTCCCGCAGGGCGCGCGCCGCCTCGACGAGGGTCGAGCCGGTGCTGAGAATGTCATCGAAGATGACGACGTTCTTCCCGTCCACCTCGCCGATGATGTTCATCATCTCCACGGCATCGGGCCGCGGGCGGCGCTTGTCCACGACGGCCAGTCCGACGCCGAGACGCTTGGCGTAGGCACGGGCCATCTTCACGCTCCCGATGTCCGGGGCGATGGCGGTCAGATCCTTCACGCCGAGCCGGGTGAAGTAGTCGACCAAGACCGGCGCCGCGTAGAGGTGATCGAACGGAATGTCGAAGAATCCCTGGATCTGGGCCGAGTGCAGATCCATGGTCATCACGCGATCCGCCCCCGCCGTCGTGATCAGATTCGCGACCAGCTTGGCGGTGATCGGCACGCGCGGCTGATCCTTGCGGTCTTGACGCTGGTAGCCGAAGTACGGGATGACCGCCGTCACGCGCCGGGCCGAGGCACGCCGCACGGCGTCGATCATCACCAGCAACTCCATCAAATTCGTCGCCGGCGCGAACGTCGGCTGGAAGACGAAGATATCGGCTCCGCGAATGTTCTCGTTGATCTTGACGGACGTCTCGCCATCGGCGAATTGCTCGACGGTGGCGTCCCCGAGTGCGATGCCCAGGTCGCGGCAAATCGCCTCGGCCAGGGGCCGATTGGCGTTGCCCGAAAAGAGCCGTAGGCTGCGCTCGGCCGGAATCGGAGCGTGCAACTCCGGAACCGGTCGTGATGCCGGAAGCGCCCGTCGATCCGTCGCCAACTTCACCGTCATCCGCTCCTCCGTGGTGGCGTTGTGAACTGCAATAAAAATGACCCATAGCCCGATCGGCAGCCTCCGCCAATCGGGCCCGAGACGCCGTGGGGCGCTCGATGGGCCGGAGGTCGATGCCTCCGGGGCCCGGGGATCACGAGGTCGAAATGGCTCTGGGTCTGTCCGGCGGGCGTGTTCCCACCGGGGCGCTACAGTCTACGGCAACTACCGGATTCTCGGCGAGGGATTTGGGGCGGGAGGATTCGAACCTCCGAATGGGAGATCCAAAGTCTCCTGGCTTACCACTTGCCGACGCCCCATCCCCTCACACGGACCCGGCGGCGCCGGGCTCCATCAGTTCGATTCGGTGACGACCAGGGATTCGGCCGGCTGCTTCGTCCGCTCCTTCTCGTACTCGTCGAGGATCCGATCCTCGATGAACTTCCTGGAGTCGTTGTTGATGGGGTGCGCGATGTCCTGGTACGTGCCGTCGGGCCGCTTGCGACTCGGCATCGCGACGAACATACCGTTCGTCCCCTCGATGATCTTCAGTCCGCGAATTACGAACGCATCGTTGAAGGTCATGCTCGCAAAGGCCTTCAACTTGTCGTCGTCCCTGAGCGAGATGCGTACTTCCGTGATCTCGAGTGCCATGCCTTCTCACCCACCTCGAGTTCTGGATCTCGATCCATCGAAACCCAGGGGATCCCCCGATCCCTGGCGCGAACCTCTCGGTCCGCATGCCGACGTCACGGCGACGTAGCCACCGTGACACCGCGCTCTCTCGTCCGCACCACCCGGACGCTTGCGTCTTGCGCCGCGATCGCCTTCGCGACCGAACGCGCCTCATCCTCCGTTCTCGCGAGCGTGAATAGGCTCGAGCCACTTCCCGAGAGGAGCGGCCTCCAAGCCCCTGCCGCGACGAACGACTGCTTCAAAGCCGCGATACGGGGAAGGTGCGGAAGGACAACGTCCTCGAACGCATTGAATTGGGCATCCCGCGTGGCGTTCCAGTCCCCGAGTGCCACGCAGGTCGCCAGGATGCTAGCGTCGTCCCTCGTTCCTGTCAATTTCTTTCTTAGCAACCCATAGGCCCAACTCGTTGACACGGCGAAGGGTGGAGTGGCGAGGACGACCCATGTCGGACGGAGCGGACCAATTTGTCTCACCTGCTCGCCCCGTCCTGTTCCGCGCGCTGTTCCGCCGCGCACGAAGAACGGAACATCCGATCCCAGGTTCGCCGCCAGCGATTCCAGCTCCTCGTGTCCGAGGCCCAAACCGAAGAGCGCGTTCGCTCCCGCGAGCAGGCCGGCCGCGTCGCTGCTTCCCCCACCCAAACCGGCGCCGACGGGGATGCGCTTCGTCAACCGCGCGCGCACGCCCGCGCGTTCGAGGTCCGGACGGGCCGCGACGAGGGTCGCCCACGCCCGCTCGACGAGATCGGGGCCCGCTCCCCCGATCGGAAGGCCCGCTCGCTCGAGCCGGATGCCGGGATGGGCGTCCACCGAGAGCTCGAGAAGGTCCTCGAGCGAGATCGTCTGCAGCACCGTGTCGATCTCGTGGAACCCGTCCGGCCGCCGGCCGCGAATCCAGAGACCCAGGTTGATCTTCGCGGGGCAGCGAACGCGGATCGCCAAAGGCGTCCGTCGGGCCGCGGCGGTCGCCGCGGCGGCGGATCGGGCAACGCGGCGCACGACCCTACGCCACGGGCCAGAGGAGGATCGCCAGCACGGCCGCGCACCAGAGGAGGACGTTCGCCAGCGTCGCGCGATCCCGCAACAGGTGCTCGGAGGGATTTCCGCCCTTGTTCTCGGCGTACATCAGATACAGGTAGCGATAGATCCCGTAGAGCACGAACGGAATGGTGAGATAGAGCGGACGGCCGTAGTACTTGGCGACGGTCTCGGGCGAAACCGTGTAGACCGCGTAGGCGATCAGCGTGGCGCTCGTCGAGACGGCGACCAGTTGGTCGAGGAGCGGTTTCGTATACGCCCCGAGCGCCAGGCGATGCTGCGGCGCGCTCTCCTCCAGCAGTTCCAGTTCGTTGCGACGCTTTCCGATCGCCAGGAACAGCGCCAGGAAGAGGGCGCAGATCAGGAGCCAGGGCGAGATCTCGATTTCGCGCGCCTGAAGGCCGGCCTGGTCGCGCACCAGCTCCACGCCCGCCACCGCGCGAAGCACGAATCCCGTCGCGATCGCCACCACGTCGAGGAGGACGACCCGCTTCAAGACCACGGAGTAGGCGGCCGTCAGGATCACGTAGGCCACGGCGGCGGTGCCGAACCGCGCCCCCAGCGCGTACGAGCCCGCGATCCCCGCCGCGAGCAGGAGCCCCGACGCCATCGACGCGGGCGCGATCCCCAGCTTCCCGGACGCGATGGGACGATTGCGCTTCACGGCGTGGTGTCGGTCGTTCTTCGCGTCGAGCACGTCGTTCAACACGTAGATCCCGGAGACCGCGAGGGAGAACGACAGGAACCCGGCGACCGACGCCGCGGCGATGGGAAATTCCAGGATGCGGAGGGTGAAGATCGGGCCTGCGAAGATGACGAGGTTCTTGGTCCACTGGTAGACGCGCATGGTGCGGAAGATCGATCCGATCATGCGCGCTTCCTCCGCCGGGACGGCGCCTCGGCCTCCGCGGCCTCGCAGCAGAGATGCCCGACCAGGAGGTGGATCTCCTGGACGCGCGCCGTCACGCGGCTCGGCACCACCAGGCAGGCGTCGCAGCGCCGGGCGAACGCGCGGCCGGAGGCGCCGGTCATCCCCAGAACGCCCATCCCGCGCGCGCGCGCCGCGCGAATCGCCGCCAGGACGTTCGGCGAGCGTCCGCTGGTCGTGAGCGCGACGAGGAGATCGCCCCGGCGCCCGAGAGCCTCGACGCCCCGGGCGAAGACGTGCGTGAAGCCGTAGTCGTTCGCCGCGGCGGTCAGGATCGATGTGTCGGTCGTGAGCGCGACGGCGGGAAGCGGACCGCGATCGCGCGCGAAGCGAACGACGAATTCGGCGGCCAGGTGCTGGGCCTCGGCGGCGCTGCCGCCGTTTCCGACGAAGAACACGGTGCGTCCGCGCCGCACGGTGGATGCCACCAGGCGCGTCATGCGGTCGATGAGCGCCGCGTCGCGCCGCACGACGGTCGCCAGAACCGCGGCGCCCTCGGCGAAGACCTCGCGGACGCGATCGACACCCACCCCGGCGCGGCGCTTCACGTCGCCGCCCCGGCCGTGCGTGGCCGCATCGTGAGGTAGTGGTGCAGTGCCTCCTCCCAGGCGGGCAGGGGTTTGCCGGCGAGCGCTTCGTAGCGCGTTCCCGACAGCACGGAGTACGCCGGGCGCGCCGCGGGTCGCGGCATGCGGCTGGAGGGAATGGGCTCGATGGGCGCGGTGGCGCCCAGGAACCGGCCGATGGCGACGGCGAATTCGTACCACGACGCTTCGCCGCGGTTCGTCACGTGCACGATGCCGGTCGCGCCGCGGCCCAGGAGCCGTGCGATGCCGTGGGCCAGGTCGCGCGTGTAGGTGGGCGAGCCGCGCTGATCATTCACCACCTGGAGGGCGTCGCCTCGCTCGAGTTTTCCCGCGATCGTGTCCACGAAGTTCCTTCCTCCGGGGCCGAACAGCCATGACGTGCGGACGACGAGCGCCCGCGCGCCGCTTTCCAGGGCCGCCACCTCCCCGGCCAGCTTGGTTCGCCCATAGGCGTTGATCGGGGCGGTCGGATCCGTTTCCTCGTACGGGGACGTCTTGGTCCCGTCGAATACGTAGTCGGTGCCGATGGTCACCAGCTGCGCGCCCCGTTCCAGCGCCAGCGCGGCCATGTGACGCACGCCGTCCCGGTTCACGCGCAGGGCGCCTTCCTCGTCGCGCTCGCAGCCGTCGACATCCGTCGCGGCGGCCGCGTGCACGACGGCATCGAACTCGATCCCGCGCGCCGCGTCCCGCACGGCGCCCTCGTCGGTGAGATCGGCCTCCTGCCGCCCCCAGAGAAGAAGCGAGTGCCCGTTCGCCAGGCGCGCGGCCAGCGCGCGACCCAGCATGCCGCTCGCCCCGGTGATCAGGATCCGCATGCCGCCACGCCTAAAGGACGTCCACCAGGCTCGAGTCGCCGACCATGAACCGATAGGCGGTCGGCTTGAGCTGGGACCGCTGGATCCGCACTTCCTTGCCGATCAGGCTCGCTTCGATGCGGACCGGGATGTCCCGAATCACGCATCGCGCGAGGACGATGGAGTGCTCGATCTCGCTGTTCCGGATGGTGCCATCGTCGTGGATGGCCGTGAAGGGGCCGATGTAGGAATGTTCGATGGTGCAGCGCGCGCCGATCACCAGTGGACCGCGCAGAATCGAGTCCCGCACCACCGAGCCCTTTCCCAGGATCACCTCGCCCTCCACCCGCGACGGCGCGTCGACGTCCCCTTCCATCGACCGCTTCGCGCGCGTCAGGACCATCCGGTTCGCCTCCAGCAGATCCTCGAGCTTTCCCGTGTCCTTCCACCAGCCGGTCACGAGATGGTGTTTCACCACGCGTCCACGGTCGATCAATTGTTGGATGGCGTCGGTGATCTCCAGCTCCCCCCGCGCGGAGGGACGAATCGCGTCGATGGCCTCGTGAACCGTGGCGTCGAACATGTACACGCCGACCAGGGCCAGATCGCTTCGCGGCTCCTTCGGCTTCTCGACGAGACGCACCACGCGGTCGCCGTCGAGCTCGGCGACGCCGAATTCCTGCGGGCGGGGAACGCGCGCGAGCAGAATCTCGCAGTGCGGCCCCTCGCGGCGGAATTCGTCGACCAGCGGCTTGATGCCGTCGAGGATCAGGTTGTCGCCGAGGAACATGACGAAGGGCTCGTCGCCCAGGAATCCGCGCGAGACCTTGACGGCGTGCGCCAGCCCCAGCGGCTCGGCTTGCCGAATGTACGTCACGCGCACGCCGAACGAGGAGCCGTCGCCGACGGCCTCCCGGATTTCCGGCTCGGTATCGCCGACCACGATGCCGATATCATCGATACCCGCGTCGCGCACCGCTTCGATCACGTAGTAGAGGATCGGCTTGTTCGCGACCGGGATCAGCTGTTTCGCCCCGGTATGGGTGATGGGACGAAGCCGCGTTCCCTTCCCGCCGCTCAGGATCAGGCCCTTCATGCGCCTCCCTCGGTGTTCCGGATCACGCCCGCCCGCGTCAACGGAGTGCGAGCGCCGGAGCGTGAATCGCTTCGGTGAAGGGCCGGATCGCCCTCCCCGTTTCGTGCGCCGTTCCCGTGACGATGAATCGCGCCCCCGCCTCGACCAGCGCCGTCGCCTGCGCGGGCTCCCGGATGCCGCCGCCTACGGCGATCGGAATCGGCGCCTCCTTGGCCACGGCGCGAACGACCGACGGCGGCACGGGCAGCGGCGCGGCGCTCCCCGCCTCCAGATACGCCAGCGCGAAGCCCAGGCACGCCGCGGCCTGCGCATGGGCCGCGATCACGTCGACGCGCGACGGCGAAATCGGCCGGGTCCCGGTCACGCGGGCGACCGTGGATGCGTTTCCCTCCCCGATCAGGAGGTACGCGGTCGGGATCGGTTCGAGCCCCGACGCGAGGACGCGCGGCGCGGCTTCCACTTGCGCGTCGATCAAGTATCGCCTGTCCCGTCCGGAGAGAAGCGACAGGAAGAGCACCCCGTCGAACTCGCCCCGCACCTGCCGTGGATCGCCGGGGAAGAGCACGATCGGCCCCGCAAATCCTTCCCGAAGCGCTGTGATGACGGGGGTAGGATCGGCGGCGAAGGGCGTGCTGCTGCCCACGAGGAGCGCCGCCACGCCGCAGGCCCTCGCCTCGCGGGCCATGTCGGCGGCCCGCGCGGGCTCCGTGCGATCGGGATCGACCAGCACGAGATGCGCGGCGCCGTGCGCCCGGGCGCACGTCTGGAGATGCCCCCAGACGCCCCCGAACCCGTGGCGCGCGGCGCCCGCGCTCATGCCGCGCCGTTCTCCCCGCCGAGTCGCTCCGCCGCGTAGCCGCGGCCGCGTTCCAGCACCGGTTTCAGCTTCCCCGCTTCTTTGGCGCCCGCGACGGCGGCGTCCTTCTTGCCGCCCCCCTTTCCACCGGCGACCGACACGGCATCGCGAACCCAGGCGTCGGCCTGGAGCCGCGCGACGGCGTCCGGCCCGACGGCGGCGGCGACCGATAGCTTCCCGTCGATGACCGCGGCCAGGAGGCCGCCGCCGTCCGGGAGTTCCTGCCGGATCACGTCGCCGGCCGCACGCAGCTCGTCGACGCTTCCCGCTTCGACTTCCGCGATGACCAGCCTCGGGGTGGCCGCCTTCGCCTCGGAAGCCAGCGCCCGGACGCGGTCGCGCAACGCGTCCTTGCTCTGCTTCTTGTGAGCCTCCCGCAGGGTCTTCGCTTCCTCCTGGAGCACGGAGACCCGCTCGCTCAGGGCGTCGCGCGACGCGCCCATGCGCTGCGCCAGGTCGCGCAGCAGCGCGCGGTCCTCCTCGGCGTGTCGGTACGCCAGCGCGCCGGTCACCGCTTCGACCCGGCGCGTGCCGCTCGCGACCGCCTGCTCGGACTCGATGCGGAAGTAGCCGATCTCTCCGGTGCGCCGCACGTGGCATCCTCCGCAAAGCTCCCGGCTGTAGTCGCCGACGATCACCTGGCGCACGCGTTCACCGTACTTCTCCCCGAAGAGGGCCATCGCGCCCCGCTCCTGCGCTTCGCGCAACGACGTGATCTCGGTCGTGACGGGAAGATCGCCCAGGATGCGCTGGTGGACCGCGCGTTCGATGTCGAGGAGTTCATCCGGCGACAGCGCCTTCCCGTGCGAGAAGTCGAAGCGCAGCCGGTCGGGAGCGACCAGGGAGCCGGCCTGCTTCAGGTGCGCGCCGAGCCGCTCGCGAAGCGCCGCGTGCAGGAGATGGGTCGCCGTGTGGTTGCGCTGCGTGGCGGCCCGGGTTTCCGCGTCGACGGCGGCGCGGTACGAGCCCGCGACCGGCTCGCCCTCGATCACTTCGGCGCGGTGGAGGATTCGATCCCCGTCCCGCACCGTGTCGACGACCCGAAGGCGCGTACGCGGAGCCTCCGTCCGCTCCACCCAGCCCGTGTCGCCCACCTGACCGCCGCCCTCGGCGTAGAAGGGCGTGCGGTCGAGCGTGAATTCGATGAGGCGCGGGCCTCCGGCCGCATCGGCGTCGCGGAACTCGCGCCAGTCCCGCAGCGTGACGCCGTCCACGGACCACTCGTCGTAGCCGACGAACGCGGAGTGATCGCCCTTCGTCACCGTCACCCAGGGCGCGGCGTCGGCGCGGCGGGTCTCGAACTTGCCCGCGCGACGCGCGCGATCCCGCTGCTCCTCCATCGCCGCCTCGTAGGCGGCCAGGTCGACGGTCATGCCGCGCTCCTTCGCCATCTCGACGGTGATGTCGATCGGGAAGCCGTAGGTATCGTAGAGCGTGAACGCGACGTCCCCGGGGAACTCCTTCCGGCGCGTACGCTCCAGCGCGTCGGCCGTCTGGTCGAAGCGCGCGACGCCCTGCCCGAGGGTCTCGGAGAAGCGCTCTTCCTCCTCCTGGACCGCCGCGGCGATCGCGGCCTGCTCGGTGGCGAGGTACGCATACTCCTCGTAGGCCGCCATCTGCGCGACCACCGTCGGGACGAGGCGCGCGAGGAAGGTTCCCTCGATTCCGGCGTGCCGGCCCAACCGCGCGGCGCGGCGCAGCAGCCTCCGGACGACGTACCCGCGCCCTTCGTTCGAAGGGCGAACGCCCTCCGCGAAGGTGAAGACCAGCGCCCGCAGGTGATCCGTGATGACGCGCGCGGC
>QJVW01000049.1 GCA_003235575.1 Candidatus Eiseniibacteriota bacterium | reverse complement strand
CGAGAACTGGGATTACCAGCGGTGGGCGAATTCACCGACGTACAGCCTGGAGCGAGACGATCTCATCATGGATTTCATGCAGAACAACCGGCAGCAATACTACGAAGACATCGGAAAACTCACCGATTTCAGGACGGGCTGGGTCGACTACGACCCCACCATCAACGATGCCGGCACGCGTCACTACTACCGGGGCATTCGAAACGACAGCAACAATTTCCTGAAGAACGCGCGCTTCGCGGTGGTGGGCGGATTCGTGAACCGTCTGGTCAGCGCCGTGGACGTGCTTCGCCTCGTGAAGAATCGCGGCCGCGCGAACCTGGGCGAGGACACCTCGATCAAGTTCAACATGCGCACGCCGCCCTTCTCCGATGAGAATGCACTCAAAATCACCATCACGCGCCGCCTCGACTAGCGCGATCCTCCTCCTCCTCGCGCTCGCCGCGAGCGTTCCGCCCGCGGCGGGTGCGACGCCGCTCTCGCTCGAACGTTTGACGCCGATCGAACTGGCCGCCCGCGACGACGCGCCGGAAACGTCCGCGGCGACCGATACCCCGGACGCGGCGCCGCTGGCGCTCGACGCCTCATCCGCCGGCGACGCCGATTCCGGTCCCGCCGCGCTTCCGGGGAAGCGAAAGGCGCTTCTCTACTCGCTGCTTCTCCCCGGCGCCGGCGAGCTGTCGCTCGGGGCCAAGGGCCGCGCCGCCGGCTTCTTCGCGGCCGAGGGCCTCATCTGGACGCACTACATCTGGTTCCAGGTGGCCGGTCATCTCCGCCGCGACGACTACATCGAGCAGGCGCAGCTGAACGCCAACGTCGGCGTGAGCGACGCCAGCGACGATTACTGGCGCATCGTGGGACAGTACGAGCGGTCCAGCGGGTCGGGCCCCGGGAGCTATGAAGAGGAAATTCGGCGGGAAGGCCGCGAGATCTATCCCGACGATCCCGCCGCCCAGGACGCCTACGTCGCCGAAAACCTCCCGTCCGGCGATCGGGCTTGGTCATGGAGCGATCCCAATCTTCAGCGGGCCTACCGCGACACGCGCGAGAACTCCAACCGCGCGTTCGATCGCGCGAAGTACTCGTTCGCCGCCGCGATCTTCAACCGCCTGCTGAGCGCCGTGGACACGCAGATCCTCCATCGCCGCCTCACGCAGGACCAGCAGGCCAATCTGGACCAGGGGACGCGCATCCTGGCGGACGCGCTTCCCGAGGGTGGCGCCCGCGTCGTGTTTCTCCGCCGGTTCTAGCACTCCGGCCGCCCGCGCGGCCGCGGCGCCGCAGCCCGGAGGGTGATGCGTTCATGCGCCCAAGCATCGTAGTCGCCGCTTTCGCCGTGCTCCAATTCGTCACGGTCGCGCCGTCCCCGGCCGCGCCCGCCGAGGGCGAACCGCGCGCGCTGCGCGCCGAGCGGCTCCTCGATCGCGCCTGGCTGCGGGAACGCGGTGTGGAGGCGCCCGCCCGGCTCGCCTTCGACGACGCCGGCGGCCTCTACGTCCTGGACGGTTCCGCCCGCCGTGTCGTTCGTCTCCCCCTTGGGTCGGCCGGCGCCGATCGCTACGGCGAGCCGGCCGCGGATCGGTACGGCGAGGAGTCGGCCGCTTCCTGGATTCCCGCCGACCTCGTGCTCGACCTCCGCGGATCGCTCCTCGTGCTGGACCGCGCATCGGGGGCGGTAGCCGCGTACGCGCGACGGGGAGAGGCCCTCGGCGATCGCGACGTCGATCCCTCGCTCCACGACGAGGCCCGCACCGCGGGCGCGCGCCTGCTCCGTGATCCGTACGGCGAGCTCTGGCTCCTGGCGCCGCGCGAACGGGACCTCGTGTCGCTGGATGCACGGCTGCGCCGCAGGCGGGCCGGGCGGTACCTCCTGCCGGAGGATTCGATCGAGATCCCCGTGGCGGCGGCGTTCCTGCCGCGCGGCGGCGGATGGATCGCGGATGCGGGGCGCGGCGTGCTTCGTCGGTTCGACGCGACCGGCCGACTCTCCACCGTCGCCCATGCGCCCGATTCGGTCGCGTTCGCGCCGTCGGACCTCGCGTCCGACGCCACGGGGGCCGTCTACGCCGCGGATGCGGCGGGAGGCCGCGTGATCGTATTCGGCCCGGGAGGCCGGCCGCTTGCGACGCATTGGTTCTCGGGCGATGGAACGCCGTGGCGGCCCGCGGCGATCGCGTGGGGCACGGGGGACCGGATCGCGGTGGCCGATCCCGGTCGTGGCGAGATCTGGATCCTGGCCGTCGTTCGGGATGGATCGCCGTGATCGCCCCGCGTCGTCAGAGCGTTTCCGGCGCGTCGGCGCCCCCTCGAACGGCCGCGCTCCTCGCGTTCGTCGTGGTGGCGACGCTGCTCGCGCCCCGCGGCGGGTTCGCGCGATCGGACGAACCCACGACCGCGCGCGGCGTCGCCGCGCCCTCGAGACCGACCGCCGCGGCGAGCGACTCGACCGTCCTTCTGTTTCCCACGCGGCGCTCGCCCAGTCTGCTGACGCTGCGCTCCGCGGCGCCGCTTGCGGTGGCCGCCGCGTTGCCTCCCTCCGTGCGCGCCGCGTGGGCCGAGAACGCGCTCGCCAACGCCTCCGCCGAGAGCGTGCTGCGCCGCCGGGATGGCCTGGACGCGGCCCCGGGCTCCGCGTTCGAGGCCAACGGAGATCGGCTCACGGTCAGCGGCTCGAAGTCGTTCTCGCTGGAGGTCGGCCGCCGCCGCGACGCCTCGTTTTCGCAGGCGCTGGACCTCACCCTACGCGGACGGATCGCCGGGGACGTCGACCTTAGCGCGACCCTGAGCGACCGCGCGCTGCCGTTCGAGCCGGACGGCGCGACCCGCGAACTGGACGATCTCGACCGGTTGACCTTGGCGATACGCGCGCCGGGAGGGGAGGCGACGCTCGGGGACTTCCAGTTCGTGTCGCCGACCGGGGAATTCGGACGGGCGCGTCGGGAACTGCAGGGAATCCGCGGGGCCGCCACCGTCGGCGGCACGCGGTGGGACGTGACGGCCGCGGCGGCGAAGGGAGAGCGCCGGAGCGTCGAGTTCCGCGGTGAGGAGGGAAAGCAGGGGCCCTACGTCCTCGTGTCGCGCGTTTCCACCGCGGGGGGCGACGGCGGCATCGTCGCGGGAAGCGAGGCGGTCTGGTTCGACGGCGCGAAGCTTCGCCGCGGGGCGGATGCCGACTACGTGATGGACTACGCGGCGGGAACCTTGACGTTCACCGTCCGGCGTCCCGTCGGAGCCACGACGCGCATCGCGGTCGACTTCGAGGCATCCGCGGCGCGATACCGGCGGCAACTGTACGCCGCCGCCACGCGCGGCGGCGGATCGGCCGGCACGTGGTACGCGGCGTTTCTGCGTGAGGGCGACGACTGGAAGCGGCCCTACGGCGCCGAACTCTCCGGCGAGGATCGGCGCGCGCTCGCGACGGCGGGGGACTCCACGACCGCGCCGCTACCGAGCGGCGTGCATGCGGTCGGGCCCGGCCTTGGGTCCTACATCTGGGACGAGAGCGATCCCGCCGCGCCCCGGTGGGTCTATGCCGGATCCGGACACGGCGACTACGAGGTCGAATTCTCCGACGTCGGTGCCGGGCGCGGGGCCTATGCCGACACGCTGGCGCTCGACGGCACGCGCTACTACCGGTACCTGGGCCCGACGCTCGGGCGGTACGCGCCGGGACGCACGCTCCCCGTTCCATCGGGAACCGCCCTGCTCGACGCCGGGGGAACGCTGCGCCTCGGCTCGGCGCTCGCCTTCGACGGCGAGGTCGCGCGCTCGTCGCGCGACCAAAATCTCCTCAGCGCGCGCGACGACGCCGACAACGGGGGGATGGCCGCGCGCGCCGCGCTCCGCCTCGAGCCGCGCGCGGTGTCGCTCTTCGGCAGACGCCTCGGCTCCTTCCGCACGACGCTATCCATGCGGTCCCGGGATGATCGTTTCACCGCCCTCGACCGGCTCGACGCCGCCTTCGAGGGCGAACGGTGGAACCAGGCCGCGTCCTCCTCCCTTGGCGACCGGCGCTACGAGGCGCACGTGCAGTACGACCCCGTGGCGTCGATGAGCCTGCGGGGCGAGTGGGGCATGCGCCGGCTTTCGGACGGCGCGCAATCGAACCGGCGCGCCGCCGAGGCGGAGGTTCGCGGTTTCCTGGCCGCGCTCGCGCGGTGGGAGGAGGCCCGGAACGTCGGTCCGGCCGGCCCGGGGCTCCGCTCCCGGTGGAGCGTGGACATCGGCCGTGATCGCGGGCTGATCCAGCCGCGCCTGCGCGGCGGGACCGAGCGCGTGGCCGGCGCGGACGGCGACTCGCTGGCGCGTCGCGAGAGCCGGTTCGCCTCCTCGGCGCTCGTGCTGGCGCCGAACGCGGCGGTGCGGCTTCGCGGCGGCGTCACCTGGCGCGACGATCGCGAGACGGCGTTGGGAGCCGGCTTCGGCGGGACCGGCCCGACGGACGAGCGCGCGCTCCGGTCGATCGCGATCGACGGCGGCGCCACGATCCGCTCGGATCACCTGACGATCGACGCCACGGTCGCCCATCGCCGCGCCCGCCGGGACGATGTCGTCAGCGAGACCGATCTGGCGCAGGTGCGGCTGACCGGCGGCCGCGCGGGCGGTCCCGTGACGTCGGAGTTGCGGTGGGACATCTCCCAGTTCCGCGAGCCGGAGCGGCTACGCTCCCTGGTCGCGGTCGGCGCCGGTCTCGGCTCCTACGACGCGTCGGGAACGCTGTCGCCCGGTGGTGGATTCGAGTTCGTGAGCACGACGGGCGCCGAAGCGACGCGAACGCGCGCGACGTGGCTCTGGCGTCTCGACGCGTTCCCGGGTCGCGCGTCCCCCGCGTCGAAGCGCCGCGCCCTGTGGCGCGCCTTCGGCGGGAGCACGCTGCTCCGCCTGGAAAGCGATTCGCGTCTGCCGCTGGGCCGGTTCGATCGCGCGCTTCGCTTCGGCGACTACCTCGATCCGGCGACCACCCTGCGCGGCGAGTGGAGCGGAAGGCAGACGCTGGAGTTCGTGCCGGCGGGGGCGCGCGTGGATGTGCGGCTCGAGGGCGGCGTTCGCCGCGAGGTGCTCGGGGATCTGGGAAATCTGAGCGTGATTCGCGACGCGCGGGACGTCACGCTTCGGACGCGCCATCCGATGCCCCTCCGATTCCGGCTGGCCGAACGCGTCACGCTGGACCGAAGCCGGTACGAATCGGCGCGGTCCGACGCCCCCGACCGCGCGCGCGGCCGCCTCGAAGGGCGGGGCGCCGAAGCGGAACTGACCCACGCCGCGGGCCCGCTGTGGAACCTCGGACTTCTCGGGCGCCTCCGACGCGATCGAGACGCCGTCCGCGGCGGAACCCAGTCCACCTGGTCGGCGGGTCCCGTCGTCCGCGGCGCCGCCGGGGGCCGCCTGCGTCTCGACGCGCGCGCCCTGTGGGGGAGCACCGAGCGGAGCGGAAACTACGCGCCGCCGGGCCTGGTCGTGGCGCCGGTTCTGGGCCGGCGTCTCGACTACGACTTCCTGGGCGAGATCTCCCTGCGCGACCGCCTCCAGCTCTCGCTGGTCTGGAACGGCGCGGTCATCCCGGGTCGCGCCGGCGCGTACACCGCGCGGCTCGAGTTGCGGAGTTCCTTCTGATGGCGCGCCTCCTTCTACTCGCGGCGCTCCTGGCGGCGCCGGTTCCGGCCACGGCGTCGCCCGACGCGGGACCCCGCGGCGACCGCTACCGGCTCGAGGCGTCCGCCGTTCCGGACTCCACGCTCGCCGCGGCGTCCGAGTCGGCTCCCGTGGCGGCGCGCGCGCGGCTTTGGGGCCGCGCGGAGGTCGAGGCACTCGCCTCGCGCGTCCGGGATCTCCTCGCGGTCGGCGGTCATTTCGACGCCGCCGTGCGCCTGGTGCTCCGTCCGGGTCCCGGAACCAGTCCCGGGACCGCCGCGCTCACGATCGCCGGTGATCCGACATTCGCGGCGGCGTCGGAGACGCCGGCGCGCGCGGACGACGCGCCCCGACCACTCCGCGCCGTCGCCCACAGCGTGGCGGACAGTCTCGTCGATCCGGGCCTGGCCCGCACGTTCGACCAGGCGGCGCGACGCCACGAGCGGAGCCCCTTCCGGGCGGTAGCCGCGGGGTTGGACGCGGTGCGCGACGCGCTTCTCGATCAGGGCTTCTACGCCGCGGACGTGGCGGTCGATTCGCTCATGCCGTCGGCGTCGGAGATCGTGGTGCACCTGACCGTTCGGACCGGAACGCCGGTCACGTTGGAATCGTTCACGCTGGAAGGCGCCGCGACGACGCGGCCGAGCACGGCGTCCGCGATCGCCGGACTGCGCCCCGGCGACCGCCTCCGCCCGTCGCGCCTCGAGGCCGCCCGGGACCGATTGGCGGGAAGCGACCTCTTCGTCTTCGTCGGAGCGCCGCGCGTGGCGCAGGGAAGCGCCCCGGGTCGCGCCCGCGTCATCGTTCCCGTCGAGGAGGCGCGGAGCAGCCACTTCGAGGGCGTGGTCGGCGCCGCGCGGGAAGGGGGCATCACCGGGATGCTCGACCTCGCGCTCGAGAACATCGCCGGAACCGGCCGCGCGGCAGGGCTGCGCTGGGCGGGTCTCGGCGTCGCGGGGACGGAGTACGAAGCGCGGTTCCGCGAACCGGCCCTGTTCGGTCGCCCGCTCGACGCCTCCGCGGTTCTCGAGGCGCACGTGGTCGACTCGCTGTTCACCCGGACACGGTGGGCCGCCGCGTTCGGCGTTCAGGCCGGCCTGCGCGGGCGCGCCTCCATCGCCTTCGCCCACACGGGCACGACCTACGGCGGCGTCGCGCGCGGAACGAACGGAACGTGGACGACGTCGCTCGGGCTCTCGTGGCGCGCGCTGAGCCCCGCGACCAATCCGCGTTCGGGATTCGCCGCCTCGGTCACGGCCGAGGGGGGCGCGCGGCGCGAGGAGACGCCGGGGCTGCCGACGCTGAAGCGCAGGCTGTCGCGCGGGGCGCTCCGGCTGGAGGCCGCGCTTCCGCGCGGCGCGACGTCCGCCTGGTACGCGGCGAGCCGGCTCGAGGGCGCGGCGCTGGGCGGAGAGACCTTCCCGGTCGAGGAACTCCGGTACGTGGGCGGCAGCGAGGGGCTGCGGGGGCACCGCGACCGCGCGTTCGCGGGGAGCAGGATCGCCGCATTCACGCTGGAACATCGATGGATCACCGATCCCTTCGGCGGCCGCGCGTATCTCTTCGCGGACGGCGCGTACCACGACCTCGACCGGCCCTTGGCGGCCGGCACGGCGGCGCCGGGAAGCACGGCGGCGGCCTTGGCGCGAACGGAGTTGAGCCGGGGGTGGGACTTCGGATACGGTGTGGGGCTACGGGCACGCGTCGCGGCCGGCCTCGTCGGCGTGGAGCTCGGGCTGCGTCCCGGCGCCTCGCTCGGCGCCGCCACCCTCCACCTCCGATACGGGAGTCGCTGGTGAGTCCCAGCATCGCGCAGCGCATCGCCGCGCTACGCCGCGAGATCGAGCGGCACGACTATCAGTACCACGTGCTCGGGGACCCGCTGATCTCGGATCAAGAGTACGACGCGCTCTACCGTCAATTGGACGAACTGGAGCGGTCGCATCCCGAATACGCCGACGACGACTCTCCGACCCGGCGCGTGGCGCACGGCCTCCTGCCGGGGTTCACGTCGGTCAAACACTCGGCGCCCATGCTCAGTCTCGACAACACGTACTCGCTGGAGGAGCTGGAGGAATTCGACGCGCGGGTGCGAAAGCCCCTCGGCGTCGAGCAGGTCTCCTACGCCGTGGAGCCGAAGGTGGACGGCGTGGCCGTGCACCTTCGCTACGAGGGCGGGCGGTTCGTCCAGGGGTTGACCCGCGGCGATGGGGAGAAAGGGGACGACATCACGGCGAACCTGCGCACGATCCGGTCGGTGCCGTTGCGCCTTCGCGGGCGGAAGACGCCGGAGCTCGTCGAGGTCCGCGGCGAGGTCTACATGGAGGCGAAGCGCTTCGAGGAGATGAACCGGCGCCGGGAAAAGGATGGCGACAAGCCGTTCATGAACGCGCGGAACACGACCTCGGGCACCTTGAAAACGCTCGATACCGCCGTGGTCGCGCGGCGTCCGCTCCAGATCTTCGTCTACCAGCTGGTGCGGGCCGAGGACCACGGCGCCGCGACACACCTGGAGGCGCTGGAGCTCGCGGCCTCCTGGGGCCTGCGCGTGAATCCGGAGAACGCGCGCGTCGAGGGGTTCGCCGCGCTGCGCGCGCTCTGCCTGCGCTGGGCGACCCTCCGGGAGCAATTGCCGTACGCGACGGACGGACTCGTGATCAAGGTCGATTCGCTCCGCGACCAGCGGCGCCTGGGGCTGACCGCGAAGAGCCCGCGCTGGGGGATCGCCTACAAGTTCGGCTCGACCGAGGCGGAGACGACGCTGCGGAGCATCGAGTTGCAGGTCGGGCGGACCGGCGTGGTCACCCCCGTCGCCATGCTCGAGCCGGTGATGCTCCTGGGGACCGTCGTGGGGCGCGCGACGCTCCACAATTTCGATGAACTCGAGCGCAAGGACATCCGCGAGCGGGACCGCGTCGTGGTCGAGAAGGGCGGCGACGTCATTCCGAAAGTCGTGCGGGTCGTATCGGGCGGCGGAAGGCGCGGACCGCGATTTCCGATTCCGACGAAATGCCCGGTTTGCGGCGGGCCGCTGACGCGCGACCCGGAGGAGGCCGCGATCCGGTGCGAGAACCTCTACTGCCCCGCGCAGGTTCGGCGGCGCATCGTCTATTACGCGAGCCGCGGGGCGTTGGATATCGAGGGTCTGGGCGGCAAGACCGTCGACGCGCTGATCGACGAGGGACTGCTGGAGGACCCCGCCGATCTCTATGACATGACGGTCGAACAGCTGATGCCCGTGGAGCGGATGGGGGAGAAGTCCGCGTCGAACCTGGTCGCCGCGATCGCGAAGAGCAAGGAAGCGCCGCTCGAACGGCTCCTGGTGGCGTTGGGCGTGCGCCACGTCGGCGCGAGCGTGGCGCGCCTGCTGGCCGAGGAATTCCGCTCGCTGCCGGCGATCGCCGAGGCGGACGCGGAGGCGCTGCAGCAGGTGCCCGGCATCGGACCCGAGATCGCCGCCAGCGTCGCGGCGTTCTTCGGATCCCGGGAGGGGCGCGCGCTGGTCCGCCGCCTGCGGGAGCGCGGCGTCGAGGGACGGCCGCCCACGAGACGCCGGCGCGCGGAACACGGACCGTTCGCCGGAAAGTCGTTCGTCCTGACCGGCACGCTCTCCATCCCGCGCGAGGAGGCTTCGCGGCTGATCGTGGATGCCGGCGGAAAGGTCGTCTCCTCGGTCAGCAAGAAGACCGACGCCGTCATCGCCGGGGAGGTGGCTGGTTCCAAATTGGAGAAGGCTCGCTCCCTCGGCGTGCCCGTGTGGGACGAAGCGCGATTTCGGAAGACGCTCGACGAAGCGGGGGTGGGCGCGTGAGCGATCCGCTGCGCCTGGTGGCGATCCTCGCCCACCCGGACGACGAGTCGCTGGGCGTGGGCGGGACGCTGGCCCGGTACGCCGCCGAAGGCGTCGAAACCTACGTGATCACGGCGACGCGCGGACAGTCCGGGCGGTACCGCGGCGTGCGCCAGGGGGAAGGCGCGGACCATCCCGGCGCGGAGGCGCTGGCGCGCATCCGCGAGGAAGAGCTGCGCGCCGCCGCGGCGACGCTCGGCGTCCGCGACCTGACGCTGCTCGACTACGTCGACGGGCAACTCGACAAGGCCGATCCCGTGGTGGTATCCGGGCTGATCGCCGGACACCTTCGGAGGATCAGACCCCAGGTCGCGATGACGTTTCCGCCCGACGGATCGTATGGGCACCCCGACCACATCGCCATTTGTCAGTTCGCCACGGCGGCGTGCGTCGCGGCCGCCGACAGGAACGCGGCGTTCCTACGGGACGGCCCGTTCGCGGACCATGAGCCGCACGCCGTGTCGAAGCTCTACTACATGGCCACCCCCGCCGGCCCCTGGGCCGCCTATCAGGAGGCCTTCAAGAAGCTCGTCTCCGTCGTGGACGGCGTGGAGCGGGAGGCCGTGGTATGGCCCGACTGGGCGGTCACGACCGTCATCGACACGCGCGCCCATTCGGACACCGTCTGGAAGGCGGTCACGTGCCACGATTCGCAAATCGCCGGATACGAGGGTCTTCGTCATCTATCGCCGCAAGCCCACGAAGATCTTTGGGCACGGCAACACTTCTATCGTGCGTTCAGCACCGTCAACGGCGGGCGCCGGCGCGAGACCGATCTCTTCGAGGGACTACGACCATGAGTCGCGCACGCCCCCTTCACATCGATCGCGAGGAGTTCCGCGCGATCGGCCACCGTCTGGTCGATCAGGTAGCCGACCTCCTCGCTTCGATTCCGAACCGCCCGGTGACCCCGGGCGAATCGCCGGCCGAGGTTCGCGCCGCCCTGGGCACGGGGGCTCGGCTGCCGGAGGCGGGCAGCGATCCGGCGGCCCTGCTCGAGGAGACCGCCCGTCTGCTCTTCGACCACTCGCTCTTCAACGGGCACCCCCGCTTCTGGGGTTACATCACCGCGTCGCCCGCTCCGATCGGAATGTTCGCCGATTTCCTCGCCGCGGCCGTGAATCCGAACGTAGGCGGGCGAACGCTGTCGCCGGCGGCGACCGAGATCGAGTTGCAGACGATTCGGTGGATCGCGGACTTCATCGGATTCCCGACGCCGTGCAGCGGCGTGCTCGTAAGCGGCGGCAACATGGCGAACCTGAACTGCTTCTTCGCCGCGCGCGCCGCCAAGGCCTCGTGGCCGGTGCAGCGCGAGGGTTCGGCGCCCCCCGCGGGGGGACGCCTACGCGTCTACGCCTCGAACGAGGGCCATGTCTGGATTCTGAAGGCGGCGGATATCTCCGGAATCGGCACCGATGCGATTCGGTGGATCGGGTGCGACGGATCGCAGCGAATCGACGTCGACGACCTGCGCCGGCAGATCGCCGCGGATCGCGCGGCGGGCGACGAGCCGTTTCTCGTCGTCGGCACCGCGGGCTCCGTGAGCACCGGGGCGGTCGATCCGCTGCCGAAGCTGGCGGCGCTCTGCCGCGAGGAAAAGCTCTGGTTCCACGTGGACGGCGCGTACGGTGCGTTCGCGGCCGCCGTGCCGGAGGCTTCCGAGGATCTGCGCGGACTGAGCGAGGCCGACTCGGTCGCGGTCGATCCGCACAAGTGGCTCTACGCTCCCCTGGAGGCGGGGTGTGCGTTGATTCGCGATCGGGATGCGCACCGCGGAGCCTTCTCCTATCACCCGCCCTACTACCACTTCGAGGACGAGACGACGAACTTCGTCGACTACGGCACGCAGAACTCCCGCGGGTTCCGTGCGCTGAAAGTTTGGCTGGCTCTGCGCCACGTCGGGGCCGCGGGATATCGGACGATGATCTCCGACGACATTCGACTTACCCAACGGATGGCGGAGGCGATCCGATCGGAACCGGCGCTGGAGCTGTTCACCAGCGATCTGAGCATCGCCACGTTCCGCTACGTGCCGGGGGACCTCCGTGCCCGGGCCGGCGAGCCGGAGGTGGGGAAGTATCTGAACGACCTCAACGAGCAGCTCCTCGACGATCTGCAGCGGGGCGGCGAGGTATTCGTCTCCAACGCCGTGCTCGACGACCGGTACGTGCTACGGGCGTGCATCGTGAACTTCAATACGGAGGACGAGGACGTCGCCGCGCTTCCCGCCGTGGTCGTTCGCCGCGGCGCGGAACGCGACGGCCGGCTCCGCCCGGCGGAGCTTCGGGGCGCGCGTTGACTTCCCCGCGACGCTCCCGTAGGTTGAAGGCGAAACCGTTCCGATCTCCATGCCCCCGAACGACCTAGGACCATGAACTCACGCGACTTCGACCTCACGGCATCCGTCGAGGAGGCGTTCGCCCGCTTGGAACGCGCGACCCTCGATTTCGAGCACCGACCGGCCCAGACGGAAATGGCCCGGCGCTGGTCGGAGACGCTGATGGTGGGCGGCGCGCTCGTGGTCGAGGCGCCGACCGGGGTCGGCAAGTCGCTCGCGTACCTTCTCCCGGCGTTGGCGCTCCGCGCCGCCGGATCGGGGCCGATCGTCGTCAGCACGCATACGAAGGCGCTCCAGCAGCAGATGATCGATCGGGACGTCCCGCTGGCCGCCCGCGCGCTCCATCTCGGCCGCGCCGTGCGCGCGACAACGCTCAAGGGCCGCGCTTCCTACCTGTGCCGTCGCCGTGCGCAGGGACGGTTGCGTCAGCGTCGTCTCTTCGCCGCCGGTGGCGCGACCGTGGATCCCGGCATTTGGGACCGGGTCGAATCGTGGGTGGAGCGCACCACCACCGGTGAACTGGAGGAACTCGCGGCGATGGGCGCCGGCCCCGCCGTCCTCGCCGGCCTCGCCGCCGAGATCGCCTCCGATCCGATTTTCTGCTCCGGGCCCGAGTGCGATCCCGCGTCGGGCTGTTTCGCCAAGGCGGCGCGGCGCGAGGCGCGGCGCGCCGACGTCTTGATCGTGAATCACGCGCTGCTCCTCTCCGATCCGGGTTTGCGGCAATCGATCGTAGCCGAAGCCGGAGCGCTGATCCTGGACGAGGCGCATCAGATCGAGCGGGTCGCGCGCGACACGCTGGGCATCACGCTCGGCATGCGCGACGTGGCCCGGCAGGCGGCGCGAACCGATGCGCGGTCGGGAGCCCTGCGCGGCCTGGCCCGCGCCGTGCGCCGCGGTCGGGGCGCCGGTCTCTCCACGCGCGTCGCGGAGGCGGACCAGGCGCTCCGCCCGGTGCTCGATCACGCCGCGGCGCTGACGCGGGACCTCCAGGTTCTCCTTCCCGAGGGTGTCGCGGCGGCGCGCCTCGCCGCCGACGTCGACCTGGCCTCGGTGAGCCCGGCGGCGCTCGACCAGCTGCTCGCGGCGCTCGGCACGCTCGTGCACGCGCTGGAGCGGGTCGTCGAAGCCGCGGAGACGGAGACAGGAGCGCTCCGCCCCGGCGCCGAGGATGCGATCCTCGAAGTCCAGGCGAGGGCCGCGGGCTGGATCGAAACCGAGCAGGCACTTCGCGCGGTCGTCCGTCTCGAGGAGCGGGATCAGGCGTTCTATCTCGATCGCGACGAACGCGGCGCGCCGCGGCTGAACCGGCGTCCGCTCCGCGTCGGTCGCGCGCTTCGCGAAACGATCTTCGGACCGTCCGAGCGGCTGCTCCTCACTTCGGCGACGTTGGCGCCGGAGGGCGAGTTCGGTCCCGTGCTGCGCGCGCTGGGGCTGGAGCCCGAGGACGTCTCGTGCGCCTGCCTGCCGTCGCCGTTCCCGCTCGATCGCATGGTGCGATCGGTCGTGCTGGAGGGCGCCGCCCCCAACGATCCCGCCTACGTGGAGGAACTCGCCTCGGTCGTCGCCTCGCTCGCGTCCCTCGGCAGGAACACGCTCGTGCTCCTCACCTCGTTCCAGATGCTCGACGCGCTGGCCGGCAGGCTTCGTCCCGTCCTCGAGGCGGCGGGAGTGCCGCTCCTGGCTCAGGCCCCGGGGGAGCCGGCGGCGGTGCTCGCCGATTCCTTCCGCGCGCGGCCCGGCAGCGTTCTGCTCGGAACCGCGTCCTTCTGGGAGGGGGTCGATTTTCCGGGCGCGGCGCTCGAGGTCCTCGTGATCGCGCGCCTGCCGTTCCCCGTGCCGACCGATCCGGTGATCGAGGCGCGCTCCGAACGGATCGCCGCCGACGGCGGGGACCCGTTCCGCGAGCTGATGATCCCGGAAGCGGTGCTTCGGTTCCGCCAGGGGATCGGTCGCTTGATCCGAAGCGCCGCCGACCGAGGCGCGGTCATCGTGGCGGACCCGCGTCTGGTGCGCGCCAGCTACGGAGCGCGCTTCGCGGCCTGCCTGCCGTCGCGCCCGGCGGTCGCGCGCGACCCCGCAGAAGCCGGGGCGATCGTTCGGGAATTCATCGAATCGGAGGCGCTGCCGTGCCCCGCGTGACGGCCGGCGCACCGGGGGGCACGGGTAGCGCCCCCGCGTCGGCTATCCCGATCGGGGGGCGGCCGCTGACGTTCGAGGAGGCGCGCGCGCTTGCCGCGGGCGCTGCGGCGAGGCTGGACGTGAACGCCGCCGCGCGCATGGCGCCGTCTCGGGCGCTGGTCGAGCGATTGGTCGAGCGCGGCGACGCGGTCTACGGCGTGAACACCGGGTTCGGCGCGCTCAAATCGGTGCGGATCGCCGACGCCGACGTTCGCGCGCTTCAGGTGAACCTGCTTCGCAGTCACGCGGCGGGCGCGGGTCCCGAGTTGGAGCCTGCGGTCGTGCGTCTGATGCTCGCCCTGCGCGCGCATTCCCTGGCGCTCGGCGCGAGCGGCGTTCGTCCGGCGCTGGTCGAGCGGCTGCTGGCGCTTCGGGACCGCGAGATGCTACCGGTCGTGCCCAGCAAGGGCTCGCTCGGCGCGAGCGGGGATCTGATACCGCTGGCGCATCTGGCGCTCGCGGTGATCGGGGAGGGGGAGGCGCGTCACGCGGGGCGGGTCGCGCCGACGGCGGAGCACCTGAAGGCCGCCGGTCTCGACCCGCTCGTGTTGGAGGCGAAGGAGGGCTTGGCGCTCATCAACGGGACGCAGGCGGCCACGGCCGTCGGAATCCTCGCCGTGGCGGAAGGCTACGAAGTGCTTCGCGCGGCGCACGCGGCATGCGCCCTCTCGGTCGAGGCGCTGCGGGGGAGCGCGATGCCGTTCGATGCCCGCGTCCACGCGCTGCGGCCGCACGCGGGTCAAGTCGCCTCGGCCGCCGCCATCCGCGCGCTTCTCGAGGGGAGCGCGATCCTCGCGTCGCACGCCGCGTGCGACCGAGTGCAGGATCCCTATTCGTTCCGCTGCGCGCCGCAGGTGCTGGGCGCGTCGCTGGACGCCGCCGCCTTCGCGCGCGACCGGCTCACGACCGAGATCAATAGCGTCACGGACAATCCGCTCTGTTTCGCCGCGGAAGAGGAGATCGTGTCGGCCGGCAATTTCCACGGCCAGCCGGTGGCGCAGGCGCTCGACTTCTTCGCCATCGGGCTCGCCGAGGTCGGATCGATCGCGGAGCGCCGCTCCTATTTGCTGCTCGATGCGGCGAAGAGCGGACTGCCCCCGTTCCTCGCCGCGAATCCCGGGCTCGAGTCGGGGCTCATGATCGTGCAGTACCTCCAGGCCGCGCTGGTCGCCGAGAACAAGGCGCTGGCGCAGCCGGCGTCCGTGGACTCGATTCCGTCCTCCGCGGGTCAGGAGGATCACGTCAGCCTGGCCATGCACGCGGCGATGAAGGCGCTGGCGCTCGTGCGCAACGTCCGCCGCATCGTCGCCGCGGAGATTCTCTGCGCGGCGGCGGGCGTGGAGACGCTTCGCCCGCTTCGCTCGAGCGAGGCGCTCGAGGCGTTTCTAGCCGGCGCGCGCGCGCTGGCGGCGCCGCTCACGACTGACCGCCGCCTGGATCACGATCTCGCGCGGCTGGATGATTGGATCGCCGACGCCGGCGCCGGCGACGCCGCCGGCGTCGCCGCGCTGTAGCCGAAAGGAGCATCGCATGACACGCACCGATACCGCGCCGGCCCCGCTTCGGGGCACGCCGCCCGCCGAGCCGATCCGCGCGCCACGTGGCGCCGCTCGTTCGTGCAAGGGGTGGCACCAGGAAGCGGCGCTCCGGATGCTGATGAACAATCTCGATCCGGAGGTCGCCGAACGACCGCAGGATCTCGTCGTCTACGGGGGCACGGGGCGCGCGGCGCGATCGTGGCCCGATTTCCACGCGATCGTGGCGCAGCTGCGGGCGCTCGCCGACGATCAAACGCTGCTCGTTCAGTCGGGCCGGCCGGTCGGCGTGGTCACGACCCATCCCGAGGCGCCCCGCGTGCTGATCGCCAACTCGCTCCTGGTTCCGAAGTGGGCGACGTGGGACGAGTTCCGCGCGCTGGAGGCGAAGGGGTTGACGATGTACGGGCAGATGACGGCCGGTTCGTGGATCTACATCGGCACGCAGGGGATTCTTCAGGGCACCTATGAGACGTTCGCGGAGGCGGCGCGCCAGCATGGCGGCGGCACGCTGAAGGGCCGATGGGTGCTCACCGCGGGCCTCGGGGGAATGGGCGGCGCCCAGCCGCTGGCCGTCACCATGAACGACGGTGTCTGCCTCGCGATCGAGGTCGACCCCCACCGCGTGGAGCGCCGGCTCGAGACCCGATACGTCGACAAGAGCACCTCGTCCCTCGAGGAGGCGCTCCGCTGGGTGGACGAGGCCGTGAAGCAAGGGATCGCCCGATCCATCGGCCTCGTCGGGAACGCCGCCGACGTGCTTCCCGAACTGGTGCGGCGCGGCGTGCGCCCCGACTTCGTGACCGACCAGACGTCGGCCCACGACGAATTGAACGGCTACGTGCCGGGCGGAATGTCCTACGAGGACGCGCTTCGGCTTCGGACGGAGGATCCAAAACGCTACATCGAGCGCTCCATCGAATCGATGGGACGCCACGTCCAAGCGATGCGCGCGTTTCAAGACCAGGGCGCCGTGACCTTCGACTACGGCAACAACATCCGCGCGCAGGCGGAGCGGGCCGGCGTGGCCGATGCGTTCCGGATTCCCGGGTTCGTCCCGGAGTTCATCCGCCCGCTCTTTTGCGAGGGGAAGGGGCCCTTTCGGTGGGCGGCGCTCTCGGGCAATCCGAAGGACATCGCCGCGACCGATCGCGCCGTGCTGGAGCTCTTTCCCGACAACGAGCCGCTGCGCCGCTGGATCCGTCTCGCGTCGGAGCGCGTGGCCTTCCAGGGCCTGCCTGCCCGGATCTGCTGGCTCGGGATGGGCGAGCGGGCCCGCTTCGGGGAAGCGCTGCACCGGCTGGTCGAGCGCGGCGACGTCGAGGCGCCGATCGTGATCGGCCGGGATCACCTCGATTGCGGTTCCGTCGCTTCGCCGCATCGGGAGACCGAGGCGATGCGCGACGGAAGCGACGCGATCGCCGACTGGCCGATCCTGAACGCGCTCGTGAACGCCGTCTCCGGCGCGTCGTGGGTGTCCGTGCATCACGGCGGCGGGGTCGGCATCGGGAATTCGATCCATGCGGGGGTGGTGATGGTGGCCGACGGAACGCCCTCCGGCCTGGCGCGCACGCGGCGCGTGCTGACGAACGATCCGGCCATGGGCATCTTCCGCCACGCCGACGCCGGGTACCCGGAGGCATCGGCGAACGCCAAGCGGCACGGTCTAACCATCCCCCGCGCCACGTGAGCGGACGCGCCTCCAAGCCCCGGGACGCCGGAGGGCACGCGGACCTGCTCGTCGTGAACGCGACGCAGTTGGTGACCGCGCCCTCCACGCCGGGGGGCGCCCCGCTCACCGGCGGGGCCTTCGACCGCCCCGTCCTTCTGTCCGATGCCGCCGTGGCGTGCGTGGACGGTCGCATCGCCGCCGTGGGCCCGACGGCCGACGTGCTGGCGGCGTATCCGGAGACCCGCGCGTCGGCGGTCGTCGACGCCCGCGGGCTGCTGGCCGCGCCGGGATTCGTCGACGCGCACACCCATCTTCCGTTCGCGGGGACGAGGGAAATGGAATTCGACGCTCGCTCCCGCGGCGAAACGTACGCCTCGATCGCCGCGAAGGGCGGGGGCATCGCCTCCAGCCGACGCGCGCTCGCCGCGATCGGCGAGGACGATCTCGCCCGCGCGGTAGCCGTCCGCCTGGCGACGCTCCTCGCCCAGGGCGTCACCACCGTCGAAGCGAAGAGCGGCTACGGCCTCACCTGGGAAGGGGAGCGGAAACAGCTGCGCGCGCTGGCCGCCGCGGCCGTGGCGGCGCCGATCGAGATCGTGCCCACCTTTCTGGCCGCGCACGCCGTGCCCGAGGAATTCCGCGATCGCCGCGACGCGTACGTCGCCTCGGTCGTCGAGGAGATGATCCCGGCCGTGGCGCGCGAGGGGCTGGCCCGCTATTGCGACGTATGGTGCGATGCTGGCGCGTTCTCGCCGGAGGAGTGTCGCCGCATCCTCGCCGCCGGCGCGCGCCACGGCCTTCCCGGAAAGCTCCACGCCGACGAGCTGGGAGACGCCGGCGGGGCGCGCCTGGCGGCGGAGGCGGGGGCCGTCTCCGCCGACCATCTGCTCCACGCCTCGGACGATGGCCTGAGGGCCATGGCGGAGGCAGGCGTCGTCGCGGTGCTCCTTCCCGGTACGGCGTTCACCTTGGGGCTGCCCTATGCGCGCGCGCGCGACATGGTGTCGCACGGTCTGGCCGTGGCGGTGGCGACGGATTGGAATCCCGGAAGCACCATGTCGTCCTCGCTTTCGCTCGCGATGACCATGGCGGTCACGCAGATGAAACTAACCCCAGCGGAAGCCTGGATCGCGGTGACGGCGAACGCCGCCTCGGCGGTCGGGCAGGGCGCCGTGGCTGGCCGGATCCAGCCAGGGTATCGGGCGGACCTCAGCCTGTTCGACGTTCCCGACTACCGCCATGTGGCCTACCACTACGGACACGATCACGTGCGCCTCGTGATCGCGCGCGGCGCCGTGGCGTACCAGCGCGGCGATGAGTCACGTTGTACCTGAGAATATTCCTGTAACACGATGACAAACAGGGCGTTGCGAGGCATCTAAGCAGCCGCCATTCTCTACACCCGATCCATGGAGAAATGCCGATGGCAGAACTAGTTGAGTGCGTCCCCAACTTCAGCGAGGGGAGAAATAAATCTGTAGTTACCGCCATTACTGCCGAAATTTCGCATGATCGCTCGATCCGATTGCTCGATCAGGAGATGAACGCGGATCACAACCGATCGGTGGTCACGTTCGTAGGCGAGCCGGAAGCCGTGCTCGAAGCGTCCATCCGGGCGGTTCGGAAAGCGGCCGAGTTGATCGACTTGAGGAAACACGATGGCGAGCACCCCCGCATGGGTGCGACCGACGTGCTTCCGTTCGTGCCGATTGGAACCGCCAGCCTGGACCGCTGCATCGATTTGGCGCGGCGGGCGGGCGAGCGGATCGGAACGGAATTGGGCATCCCGGTCTATCTGTACGAGGCCGCGGCGACCCGGCCGGAGCGGCAGAACCTGGCCGACGTTCGGCGAGGGCAGTTCGAGGGGATCGCGAAGGAGTTGGGCGTGAAGCCCGAGCGGGATCCCGATTACGGGCCGAAGGCGATCCACCCCTCCGCGGGCGCGATCGCCATCGGAGCGAGGCTGCCCCTGCTCGCGTTCAACGTGAACTTGGGGACCCGGGACGTGGACGTGGCGAAGCGCATCGCGAAGGCGATTCGCTTCCAAACCGGCGGCTTGCGTTACGTCAAGGCGCTGGGGTTCGAACTTCGAGAGCGCGGCATCGTGCAGGTCTCGATGAACCTGGTGAATACCTGGGGCAGCCCGGTGCATCGCGTGTTCGCGATGATCCGGGAGGAGGCGGAGCGGTATGGGGTACCGATCGTGGGAAGCGAGGTCGTCGGCCTTGTCTGCCAGGACGCCTTGATCGACACGGCGGAGCACGCGCTCCGGCTCGAAA
>QJVW01000047.1 GCA_003235575.1 Candidatus Eiseniibacteriota bacterium | reverse complement strand
CCTCCACCGACGCGCCACGGAGTCACGAAGCCCATACGTCAGGAAGCGCGATTGGCGCACGCGCACGCGCGACCCTTCCAGGCGCTCCACCCGCACGAGAGGGATTCCCGGCTGCGTGAAGAACGTAGCGCCGACGGCGCCGACGTCGCGGCCGGAGACCTCGGCGAGCGCGCTCCACAGATCGTCCTCCACCGCGCTGCCCCACTCGTGTCGCTTCAGGTAAGCGATGATCCCGCGGCGGAACACGTCGGGACCGAGCCACTGCTCGATCATTCCGAGGACCATCTCTCCCTTCTGGTACATGAGCGCGTCGGCCGACTGCATCAGGGCCCCGGCCGATTTCACCTCCTGGCGGATGGGTCGGGCGGTGAGGTTGGCGTCGGCGGCGTAGGCACGCTGCGTCTCCCCGAGTCGCGACACGTTCGTCTCGAGTTCCGGGTAGACCTGGTCGCTGATCTTGTTCCCGAGCCATTCGGCGAACGACTCGTTCAACCAGAGGTCATTCCACCACTCCATGGTGACCAGATCGCCGAACCACATGTGCGCCAATTCGTGGGCGGTGTAACGGACCAGCGTGCGGCGCTGACCGATGCTCATGCTCGCCTGATCGAAGAGAATGGCTTGATCCGTGTAGGTGATCGCGCCGGGATTCTCCATGGCGCCGTAGGTGTACTCGGGCACCGCGAGGATGTCGAGTTTCTCGTACGGATAGCGCCTCCCGAAATACGTTTCCAGCGCCGCCAGGAGCGGCGGCGTCGTCTGGACGGCGGCGCCCGTCAGGTGCCGCTTCCCCTTCACGGTCACGATGCGCGTGGGAATCGACGTTCCCGGCACCGGCGTGAATTCCAGGGGGCCCACGGCGAGGGCCAGCAGATAGGACGGCAGCGGCTTCGTTCGCGCGAAGACGATCGTGCGGCGATCGCCCTCCGTTCGCTCCCGCTCGATCGGCGTGTTGGTGACGACCGACAGGTTCGCGGGGCTCGTGACGGTGATCTGGTAGGGGAACTTGAACGACGGCTCGTCGAAACAGGGGAACGCGGCGCGCGCGTCGATGGCCTCGAATTGCGAAAACGCGTACCACTCCCCGTCGACCATCAGGCGGTAGAGCGACGTCGCGCGTTCGTCGAAGTCGTTGGTGAAGTCGAGGAGGAGCGCGTAGGAGCCGGGAGCGACCGGAGCGCCGTCCTCGCGCACGGCGCGGACGAGGCCGTCGCGCTCCTCGTGCGTCGTGAGCGGCGTGGTTCCCTTCGTCCCCTCCAATCGGGCCCGCGTCAGGCTCATGGACTGCGCGTGGAACGCGAGCGCCTTCTGCTCGCCCGCGACGGTCAGTTCGATGCGAACGGTTCCCGTGTACTTCTTCTGGGAGGGATCGAGGTTCAGGTGAATCGACTGGAAGGTCGGCTTCACGTCCCGCGGAAGCCGCTCCATCGCGTCCTGCACTCCGGCCGCGGCTGGCCCGGCGAGCGGGAGCAGGAGCAGGAGCAGTGCTGCAATGTTAGCTCGGAGCATGGAAACCCCTGGGTGGCGTGCCGATGGCCATAGAAACGCCGATCGTCGCACATCGCGGGGCCGGCTGTAATGCATGGATAGCGTGATATAATGCGAAGGTTGACGCTCCCGGTCGGGGAGGCCTGCACCACAGCGAAGCGAAAGGAACGACAAGGCCATGTCAGAAAAGAGATTAGCGGATGTCCGCCCACGGCTTGCTCCCGCCGCCCGGTTGGTGCTGGCTGTCGCCCTGGTGGCCCTCGCCGCCGGCTGCGGCGACAAGGTGACCAGCCCCACCCAACCCGTCCCGCTGACGCTGGCCGCCCGCGGGATCGGTGGCGCGTCCCAGCAGTTCACCGGGGCGACGACCACGCTCTCCGCCGCGGCGCCGGCGATCTCGGCAGAGATTCCGGTTACCTATACGACGGCGTTGCTGGTCGTCCGCGATGTCCGCTTCGTCCTCTCGGAGTCGATGGAAGACGACGGCGGCGCGACCGATACGCTTGGAATGGGCGAGATGGCGGGTGCGCTCGAAGGCGACGACGACGACGGGCAAGTCCGGTTTCGGGGTCCGTTCGTGATCGACCTCCTCAGCAACCACGCGGAGCGCTTGGATACGCAGATGGTCATGCCGGGCGACTACCGGCGGGTGCAGGGCCACCTCCAATCCCTGCGAAGCGGCGACGAGGACGCGGCCGCGCATGAAGCACTCGTCGGATACACCGTGCTTCTCGAGGGAACGATCGACGGAGAAGGCGGCGGCGACTTTTCCTATCTGGCCCGAATCGACAACGAGTTCCAAATTCGTGGCTCGTTCACGGTCGAGGCCGAAACGCCGGCGACGGCGTTCGTCGCCTTCGATCTTTCGACGTGGCTCACGGGCCGGGACGGGCAATTCCTCGACCCCCGTGACGTCGCGAACGACCAGGCGATCAAGAGCGCCATTCGCCACTCGATCAAGATCGGCATGGACGATGATCACGACGGCGAAATGGACGAGCAGGAAATGAGCGGGGAGGGCGGCGCGTAGCCGCGTTCCACGCTCCGTAATCGCAGCCGGACGGCGTCCACCCCGACGCCGTCCGGCCGCAGAGCCGGTTTCCGGAGAAGGGTGACGCCATGAACCACAGGCGCACGCACCGGTCCCCCACCCCCATCACCATCCCAAGCCGACGACACGCGCGGGGCACGCCACTCCTCGCCTGCGCGATGGCCGCGTTATCGCTGCTCGCCGCGCCCGCGAGAGCCGCGCTGGTGGGGATCGAGACGAGGCCGGCCGAGCCGACCGTCTGCGATTCCGTCACCATGATCGTGGCGGGCCTGCTCCCGGACGATTGCCACACCGTCCTCGGCATGCGGGTCGGGGAGCCGGAGGAACTCCCGACCGCCGGGCCGATTCCGACCTATCGAATTCGGGCGCGCGTCCGGGTCGTGGATCATGGCTCGGAACTCGGCATGGCCTGCGTCCTGGTGACGAAGCCATACAAACTGGAAGCCTCGCTGGGAAATCTCCGCTTCGGCAACTACCTGGTCGAAGCGACCGAGTACACCTACGTGTCTCGCGCGGAGACGGACACTCCGCGCGACTCCAGCCGGATCGTGTTTTCGTTCTTTGTCGGCGCCGACACGTGCCGCGTCGTGGACGGCTGCGTGCTGCTTGGGTTCGCCCCGCCCACTCTCGACGGTTGGGGCGCCGACGGCTGCACGGTTCGAACATCGGCGGGGGGGCGGACGTGTCTCTCGGTGACGATGCAGAATCCAGTGCCGGTGGGAGCGCTCCAGACGGAGATCGTGATTCCGCAGCCGCCGCGGGATGGCTCGACTCCGGAATTCTTCGAGCCCTATCGTGTCGAGGCCACGCCGCGCGCGGCGGGTTTCGAGGCGGCGTGGACGGCCGACGGGTCGACGGTGAAGGTCGTGCTCTACTCCCCGACCGGAGCGACGATCGCGCCGGGGCGCGGCGCGGTGCTCCACGTCTGCTACGGCGTGCGGGAAGGCACGCCCGCCGGCGCCTATCCGATCCACTTCGAGCAACCGCTGGTCGCGGACCCGGAGGGCCATGCCATTTCGTTCTGCCCGACGTTCGCGCGGATCGAGGGCCGGATCTGCGTCGGCGATCCCCCGCCCTGCGACGTGAACGATGATGGCCGTAGCGATATCCGAGACGTCCTGCGCTTGGTGCGCTGCATTCTCGCGGACCCAGGCGGAAGCGACGCGTGTCCGGAGGACGTCCGCACGCGCGCCGACTGCAACCGGGATGGGGACGTCAACGTGCAGGATCTGCTTTGCTGCATTCGCCGGATCCTGGCGCACGACGGCAGCTGGAACGGACCGGCTCCGATGGATGGAGGCGACGCCACCAATCCGCCGGCGCGCATCGGCTTCGACGGCGACGTGCGCTGGACCAGCCCCTATGAAGGGACCGCGACGCTCCGGATCGAGCCGACCGCGGGATTCGGTGGGCTGCAGTGGGTCGTGGACCCGGGCACCGCGGCGCGCATTCACGATGTGGCGCTCGACGATCCGGATGGCGGCTACGGGCTGGCCTGGACCGCCAACCCGGACGGCTCGGCGCGGGTCATGCTCTATGATCGGGGTCTCACGCGCGGAGGCGCCGCCTCCGGCGGCACGAATCTCGAGGCGACCGAGGCCCGCGCGGTCCGCGTCGTGGTGGAGCCCGCCGCCGGCGCCGATGCGGGCGGGGCGCTGATGCTCCGCGATGTGCGCGCGGCTTCCTGGGATGCGGCGGCCTTTGCGGTCGAGACGGGCGCCGTTCGTTCGGCGATTCCCGCGAACGCGGCGACGACGGCGCCGGCCGTCTTCCCGGCCCGCCCGAATCCGTTCGTGACCGCGACCGACATCGCGTACGCCGTGCCCACGTCGGGCTCGGTCTCGCTGCGTTTGTTCGACGTGCGGGGCCGCCTGGTGCGCACCCTGGTGTCGGGAACGGTCCGCGCGGGAGCGCATCACGTCTCGTGGGACGGGCGCGACGACGACGGGATGGAGACGGGAAGCGGCGTCTACTTCATTCGCTTCGACGCCGAGGGTGTATCCCGAACCCAGAGGTTGGTGCGGTTCCGGTAGCGCGCGGGGTCGTGCGGCGATAGGGTCGGGGGAAGACGATGCCGGATCCTCACGACCCTATCGTCCAGTTCGTCCTCTGGATGATCTTGCTCTTGGCCCCGCTCTGGATGCTGGGCTGCTAGCGGCGGGCGCCGACCTCAGGCGCCCGTTCGCGGGCGCGCGGATCGCGCCGGCGGGCCGCCGAATCGTGCCCGCCACGTCTCACGCAGAAGGGCGATCGATCCCGGAGCGTGCCCCGCGTAGTGGTTGTTGAAGTAGCCGAACACTTCGATGTTCCGATCGAGCAGCATGGCCAGCGCGTCGACCCAGAGTTTCATCTCCTTCGTGCGGTCGACGATCAGCCGATCCCAGGATTCGGTCTTCGCTTCGATGGCGTGACGATCACCCAGCCAGCGAACGTAGGCGAACGCCGCGGTGACGGGATCGGGGCCCTTCATCAACTGAGCCACCGGGGGCATCCACGGGTGATCGATGATCGCGTAGGCGACGCCGTGCGCCCGAAGCAGATCGAACAACGGCTCGCCCAGCCAGGTCTTGTTGCGGATCTCCACGGCGAACCGCTTGTCTCGCGGCAAGGAAGCGAGAACCGGCTCGAGGCGCGCCAGGAACGGATCCACGCTCGCGAACGTACCCTTTCGGACGTAGGGAAACTGGAAGAGAATCGGCCCCCGTTTCTCGCCCGCCTCGTCCATCGCGCCCAGGAACGCCTTCAGGTCGTCTTCGGCGCCGACCAGCATCTTCTCGTGCGTGATGACCTGCGGCACCTTCGTCGCGATGGAGAACCCTTCCGGTACCTTCGAGGCCCAACTTCGCACTTGCGCGGCTGACGGGATCCGGTAGAAGGTCGCGTCGATTTCCACCGTCCCGAAACGGCGCGCATACGCGCCGAGAAAATCGCCGGGCTTGGTGCCCTGGGCGTAGAACGGTCCGACCCAGGAGGGATGGCTGAAGGACGAGGTTCCGAGATGAAGGCGGGGATGGACCGGCTCGCCGTCGGGCGGAGGGGATTTGGCTCTCGAGGGTGACATGGACGTCAACGGTACCCCCGCGGCCGGCGTCACTCAAGGGGCGACAGATCCCGCGACGCGCGGCGCCGCGCATCGATCACCGTTCCTATGGGGCGTCGGCACCTCGGCGCACCAGGTCGAGGGCGGCAACGACCGGAACGATTGGTGGGACTGGGAACAACGGCCCGGCGCGATTCACGGCGGCGACCGATCGGGAGCCGCCTGCCGCCACTACGAGCGCTACGCGGAGGATCTGGACCTCGTTCGCGGGCTCGCGCTCAACGCGTATCGGTTTTCCGTCGAGTGGAGTCGCCTCGAGCCCGAGCCGGGTCGCTACGACGACGCGGCGCTGGCGCACTACCGCGCCGTGGCCGAGGCATGCCGCGCCCGGGGCATCGCGCCGATGGTCACGCTCCATCACTTCACGATCCCGCGGTGGTTCGCCGCGAAGGGCGGGTGGGAGCGCCGCGAAAACCTGCCGCACTTCATCCGATTCGTGCGTTGGGTCGGAGCGGGGCTGGGAGACCGGGTCGACCACTGGATCACCGTGAACGAGCCGGAGGTCCTCGGGTTCTACGGCTATGCCTCCGGCATCTGGCCGCCCGGCGTCTCGGACCGGTCGCGGGCGCTGGTGGTCATCGCGAACCTCCTCGAGGCGCACGCCCTGGCGTCCCATGCGCTGCGCGAGACGGATCGCGTCGATGCCGACGGGGACGGCCGGGCGACGATCATCGGCGCCGCGAAGCACTGGGTGCACCTCGATCCACGACGCGCCTGGCATCCGCTCGACTGGCTGGCCGCCTCCGTGCAGCATCGCGTCTTCAACGTCGCGGTCGCTCGCGCGCTGGCGGGGGGGCCCATCGAACTTTCGATTCCGGGAGCACGGACCGTCCGGCGACGCGTGGATGCGCTGGCCGGCAGCTCGGACTTTCTGGGGGTCAACTTCTACACGCGCTGGATGGTCAGCCTCTTCGGCAAGGATCCGCGATCGGCGCGCCGGGGCGCGCCGGTCAATGACTTGGGGTGGGAGATCCAACCCGAGGGACTGGGGCGCGCCCTGGAGGCGTGCCGCGCATTCGAACTGCCGATGATCGTCACCGAGAGCGGGATCGCGGACGCGGCGGACCGGTGGCGCCCCGATTTCATTCGCCGCTCCCTGGAGGCGATCGACCGCGCACGCGCCGACGGCGCCGACGTGCGGGGCTACTATCACTGGTCGCTGCTGGACAACTTCGAGTGGGCGGACGGGTACCAGGGGCGCTTCGGACTCTACGCCGTGGACTTCGAGGATCCGATGCTTCCGCGGCGCGCGCGGCCGAGCGCCGGCGTCTACGCCGCGGAAGTCGCCCGCCGCCGCTAACCGGGACGCCGGGTCACGTCTCGCCCGCTCCGGGCACCATGCACTGAATTGCACGCCTGCGACGCTTCGCGCACTCGGGTTCGGCTGGCTGGAACCGTTACGCGTGTAACCCGCTCCGCCACAATATCTTACGACCCAAGAAACCCGCCCGGCCTGGCATGCCGATTGCAAAAGATAAGCCCTGTCGTTTTCCGAAGGACTATCCGCCACACGGAGGAGGGTCGAAATGAAACGTACCGTCCACGCCATGCTCGCGGCCGCGGTGTTCGTGGTCACGTTCGCCGCGACGGCGCACGCCGGTACCAGCGTCGATGTCCGAATCTCGGTCGGCGATCGGTATCGTGGGGCCACGCTCGAATACCATCGGGAACCCGATGTCGTTCTCGTTCCCCGCACGAAGGTTTACTACGTCCAGCAAGACGACTACGACCTCTACCGGTATGGCCGGTACTGGTACTTCATCGAAGAGGGTCGCTGGTATCGCGCCCGCTCGTGGCGCGGCCCGTTCCTTCACATTCGGACGGCGACGGTTCCCCGCTCGGTTCGCGGCGTTCCGCTGAAATACCGGCACAATTGGAACGGACCACCGCGTCACGCGGTGGCCCGTGGTCACCACAAAGGCGCGCGTCACGAGCGCCACGTGGAGCGGGCGCAGCACCGCCGCATGAATCGAGCCCACGCGCGGGTGGATGAGCGCCGCGCGGAGCGGGCCGAGGAGCGGGATCGCGAGCGGAAGCACCGCAAGCGTTAGACGCCGAGCTGATCGAGGGGAATCACGAGGGGACCGCCACGGCGGTCCCCTTTTTCATGCGTCGGCGGCGCCGTTTGGCTGCGCGGCATAACGCTGCGCGCGCGCCTGCCACCACGTCTCGAGCGGCGGGGTCAGTCGATCCGCCACCAGCGCGGCCAGGATGCCGGCGAAGATATCCACCACCCAGTGATGCCGCAGGTAGACGGTGCCGAGAATCAGCCCCACGCCGAAGAAGAGGATGATCGGAAAGAACCAGCGCAGGTGCCGCCACGCGAGCAGCATGGCCAGCACCATCACGCCGCAGTGAAGCGAGGGGAACGCGCCCTTCATCGTCAACGGCAACGCCGCCGGGGCCGCGCGAGACGCGTCGAGGGCGGCGATGAGGCCAACCAGCGGAGGGCCGAAGGCGTGCTCCGGGATCGCGTACCGCGGCGGCCCGGCGGGCAGCGCCACGTAGCCCACGTAGCCCAGGTAGAGGCAGAAGACGATGCTGACCAGCGTCATCCGGAACGCCCGTCCCTCCCCCTTGAGATAGAGGAGCAGCCCCAGGAGCGGCGGCAGGACGTAGAAGAGCCAATAGCAGAACGTGAAGAAGTCGGTGAGCACCGGCTGCGCGAAGCGCTGGGCCCAAATCGTCGGCTCCACGCCGAAGATCGCCACGTCCATGCGGAAGAGCCAGGAGGTGATGTCCGGGGCGCCGAAGAACGCGATCATGTCGTGGAGGTTCGCGTAGACGTTCGCGCAGAATAGAAAGGGAATCAGGTCGCGGGCGAAGGTCCATGTCGGCTTCACGCGCACGACGTAGAGAAAGATCGTGACGCTGGCGGCCAGCGTTACGAGGCGTGTGAAGGCATCCGGATAGTTCCACGTGGCCTCGGTGCGCGGCATCCCGCCGCCCAGGATCGCGATCGACGCCAGCGCCCACGCCATCGGCACGAACAGAAGCAGCGTCGCGATTTCCTCGGGCCGAAACGAGAAGATGAGCCGCAGCAGCGCGGACCGACCGCCGCGCCGCGCGGACGCGGCGGCCGGGGAGGCCGGGTACGAAGCCGGGTCCGTCACCGAGACGGGGCGCCCGTGGCCGCGAGCGGGCCGGCGGTTGGGGACGCCGCCTCGTCCGGGGCGCCCAAGCGCAGCCGCGCGTCGAGCGCGACGCATGGCTCGTCGCCCGGAAGGACGAGCACGGGATTCAAGTCGAGCTCGAGAAGGTCCGGGTGATCGGTCGCCAGGCGCGAGACGCGGTGGAGGAGATCGAGGAGCGACGGGATGTTCGCGGCCGGCGCCCCCCGGTATCCGCTGAGGAGGGGATATCCGCGAATTTCCCGCACCATTTCTTCGGCGTCCCGATCGGTCAGCGGCGCGACGCGCAATTGCACGTCGCGGAGGAGTTCCACGGCCACGCCTCCCAGCCCGAACAGAACCAGCGGGCCGAAGGCCGGGTCCCGCGTCACGCCGACGATCGCCTCGACGCCACCCGTGATCATCCGCTCCACCGACACGCCCTCGAACGACGCCTTCGGCTGCGCCGCCTTGAGCGCGGCCCGAATCTCGTCGAACGCCGTGGCGGCTTCCTGCTCCGTCCGGATGTTGAGACGAACGCCGCCCACGTCGCTCTTGTGAAGGACGTCGCGCGACCGCAACTTCATCACGACCGGGTAGCCCAGGGACTTCCCGATCGCCGCGGCTTCGCCCCGGTTGGCCGCGACGCGGGCCCGGTTGACCCGGATGCCGTACGCCGCCAGAAGATCCGCGAGCGCGTCCAACGGCATCCATCCGTCGCGCTTGTCGACGCCGCTCGCACGAGCCGCGGCAATCGCCTTGTCGGCGCGGGCGCGGTCGATGCCGGAGAGCTTCGGCGTGACTCCGGCGGGATGCGCGAGCCACACGCCGTATTGAACCACGCGCGCGAGGGCGCGCGCGGCGGTCTCCGGAAAGGCGAACGACGGGATATTGCCCGATTGGAGCGATCGCAGGCTTTCGGGAACGCCGTGGCTTCCCATGAAGCAGGAGAGGATCGGCTTCGTGCTTCCCTTGGCGCCCGCCAGGATGGCGTCGGCGACTTCCTGCGCCCCCGTGACCAACGGCGGCACGAAGATGACGATCACCGCGTCGACGTTCGCGTCCGCGTGCAGCAATCGAAGCGCTTTCTGGTACGACGTCGCGTTCGCGGAGGCGATCATGTCGACGGGGTTCCGCGTGCTGGCCTCCGCGGGCAGAAAGGCGCGCAGCGCCTTGATGGTCTTCGGCTCGAGTTCGGGCAACGAAAGTCCCATGCCCTCGCACGCGTCGGCGGCCATGATGCCGGGTCCGCCGGCGTTCGTGAGGATCGCCACGCGCGGTCCGACCGCGACCGGTTGCGAGGCGAGCAGGAGCGCGGTGTCGAAGAGTTCCTCGATCGTGTCCGTCCGGATGACGCCGCTCTGCCGGAACAGCGCGTCCACGGCGATGTCCGACCCCGCCAGAGCGCCCGTATGCGACGACGCGGCGCGCGAGCCGCTTTCGGTGCGGCCGCTCTTCACGGCGATGATGGGCTTCTTTCGCGCGACGCGGCGCGCGATGTGCGTGAACTTGGCCGGATTTCCGAACGATTCCAAGTAGAGGAGGATGACGTCGGTGCCGTCATCCTTCTCCCAGAATTCGATCAGATCGTTGCCGGAAACATCGGCCTTGTTTCCCACGCTCACGAACTGGGAGATCCCCACGTTCAGCGAGCGCGCGTAGTCGAGGATGGCGAGACCCAGGGCGCCGCTTTGCGAGGAGAAGGCCACCCTCCCGGGCGGAGGCTGCACGGGCGCGAAGGTTGCGTTCATGCGAACGGCCGTCTCGGTGTTCAGGATCCCGAGGCAGTTCGGGCCGACCAGGCGCATCCGATAGCGGCGAACGAGATCGCGCAGTTCGCGCTCGCGCTTCCGCCCCGCGCCGCCGATCTCCTTGAACCCGGCGGAGATGACGACCAGCGCCTTCACACCCTTCTCGCCGCAGGCTTCCACCGCTTTCAGGACGCCGGCGGCCGGCACGACGATCACGGCGAGGTCCACGTCGCCGGGCACCGCGTCGATCGACGGGAACGCCGGCACGGCCTGGATGTGCGTGGCGTTCGGATTCACCGGATAGACGGCGCCCTGGAACGGCTGCTCGAGGAGGTTGCGCAGAACCGCGCCGCCGATCGCGTCACGGCGCCGTGAGGCGCCGATCACCGCGATGCTGCGGGGTCGAAACAGTGGTTCAAGCGTTGCGGGCATGAATGTCGTCCTCTCCGGGCGCGCCACCGTGGCGCGGCGGAGGGAGTGTAGCATGTCGGGGCGGTTCGTTCCCGCGGGCTAGGAACGGCTCGCGCGCGTGCGCGCTTCCTCGACGGCGCGCGCCAACGCGACGTCCTTTTCGGTGATGCCACCCTCGTCGTGCGTCACGAGCGCGAGCGTGATGTTCGAGTAGCGAATGTCGATGTCGGGGTGATGATTCGCGACCTCGGCCAGGTGGGCCACGGCGTTCACGAACACGATCGCTTCGGGAAACGAAGGATGCGCGAACGTCTTCCGCAACATGCCGTCCTGGACGGACCAGCCGGGAAGGGAAGCCTGTTCGCGTTGGAGCGCGTCGTCGGAGAGGCGCGCCATGCGGCTACCAGCGCCCCAGCAGGCCGGGATCGGACATCATCTCCGGCGACCAGGGGTCGGGCAGAACGTCCACTTCCGCGTCCTTTCCCGTCACGCGCTTCATCACGTCCTTCACCTCTTGGACGATCTGGGGCGCGTAGGGGCAGAACGGCGTGGTCAGGAGCATGCGCACGACCGGAGGATCGGATACGAGGTCCACCTCGCGCACCAATCCCAGATCGATGATGCTGATGTGGATTTCGGGATCCACGACTTCTTCGAGCGCGGTGCGTACTTCTGCTTCGGTGGCCATGCGTTCTCCTTCTCGCGCCGGGGACCGGCGTGGCGCCGTGCCGTCCGGACGATCCGAACCGCTAGTCCGGAAGTCCGATCAGGAGGTCGTCGCCGTCCACGCGGACGGGGTACGCCTCCACCGGGGTGATGGCCGGCATGCAGCGGACCGCCCCGGTCTTGATGTCGAACCGCGCCCCGTGGCGCGGGCAGATTACCTCGCAGCCCTCCACCTCACCCTCCGCCAGCGGGCCGCCGTCGTGAGTGCAGATGTCTTCGATCGCGTAGTAGGCGCCGTCGAGCCGGTAGACCGCGATGTGGCGATCCTCCACTTCGAAGACTTCGGGACGTCCGTCGGGAACATCCCCGGGGCGCCCCACTCTTACGAACCGCGCGGTGCCGGCGCTCATGACTCGTCCTCCTCCTTCCAACCCTGGAGGCCATACACCCCCACCTTCAGCGTCTTGAGCGCGAGTAGCGCGCATTTGAGCCGAACCGGGCCGAGCTCGATGCCCAGCAGCTCGAGCACGTCGTCGCGGTTCAGCGCCTTCACCTCCTCGAGCGTCTTCCCGATCACCTCTTCCGACAGCATCGACGCGGCCGCGCGGCTGATGGAGCAGCCTTCGCCGCTGAACTTCAGGTCTTCGACGCGGCCGTCCTTGATCCTGAGATCCATGCGGATGCGATCCCCGCACAGCGGATTCGAATCCTCGGCGCTGGCGTCCGGTTGCTCGAGGGTTCCCCAGTTCCGGGGGTTCTGATAGTGATCGAGGATGTTCTGCCGGTAGAGATCGTCGAGGCTCATCGCGCGAAAACCGCCTTCACCTTGCGAACCCCCGCCGCCAAGCGATCGATCTCCGCCGCATCGTTGTATACCGTGAAGGACGCACGCGCCGTGGCGGGCACGCCGAGGCGCGCGTGCAGCGGCATGGCGCAGTGATGCCCCGCGCGAACCGCGATTCCGTCCTGGTCGAGCGTCCCCGCGACATCGTGCGCGTGGACGCCGTCCACGCTGAAGCTCACGACGCCTCCCCGATTCTCCTCGATCGGCGGCCCGTACACCGTGACGCCCGGGATCGCCTGCAGCGCGCGCATCGCCTGGCAGGCCAGCGCGCGGCCGTGCGCGTGGACGAGGTCCATGCCGAGCGGGGTCAGGTAGTCGATCGCCGCACCCAGTCCGATCGCGTCGGCGTAGTTCATCGTGCCGGCCTCGAACTTCGAGGGCACGTCGGCCCAGGTCGCATGCTGCAGGGTGACCTCCCGGATCATCTCCCCGCCGCCGAACAGCGGCGGCATCGCCTCGAGGTGCTTCCGCTTCGCCACGAGAGCGCCGATGCCGGTCGGCCCGAGCATCTTGTGTCCGGAGAACGCGAGGAAGTCCGCGTCCGTCGCCTGGAAATCCACCGGCATGTGCGGCACCGACTGCGCGGCGTCCACGAAGACGAGCGCACCGGCGGCATGCGCGCGCCGCGTGAGTTCCACCACCGGATTCACGGTACCCAGCGCGTTCGAGACCCACGTGAACGAGACCATCTTGACGGGTCCGTCGAGGATGCGATCCAGATCCGTCAGGTCCAGCCGCCCGTGGCCGTCCACCGGAATGTGACGCAGGATCGCCCCCCGCTCCTGGGCCAATAGCTGCCAGGGGACCAGATTCGAGTGGTGCTCCATCTCGGTCGAGACGATGACGTCGCCCTTGCCGACGTTCACGCGCCCCCACGCGTTCGAAACGAGATTCACCGATTCCGTCGTCCCCCGTGTGAAGACGACGTCCTCGGCGGCGCGGGCATTCACGAAGCGTGCGACTTTCTCGCGGGCTCCTTCGTAGTCGGCGGTGGCCTCCTCGCCCAGCAAATAGACGCCTCGATGCACGTTGGCGTTCCGCGTCCGGTAGAAGTCCTCGAGCGCCTTCAGAACCGAGGCCGGCTTCTGCGTCGTCGCGGTGTTGTCCAGATACGCGAGCGGCTTTCCGTGGATCTTCCGCTCCAAGATCGGAAAATCCCGACGAATCGACGCCACGTCGAGGCTGGGTGTGGGCACGGTCGTGGGCATCACTAGCCGTCCGCCTTCCGCTCCACCGCGGCCGTGACGAGCGCGCGCAAAGACTCCGCGGGAATCCGGTCCAGGACCGGCGTGAAGAACCCCCCGATGACGAGCATCTCGGCGTCGTGCCGGTTCAGCCCGCGCGACATGAGGTAGAAGATCTGTTCGTCGTCCACCTGGCCGACGGTCGCGCCGTGCGTGCAGCGGACGTCGTTCGCCTCGATCTCGAGGCTGGGGATCGAATCGGCGCGGGCCTTGTTCGAGAGGATCAGATTGCGATTCGCCTGGTAGGCGTCCGACCGCTGCGCATCGCGGTGGATCTTGATGAGGCCCTGATAGATCGTGCGGGCGCGGGATCGGAGCGCTCCCTTGAACAGCAGGTCGCTGACGCCATGGCCCACCTTGTGGTTCTGGAAGGTATGGAAGTCGAAATGCTGCGTCTCGCTGCCGAAGTAACAGCCCGAGAGCTTGGCTTCGGCGCCCTCGCCTTCCAGGAACATCTCGAAGTCCGCCTTGCGGAGCTTGCCTCCGAGTTCCGTGACGGTCCAGTGGAAGCGGCTGTCCCGCCCCACGCGGACTCGCTCGGTGCCGAAGTGGTAGACGTTTCCGCCCCACCGCTGGAAGGTGGCGAAATGGAGCGACGCGGCGTCGCCCACCGTCAGTTCGGTGACGCCGACGCAGACACCGATGCCCGGCTCGCCGGAGGAGACGTACTCCTCGATCACCGTCGCCTCGGCGCCCTCTTCGAGCGCCACGACGATGTGCGGGAACTGGGCCACGTTGGGGGTTTGTCGCGACACGACGATCCGGATCGGACGCTCCACGCGCACGCCCTTCGGAACGTGCAGGAAGGCGCCGCCGCTGCGCAGCGCCGCGTTCATCCCCGTGAACCGATTCTCGTCCGGCCGCACCGTCGCGCCCAGGTAGCGCTCGACGAGCGCCGGCTGAAGCCGGGCCGCCTCCGCGATCGGGGCGAAGGTGATGCCCTGCGCGGCGAAGGTGTCCGCGCGTTCGGCGTAGACCGTCTCCGCGTCGATTTGCACGAGAAGCGCCGATCGCTCTTCCGCGGGACCGATGGCCTCCTGGAGCGAGGCGGGGAGCGCCGAGGCCGACGTGACCATCGGGTGCGCGGGGCACGTCGGGATGACGTCCTCCCATTTGAATTTCGAAATGTCGGTGCGCCGCCACAGCTCATCCAATCGGCTGGGGAACGGCGTGTCCTGGTACCAACGCCAGGCCGCGGTCCTCCGCTTCGCCAGGAACTCGGTGTCTCCGCCGCGCGCCGCGATCGCGGCCACGTCGTTCTGGGTCATCGAGCCAAGCCGCGGCGTCGCGTCCGTCGCCGGAGCGCCGGCGCGTGCCGGGGTCGTCGTTTCCGTTGGGTTCACTCGTTTCTCCTCGTTCACACTGCCGAAGGACGGCTGGTCAACCGACCGAGCCCTCCATTTGCAATTGGATCAGCCGGTTCATCTCGACGGCGTACTCCATCGGAAGTTCCTTGGTGATCGGCTCGATGAAGCCGCTCACGACCATCGCCGCCGCCTCGTCCTCCGGAATGCCGCGGCTCATCAGGTAGAAGAGCTGCTCGTCTCCGATCTTCGAGACGGTCGCCTCGTGCCCGATGGAGACCATGTCCTCCTCGATCTCCATGTACGGATACGTATCCGAACGCGAGTCCTCGTCCAGGATCAGGGCATCGCACTTCACCGTCGACTTGCAGCCGCCCGAGCCCTTCGTCACCTTCACCAGGCCGCGATAGCCGGCACGACCGCCGTCCTTGCTGATCGACTTCGACATGACGTTGGACGTGGTGTCGGGCGCCGCGTGGACGACCTTGGCGCCGGCATCCTGATGCTGCCCCTTGCCGGCGAAGGCGATCGAAAGAATCTCCGCGTGCGCGCCGCGGCCCACCATGTAGACGGAGGGGTACTTCATCGTCAGTTTCGATCCCAGGTTCGCGTCCACCCATTCCATGGTGGCATCCTCGTGGGCCATGGCCCGCTTGGTCACCAGGTTGTAGACGTTGTTCGACCAATTCTGGATCGTCGTGTAGCGGCACCGGCCACCCTTCTTCACGACGATCTCGACCACCGCCGCGTGGAGCGAGTCGGTGGCGTATATCGGCGCGGTGCACCCTTCGACGTAGTGCACGAAGGCGCCTTCGTCGACGATGATCAGGGTCCGCTCGAACTGGCCCATGTTCTGCGCGTTGATGCGGAAGTACGCCTGGAGCGGGAGTTCCACCTTCACGCCCTTCGGAACGTAGATGAACGACCCGCCCGACCAGGTGGCGCTGTTGAGCGCCGCGAACTTGTTGTCCGAGGGCGGGATCACGGTCCCGAAGTGCTCCCGGAAGAGATCGGGGTGCTGCTCCAGCGCGGAACCCGTGTCGAGGAAGATGACACCCTGCGCCGAGAGCGATTCCTTGATCTTGTGGTACACGGTTTCAGAGTCGTACTGGGCGCCGACGCCCGACAGGAACTTCTGTTCGGCCTCGGGAATGCCCAGCTTGTCGAACGTTCGCTTGATGTCCGCGGGAACGTCCTCCCAGGTCCTCCCCTGCTCGTCCACCGGCTTCAGGTAGTAATAGATGTCCTGGAAGTCGATGTCGCTGAGGCGTCCGCCCCACGTCGGCATCGGCTTCCGCTCGAAGTGCTCGAGGGACTTGAGCCGGAACTCCCGCATCCACGCCGGCTCCTTCTTCATTTCCGAAATCGTCGACACGACCTCCGGGTCGAGCCCCTTGCGGGACTTGTAGACCGGCGCAATGTCGTCGTGGAATCCGAATTTCTCCTTGTAGCCCTCGCGGATGTCGAGGACCGGCTGCTGCGGCTGCTGGTCGCTCATGGCGTGACTCCTTGCCCGGGGGCGGTTAGGCTGCGCTCGCTTCGCGGATACCGTCGTAGCCGTGCGCTTCGAGCTCGTGCGCGAGCTCCGAACCGCCGGATTTGACGATGCGTCCGTCCACCAGAACGTGAACGAACTGCGGCTTGATGTAGTTCAGGATGCGCTGGTAGTGCGTGATGAGCAGCACGCCCAGGTCGGGCCCCGCCAGCGCATTCACTCCCTCCGAGACGATCCGCAGCGCATCGATGTCCAATCCCGAATCGGTCTCGTCGAGAACCGCGATCTCGGGTCGCAGCATCGCCATCTGGAGGATCTCGGCGCGCTTCTTTTCGCCGCCCGAGAATCCGTCGTTGATGTACCGGCCGGCGAACGAATCGTCCACGCGAAGGAGCGCCATCTTCTCCTTCATCAACTTCCGGAACTCCTTCGGCGGGAGCGGCTTCTCATCGCCTGCCGCCTTGCGGCGCGCCTGCAGCGCCATGCGCAGGAAGTTCGCCACGCTCACGCCGGGAATCGCGGTGGGATACTGGAAGGCGAGAAACAGGCCCTTGCGGCCCCGCTCGTCCGCCGCCCACTCGGAGATGTCCTCACCGTGGAAGAGGACTTGACCGGACGTAATCTCGTATTTGGGATTGCCCATCAGAGCGTTCGCCAGGGTGCTCTTGCCGGAACCGTTCGGGCCCATGATGGCGTGGATTTCGCCCTTGTTCACCGAGAGCGATAGTCCCTTCAAGATCGGCTTCCCCTCCACGGCGACGTGGAGGTCCTTGATGTGAAGCGTCGGCGTCATCGAGTCTCCTCTAGTTCGGCGCGGCGTGCGCGCCTGGGTCATGGCCGCTACGGGCCGTTAGGCGCTGAAGGAATCCCCGCATCCGCACGATTTCGTGGCGCGGGGGTTGTGGTATTGAATGCCCGAGCCAAGGAGCCCGCGCTGGTAGTCGACGGTCGTCCCCTCGAGAACAGCGAGGGACCGCGGGTCGACCACGACGGTCAGGTCCTCGTACTCCACGACGAAATCTCCGGGCCGCGGCGCCGTCGTGAATACCATGACGTAGTGGTACCCCGAACAACCGCCCGCTTTCACGCCGATGCGAAGGATCTGTCCGTCCTTCCCCTCGCGCGCCCGCGTTTGTTTCACGTACGCGACGGCGGCGGGGGTCAGCGCGATGGCGCCAGGCGACGGCGGCGTCCCCGTCGGCGATGCCTGCTTTTCGTTCATCGGTTCTTCGTCCCCAAAGGAATGGCGATGCCGCTCACGCCGGTCGTTCGCGAGGCGATATGAAATCCCGCGACGAGCGCCGGTTCGTCCTTCATTCCGTGGTCCACGGGACATTGCGGACAGTCATTCGTGGTCGTTCGGACGGGCGCGCACTCCTCGCACGTGTGCAGGTACTGAAGCGTCTCCTCCAACTCGCGCTCGAGCTGCTGGAGGCGGGTCCGCTGCTCCCGCGTCTCCGCCAGGCGCTTCTGAAACGACTCCCGCAAGGCGCGGCTGGCCTCGGGCCCGTAGTGCGTCTTCTGCCAGTCGCGTAGGAGCGTCTGGATCTCATGGAGCGAGAACCCGCTCTCTTGGAGCAGCTCGATCCAACGAATCTGACGAAGCGCGTCACGGTCGAAGAGCCGGAATCCGCCCTGCGAGCGCGCCGCCGGCGTCAGCAGCCCCAATTCCTCATATAGATGTAGGGCGCGCACCGACTTCCCCGCCTGCTTGGCGAGATCGCCGACCTTCAGAAGTTTGTCTTGTTCCTTCGATTCCATGGGTCTCTCCGAAGTGCAAGATATCATACCCTTACGTTCGCGTTAGAGTCTACAGGATTCATCGGCCGAATTCCATCCCAGGCGAGCCCAATTCGTAGGGGACTAAAGTCACGGAAGTAATTGATGCTATTTACGTTAATTGTTTAGGGGCGGCGGTGAGCGCGCTACGGCCACGGCCTCGGTCACGCAGCTCGGCTTAATGGGTATTTTGATAAGGCTTTACGGTACCCGCTGGAACACCTTGGGAGGGATCGCCTCATGCTTCGATCCATGATCCGAAACACCACGCCGATCCTGGCCGTGATTGCGATGCTTGCCGTCATGGGCGGCTGCGGTGACGAGAAGAAGAACCCTGCGGCGCCGGGCAGCGGAGGAGGAGGAGGAGGAGGAGGAGGCCCCGATGTCACCATCTCGATCGGGCTGGGCGCCGCGCAGGCCGACACGAACGCGTATTCCCCGCGACGGGTCACCGTCGCCCTGGGTCAGACGGTCGCCTGGAAGAACAACGACGCGATGGCGCACACGGCGACCGCGGTTGGCATTTTCAATACGGGCCTCGTCGGGGCCGGCGCCACCAGTGCTACGATTCCGATGAACACCGCGGGCGACTTCACGTATGTTTGCACCGTGGCGGGCCACAACATGACGGGGTTCCTGACGGTCACGCCGTGACCGGGGCCGTTGTCGCTGGGCACCTTCATCACGAGCGGGGATTGGCTGCATGCAATCACGATCTGCAGTGTGGATTGGATCGACGCTGGCGCTCGCCGTCCTGCTGAGCTTGGGCGTTCCGGGATGCAAGGATGAGAAGAACCCCGCCGCGCCGGGCACGCCGCTGGGACCGGACGTCACGATCGACATCGTCGGCAATGCCGGGGCCAGTTCGTTCTCCCCCAACCCGGACACCGTGACGGTCGGACAGACGGTGTCGTGGAGGAACATGGACTCTGTGATCCACGCGCTTATCGATGATCTCGGCCCGATCACTATTGGAACGGGCGCCATCAACCCGGGCGCTACGACCGTGCCGGTCACGATGACCGCCAAGGGCACGCTTCCCTACCATTGCACGATTCATCCCTCGATGGTCGGGACGCTGGTGGTGCTGCCATGACCGACCTCTTCCGCGTCTTTCACGTGATCGGCGCCGTCGTCCTGATCGGCGAACTCTTCTACGCGGGACTCTGGCTGGCGCGCGCCGTCGCGCGCGGCGAGGCGGGTTTGCGCGTCTACGTGCTCGCGACCATGGCGTGGACGAGCAAG
>QJVW01000005.1 GCA_003235575.1 Candidatus Eiseniibacteriota bacterium | reverse complement strand
AAAGCCAGCCGTCAAGCCCCTAGTTCGCGCGCCCAGGGCCTGGCCGCCTGCGTCGAAGATCAAGCGAACGGGCCCCGGCGTCGTTGATGGACGCCGGGGCCCGGAATCAGGATGGCAGCCTATGTCGAAGTGCGATCCCCGCTACTTGCTCCACGGCGGCGTGATGCCGTTCATGCGGGCGTACGCGATGAGCTGGCCGAGATGCTCGTGATTATGAGCCGCGAGGAAGTAGAACACCTCCCGCTTGGTCCCCTTGCCGAAGAACCAATCCACCTTGGTGTCGAGGTCGGCGTCGGGCATGTCATGCATGGCCGCCCTCGCGTGCGCGATCGACTTCTTCATCGCCGCGATGACCTCGTCCTTCTTGGTCGTGGATTTCTCGAACGTGTCCCGGTCGATCCCCTCCGGCACCTTCACGCCGCAGAAGCTCGTGATGAGATAGTTCGACCCCGCCGCGTGCAGCAACGCCTCGCTGAAGGAGCGAACGCCCTCGGCCGGACGCCACGTGTACTTGTCCTCCGGCACCGCCTCGGCCAATTGGAGGAGCTTCTCGGTCGCGTAACCATAGTTGCTGGCCCACTCGCCTTTGACGCCGCCGTCCTTCGCCATGGCGGCCTTGCCATGCTCGTGGCCTTCGTGCTCTTCCGCCGTCGCGGAAGCCGCCACGAGCAGACCCAGTACTGCTACCAACGTCATGAAACGCTTCATTTGTCTCCCCCTACGCATTGCGAACCGGCAGGGCCACGCGTACGCGAGCCCAAGGAGTGGAAAGTGTACCCGAGGGCGGGGAGGCGAGGCTACCCGGGGCACCGATCGCATGCTAGACTTGGGCCACTTCAAAGAAATGGCCCTCGCGCTCTTCCCGTGAAGGCTATCCCCTCCATCGACAATGCTTTGACCATGGGAGGTCGCCTCGCCGTGCGATCCAGACCCCGACGCATCGCCCTTGCAGGGCTCGGAGTGATTCTTCTCGCCGGCCTCCATCCGGTTTCCGGCACGGCCGCGGAGAGGCCCCAGGACGCCATGAATAGCGCCGACCTGGAACTGGCGCTCAAGAAATTGAGAGTGCTGGGCAGCGTTCTCTACGTTGCCGCGCACCCCGACGACGAGAACACCGCCTTCATCACCTATCTATCGAAAGGCAGGAAGGCGCGCGTCGGCTACCTGGCGATGACGCGGGGAAGCGGAGGACAAAACCTGATCGGTACGGAGGTGGGGGAGGCGCTGGGCGCCATTCGAACCCAGGAGCTGCTTGCCGCCCGCTCCCTCGACGGGGCGGAGCAGTACTTCACGCGCGCCATCGACTTCGGCTATTCGAAGACGGCCGAGGAGACGATGGCGATCTGGGGCCGGGACGAGATCCTTTCGGACATCGTATGGGTGATCCGATCGTTCCGTCCCGACGTGATCGTGACCCGCTTTCCGCCGGACGGGCGTGGGGGACACGGGCACCACCAAGCCTCGGCGATATTGGCCAAGGAAGCCTTTGAGGCGGCGGCGGACCCGACGCGTTTCCCCGACCAGTTGCGCCGCGTCAAACCCTGGCGCGCGAAGCGCATCCTCTGGAACGCGTTCCGGATCGATCCAGCGAGCCGCGACCCGAAGCTCCCGAAACTCATCACCGTCGATCTGGGTGCGTACGATCCGCTCCTCGGCAAGAGCTACGCCGAGCGCTCGGCCGCTAGCCGCAGCATGCACAAGACCCAGGGGTTCGGCGCCGCGGAGCGGCGCGGCCCCGTGCCGAATTTCCTCGAACCGGTCGGTGGGGAGCCCCCCGTCGAGGACCTGTTCGACGGCGTCACCACCGGATGGTCCCGACTCCCGGGCGGCGGCAAGGTGGACGCCGCGCTGGCGGAAGCGGAGCGGGCGTTCCGACCATCCGCCCCGGGGACGATCGTCCCGCATCTCCTCCGGGCGCGGAAGCTGATGTCACGGCTCGGGGACGATCCCTGGGTCGCCGTGAAGGTTCGCGAGCTGGACGAGGTGATTCGCTCCTGCGCCGGTCTCTGGATGGAGGCGATCGCCGATCAGCCCTATGCGCTTCCCGGTGGAAGCGTCGGCGTGGAACTCTCCGCGCTGCGCCGAACGACGGTTCCGGTCGTGCTCGTGGGCATCGGGCTGCCCGACGGCGCGACGCTTCGCGACACTTCCGACAGCACGGCCGCGGTGACCGACCGCTCCCTGGATGTCAATGTGCCGTTCACGGCCGTTGCCACCGTCCCGATCGCCGCGTCCGCGGAGATCTCGCACCCCTTCTGGTTGCGGGAGGAGCCGACGCAAGGCGCGTACCGCGTGACGGATCCGTCGCTCCGCGGCGCGGCGGAGAATCCGCCCGCCGTCAGCGTGCGCTTCGATCTGGTCATCGAAGGTTCGCGATTCTCCTATGACGTGCCGGTCCTGTACCGGTGGACGGACCGTGTGGCGGGGGAGCGCTATCGCCCGCTCGAGATCGTCCCGCCCGTCTCGCTTCGCTTCGAACGACGGGCCTACCTCTTCGCCGACAAGCGCCCACGGGACGTGCGGCTCGTCGTCGAGACTCCCGGCCCTGCGGTCACCGGCGCCGTGCGACTCGACCTGCCCGCCGGGTGGAGCGCCTCGCCGGCCGAATCCGTCGTGACCGTTTCCGGGATCGATGCGCCCGCGGTCCTCCGTTTCCGCGTGACCCCCGGCACGGCCGTCGGCTCCGAGACGCTCGCGGCATCGATCGACGTCGGCGGCACGCGCCATGCCCGCGCCCGCAGCGTCATCGATTACCCGCACATTCCAGTCATGTCGTTCCTCCCCCCGGCCCGGGCGCACCTCGTTCGGGCCGACGTGAAGACGGCGGGCAGCAACATCGGCTACGTGATGGGTTCGGGAGACGAGATTCCGCAGGCATTGGAGCAGATGGGCTGCCGCGTCACGTCGCTCACGGATGATGACCTCGAGGCGGCGCCGCTGAACGGGTTCGACGCCATCGTCGTCGGCATCCGGGCGTACAACACAAGGCCGCGGCTCCGCTCCGCGCAATCGCGGCTCCTCGCCTATGTCTCGAACGGAGGGACGTTGGTCGTTCAGTACAACACCGTCGATGCGACCCTGGATGACAAGCTCGGGCCCTATCCGTTCCGCCTCTCCCGCCGTCGCGTCACGGTCGAGGGCGCGCCCGTGCGGCTTTCGATGCCGGACCATCCGATCCTGCATCACCCGAACCAAATCGGTCCCTCCGACTTCGAGGGCTGGGTGCAGGAGCGCGGGCTCTACTTCGCGGATCCTTTCGACGCCAGCTATCAGCGTCCCTTCTCCATGAACGATCCGGGCGAGGAGCCGAGCGAGGGAAGCCTGCTCTACGCGCCGTACGGCAAGGGGGTGTACATCTACACGGGGCTCTCCTGGTTCCGGCAGCTGCCGGCCGGCGTACCGGGCGCATTCCGACTCTTCGCGAATCTCCTGGCGGGGGGCAAGGGATGAGCGGGGACGCATCCCGCCCGAAGGAGCCGGAGGAGGGTCCGCCTCCGCTCCTGGGCTCCTGGCCGGCGGTCTACGCGGCCCTCCTGATCTACCTCGCCGCGATCGTCGCCCTGCTGGCGTGGTTCACGAAGGCGCTGTCGTGAGTTCGATCGACTGGGTCGTCGTCGGCGCATCGCTCCTCGGCATCGTGCTCTACGGCGTGTGGCGGGGTAGGGGGAACGCGGACCTCGGCGGATACCTGCTCGCCGGACGGACGATGCGCTGGCCCGCCATCACCCTGTCCATCATGGCCACCCAGGCGAGCGCGATCACGTTTCTCTCCGCGCCCGGCCAGGGCTTCGCCGACGGGATGCGATTTCTGCAGTTCTATCTGGGTCTGCCGATCGCCGTCATCATTCTCGCGGCGACGGCGGTCCCGATCTACCACCGGCTGAAGGTCTACACGGCGTACGAGTACCTGGAGCGACGGTTCGATTCCAAGACGCGCACCCTGGCCGCCTCCCTGTTCCTGGTGCAGCGCGGCCTCGCGGCGGGACTCACCATCTACGCGCCATCGCTCATCCTCTCCGTCCTGCTCGGCTGGAACATCTACATCACGAATCTGCTGATCGGCACGCTCGTGGTCGTCTACACGGCCTCCGGAGGCGCGAAAGCCGTTCAGTACACCCAGGTCATGCAGATGGCGATCATCTTCCTCGGTTTCGGGATCGCCCTCGTGCTGATCCTGAACTCCTTGCCCCCGGGCGTGTCGTTCCTGGACGCCGCGCTCGTGGCCGGCAAGCTGGGCAAGCTGAACGCGATCGACTTCTCGTTCGATCTCCAAAACCGATACACCTTCTGGTCCGGCATACTCGGCGGAACGTTCCTCATGCTCTCCTACTTCGGGACCGACCAATCCCAGGTCGGACGGTATCTGACGGGGCGATCCGTGACCGAGAGCCGCGTGGGACTCCTGGCGAACGGCGTCGTGAAGATCCCGATGCAATTCGCGATCCTGTTCCTGGGCGCGATGGTCTACGTGTTCTATCTCTTCGCGTCGCCACCCGTCTTCTTCAACCCCGTCGAAGTCGACCGCGTGCGGTCGGGCGTCTACGGCGAGGAGTTCCGGGCCGTGGAGTCGCGGTACGAGGAGGTGTCGGCGGAGCGAAATCAGCGCGTTCGCGAGTACGTCGAGGCGCGACATGCCGGTGACGCGGCGGTGGTGGCGGAGGCGGAGCGCGCGCTCCAAGGGTCGGATGCCGACGCCAAGGCGGTGCGTACGGACGCCGTGGCGATCATTCAGAAGAGCGACCCGGACGCTCAGACCAGCGACACCAATTACGTCTTTCTCAGCTTTGTGCTCGGTCACATGCCGGTCGGCGTGATCGGCCTGGTGCTGGCGGCCATCTTCGCCGCGTCGATGTCCTCGACGTCCGCGGAGCTGAACGCGCTCTCGTCCACGACGTCGGTGGACTTCTACAAACGGTTCGTCCCCAAGGCCCGTCAGGGCGAGGGACCGACCGCGGCACGACGGGAGGTGCTGGTGTCCAAGGCCGCGACCGTGTTCTGGGGCATCTTCGCGATCGCGTTCGCGGAATACGCGAGCCGCTTGGGCTCGCTGATCGAAGCCGTGAACATTCTGGGATCGTTGGTCTACGGCACGATCCTGGGAATCTTCCTTGTCGCGTTCTACCTGAAGCGTGTCGGGGGCACCTCCGTGTTCGCGGCGGCCCTGATCGCCGAAACCGCGGTCGTGGCGTGCTTCCTCTACACCGACCTCTCGTTCCTCTGGTACAACGCGGTCGGCTGCCTGGGGGTCGTGGGCGTGTCGCTCCTGCTTCCGAAATCGGGCATGAAAACGCCCGAGCCCGCGGCGGCCTGACCGGAACTGCTATCGGTCGGACCGACGCCGGACCCGGGCGTCGAGACGGACGAGCGCCTCCGCGCCTAGCCCTTCTTCGACTTCCACTCCGCGAGTTTGGTCTCGGTCGGGCCGGTATCGGGCTTTTCGGGATCCGCCTTGCCGACCTTGATCGCCTTCTCGGCCGTGGCGATCGCCTGCTTCGCCTTTCCCGCCTTCATCTGCATGTCGGCGAGGAGCCGAAGATTGAAGTACATCTCCTTCGTCGCGACCGACTTTTCGGCCCACGCCATCGCCTCCTCGGGCACCACGTTCGCGTTGAAGCAATACTGCGCGGCGCGGTACGGAGTCTGCCAGTCGTCGGCCTTGACGTCGGCGAGGGCCGCGCGAATGCTCGCCATCGCCTGGTCGTGCGTCTTGACCTCGATCGGAATCGCCACGCGCAGCTTCTCCCAGCGAAGCACCAGATCGGCGCCGTTCACGCTCAGATTCTCGAACGAAAACCGCATCCACTCCTCGTCGGGGGCGGCGCTGGGCGTCGCGGTGAACCGCGCGACCTCCTTATCCGGCGCGAAGGTAATGGTGTTCCAGAAGCCCTTCTCGGTCGTGACCACGAAGGTCCACTCCTTCTCCGTCGGGATCGTGTAGATGCTGTATTCGCCGGCGGGGAGGTCTTGGCCGCCCACCGTCGCGTCCCCGGTGCTGACGAACGAGGTGGCGTCGTTCGCGCCCAGTCGCCATTTCGTGTCGTACGGAACGA
>QJVW01000127.1 GCA_003235575.1 Candidatus Eiseniibacteriota bacterium | reverse complement strand
CACCTCCGCTTTGACGTACCCCTCGTCGCCCGTCCAGGGCAGAGGGTACCGGGTCATGGCGGTCACGACCCGCGCGCGCGCGTCGCGCGTCGCGTGGGAAAGCGACGTCGATGGATCGACGCCGGCATCCGCCAGGAGCGCATCGGCCAGGCGCGCCGGCAGCGCGCGTCGGACGACCCCTCCCACCGTTCCGCCACGGCCGCGCAGGAACCGCTCCCACTCCGTCGCGGCGTGCTCCGTCCACCGCACGAAGAATGCTTGCGGTGGGCCCCCGGACAACCGGGATCGGACGGCGAGGTGGGAGAGATCGAGCACCGCGGGCCCGCTGTATCCCTTGTGCGTGAACAGGAATCCCCCCTCGGAGACGGCGGTCCGCTTGGTCCCCGGCGCCTCGATCCGCACCGGCAGCGAGATCCCGGCCAGTGCGGCATGGCGGGGCGGCGTGCACGTCAGCGGCGTCAGCGCGGGATACGTGTCGTGGATCGTGTGTCCGAGCGATCGCGCGATCTCGATGCCGGTTCCGTCGCTTCCCGTCGCCGGGACGGAGCAACCGCCCGTCGCGAGGACCACGCGGGCGGCATCCAGCCGTTCGCCGCCCGCGAGCTGCACGCGCCAGCGGTCCCCGGAAGCGTCGTCGCCGGAGGAAACCGGTTCGAGGCCGACGACGTGCGCGTCGCCGCGAAGGAGCACGCCCGCTCGCTCGGCCAGTCTCCTCAAGCCGTCGCGGACGTCGCGCGCCGAGTTCGAGACGGGAAAGAGCTTTCCGGTTTCCTTCTCGAGCGCCAGGGGGAGCCCCAGCTCCCGCTCGAAGAATTGCCGCTGCGCGGCGAGCGGCCACGAGAGGAGGATCTTTCGCATCGTGTTTGCGGAGGATGCCGTCACGTAACGAGCCGGATCGAGCACGGAGGGAAGCACGTTGCAGCGGCCGCCCCCGCTCATCATGATCTTCCGGCCCCCGTCGCGGGTGCGTTCCAGCAGGACGACCCCGCCTCCGGGGCCATGTTCCGCCTGCGCGGTCGCGCGGCCGCGGGCGGCGAACAACGCCGCCAGAAATCCGGCGGCCCCGGCGCCGATGACGACGACGGAAGTGGCGGATGCGTCGCTGGGGCGGGCGCGACGGGACATCGGAACCGGAATCGCTTCCTCCTCACGGTGGGGGGACAATGATGATATCCTGTAATCCTGCGTCTGGAGCGCGCGATATCGAGTCCATTCGAGACGAATCGGCGGCTGACCGCGTCGAACAACCCTAGGAGGCTCACCCTATGGCAGGAAGAGGCAACCCGTCGTTCCTCAAGAATCAGAAAGCCCGAAAGCGTCAGGAAAAGGCCGCGGCGAAGCGGGCGGCGCGCCAGGCCCGGCGCGATGCCAAGGCGAACCCGGACGTGGGCGATGGCACCGCCCTGGACGAAGCGTACGGCGAGGAGTTGGACGCCGAGGCCGAAGGCGCCCAGCCTGCGGAAGGCGACGGGCCGGCGGAAGCTCCGGCTGACGACGCCGGCCCGCCCGCGGAAGACGAACCGAAGATCTAGCGTTTAGGCGCTGTCGCGCGGCGCCGCGCCGCACGAGTCGCGCGGACCGGCGGTGCCGATATCGGCCACGGTCCGGTCGCGGAAGGACTCCGCGAACGCGAGGAAGGATTCCACGTCGGCGAAGTTGCTGGCGAGTCCCACCGAGACGCGGATGGCGCCGACCTCCATCCCGAACGATTCGCGAATTCTGTCGCGCAACTGGTCGAAGCTCATCCCCTCGGCCAGGTGGAAGAACGATCCGATCTGCTCCGCCGTCAATCCGTACGTCGCCTCTCCGGCGCCGGGATTGCAGAAGCAGCCCGTGCGCAGCGAAATCCGCCGTTCATTCGCAAGTTCCTCCACGCGACGGATGTCGAAGCAGCGGCCTTCGGGGTCGAGGAAGTTGAAGGCGATCGTGCCCCCGCGGGCCTCGGTGTTCGCCGGGCCATGCAGCAACGCCAGGGGCCGGCCGTTTCCATGTCGGAGGGCTCCCATCCGCTCCAGCAGCCACGCCGTGAGACAGTGGACCCGCTCGTGGATCACCTCGATGCCGATGGACGACAGGTGTCGCAATCCGTTCTCGACCGCCGGGATGCTCAGATAATCGACGGTCCCGTCCTCGAAGGCCGCCGCGTCCGGGGCGCGGTAGAAGCCGTCGCCCTGCACCGTGGCGATTTGAATCGTTCCGCCCGCGAACCAGGGCCGCTGTAGCCGCTCCATCGTCTTCTGGCGCAGGAACAGCGCGCCCACGCCGGTCGGATAGCCGAACATCTTGTAGAACGACAGCGCCACCATGTCCGGCTTCCAGCGGGACAGGTCGAGGCGGTTGGTCGGCACGAAGGCCGCGGCATCCAAAAGGACGTCCCAGCCCGCCGCCTGCGCTTCCCGGATCCAGTCCAGGGAATGCTGGACGCCGCTGAAATTCGACTGGGCCGGATAGGCGAACAGGTTCGGAACACCGGGTCCCGGGCGCTTCAGCTCGGCGGCAAGGACCTTCGCGTCGATCCGGAGCTCCGGCCGCGTCAACGGCACGTAGGTGATCACGCCGCCCTTCGTCCGTGCGAATTCGCGGATGCCGTTCACGGAGTTGTGATTGTCGAACGGCAGCAGGAAGCGGCTGCCGCGCGCGAACGGGTAGGCCTCCCCCACCTGCCGCAGGGCGCCGCTCGCGTTCGGGGTGAACACGACGAGATACTCGTCCGGCGACGCGCCGAAGTACTCCAGCACCTGGGCGCGGGCCCGCTCCACGCGCTCGGTCATCGCCTGGGATGTGGGATTGTTCGAGTGGGGATTCCCGAAGACGTTCTCGCTCAGTTCGTCGTGGTGTCGCCGCAGCTGCGACGCCGCATAGAGGCTGCCGCCCGTGTAGTCGAGATAGACGTGGTTCGCGCGATCGAGCCGCGCGTACTCCGATGCGCGCAGGCGGTCCAACTCCTGCGTTCGCCCGTAGCCGGGATGGGCGGCCAGGAAGGCGTCGTAGGCCGGCCCTCCGGCGGTAACGGATTTCGGATTCGTCGTGGCCACCGGCGTTGCGCCGCTCCTCAGGGGGATCATGACTGCCGACGCGCGCCCCCATGACGCGCGCGGCAAGTGTTCATTATGGCACAGCCTGCCGCCGTGCGGGCGGAGGATGCGCCGCCGCGGGACATGGCGCGGTGACGATGGCGGGAGTGGTTAGCGGATGACGGTGATCTTCCCGGATGCCCACGCTCCGGCGGCGTCAACGCGATAGAAGTAGATTCCCGAGTGAAGCTCCTGCCCAGCCACGCCCTGGACCTGGAACGGCACGTCGCGATAGCCGGGCGCGTCGATCACATCGTCCAAGAGCACCCGAACCAATCGACCGTTGACGTCGAAAACGCGAACGAGCGTGCGGCCTCCGTTCGTGAGCCGAAGCGTGAGCACCCCCTCGCGGCGCACCGGACTCGGAGCAAAGGCCGCGGCGAGCCGCCGCCCCGCCGCGACGACGTCCCAGGAAAACGCGGCTCGTACCGGCGTGCCCGTGACGAGGGATCCATCGAGGACGACCGAAACCTCGTGCCGTCCCGCGGGAAGATCCGCCAAGAGTTCGCGCAGCGCGCCCTTCGCGAAGCAGACCGTGATCTCTTCGACGCCGTTCCGATTCCGGTCCGCCACGACGGAGGATTTCGCGGCGAGCGCGGAAATCGTCGCGGTTTTCCCCTCCACGGCCAGCGTGAGAGAGGCCATATCGAGCGCGTCATTCGTGTAGGAGGCGCCGGCGGCTTCGAGTTGCAGGCACGCCGTGGGCTTCGCCGCCATCAACCGAAGTACGCGGTCGGCGGGATCCGGGAACGCCGCGGCCGGGAGGAATGCGGCGATGGACACGTCGGCGCTTCCGGATGCGGCGAGCGCGCCATCGGTCACAGTCAAGGACGCGAGGTAACCGCCCGCCTGGAGATAGGCATGGTCGGGCGCGGGGACGTGGGCGGTTGCTCCGTCCCCGAACTCCCAGAGGTAGGAGACGATCGGCGAACCGTCCGGGTCGCTCGACGCGGAACCGTCGAACGGAACCGGCACGCCGACGACCCCGACGTAGGGTCCACCCGGCCGCGACTCGGGAGCCCGGTTCATGTCCGCGATCGTCAGCGTGACCAACGTGGTTCCGGTCAGTATTTCCGGCTCGCTCACCGGCGTCGGGCGGTAGGCGCTGGATGCGGATAGGGTCACCTCGTAGGTCCCCGCCTGGGTGAATCCCGGCGTCCATTCGATCGCGCCTTCGGTCTTCGTCTCGTTCGCCGCCAGCGTCGCGCCGAGCGGCAGCGGCGCGGCGAACACCTCGACGATTTCGTCTCCGTCCGGATCCGTCACCAAGAACGGGATCGTCATCGGGACGCCCTCGGCGCCCTCGATGGCTGCGGGCGCGCTCACCAGCGGGGGCTGGTTCGGTCCCTCGGCGATCCGCACGTAGGTCCGCGCGGTGCCGGTCTCCAGGAGCGGCGATCCGAGCGGGCCGCGCGGATCGAGCGAGGTCGCCGTGAAATCGATCGGATACGTGCCCGCCTGCGTGAAGCTGGGCCTCCATTCCAGCAGGCCGCTTCCCCAGTCCGGAGCGGCGCGGAATCTCGCACCGGGCGGTAGCGGGGCAGCGGCCAGATCGGTCAGCGGATCCCCGTCCGGATCGGTGGCGCCGACAACGATGGCCACGGAATCTCCCTCGATTCCCGACATGGCGAAGGGCGCCGTCACGACGGGTGGGTCGGTGACGTCGAGGACCTCGATCCACGTGGTGGCGGTTGCCTGAAACGGGTTCCGCGCCTCGAACACGATCGCGTACGTTCCCTGGTCCCGATAACCCGGATGCCACTCGAATCGGCCGACCCTGTGATCGTCTTGCACCACGAACGTCGCCCCGAGCGGCTTGTCGTCGTTTCGAATCGCGAGCGACTCGATCGGATCTCCGTCCGCGTCGGTCACCACGACGTCGAACGCGACCATCGTTCCTTCGGCCGCGCGCACGCTGTCGGGGGCGGCGAGGACGGGAAATCGCGCGGAGGCCGAGAGCTCCATGGCGCGCGCGGCGTCGATCCGTCCGAACCCGTGGTAGATGTCGAACCCCACATCGTCTTCCTCCGGCCGGCCCACCTGATCGGCAGCCGAGTATCGGATGACGTCCCGCAATTGGTCCGGGGTCAGCGTCGCGTCGCGGGCAAGGAGCAGGGATGCCAGTCCGGAGACCATCGGCGCGGCGAATGAGGTCCCAGCGCCCATCCCATACGAGTGGGAGCTGCCGTAGTGGAGAATCGGAATCGATACGCCCGGCGCCACGACATCGATGTGCGCGCCGTAGTTCGAGCCGTAGCCGCAGACCTCGGGGCGACACCGGTCGTCGGCCGGATCGGTGGCGCCGACCGCCGTCACCGATTCGTCGAACGCCGCCGGGTATTCCGGGGTGTTCGAGTTCCCGTTCATCATGGACGCGACGACCAGCGACCCTCGATCGTGCGCGTACGCGCATGCCTCGGCAAGCGCCAGCGACAGGCTGCCCCCGCCGAGGCTCAAGTTGATGACGTTCGCTCCCTGGTCGGCGGCGTAGACGACGCCGGCCGCGATCTGCGTGTAGTACCCGAGGCCGGTCGTGTCCAGCACCTTGACCGGGAGGAGACGACACGCCCAGTCGAGCCCCGCGAAGAGCGACCCATTGTTCGAAACGGCGCCGACCACGCTGCAGACCGAGGTTCCGTGTCCGTTGTCGTCCGAAGGATCGCCGTCGTCGTGGATGAAGTCGTATCCGTGTACGTCGTCGATGAATCCGTTCCCGTCGTCATCCATGCCGTTTCCCGGGATCTCAGCGGTATTGGTCCACACCCGACCCTGAAGCTCCGGATGGAGCGTGTCCACGCCGCTGTCGACGATGGCGACGATCACGTCGGCGCTACCGGTGGTCACATCCCACGCGGCGGCGGCCTTGATGTCCGCGCCGGGCTCCCGGGGGAGTGAGGAGGGCGCGTAGGTCTGCTCGCCGGTATTGCGAAAGGCCCACTGCGACGTTGTGAAGAGCGGATCGTTGGGAATCCGAAGCGACCGCGTGGCCGACGCGGCAGCCGCGACGTAGTCGGGCTCGGCGTATTCCACCTGTGGGAGGGCCCGGAATTGGGTGATCGCCGCGTCCACATCCCCCGGACGCGCCAAGCGGACCACATGGATCCGTTCGAGCCCGTCGCCTCCGACGCGTGCGCCCCGCGTCCCCCGGCCGAACAGCGGGACTACCGAGTGCACCTCGGGCCGATGAAGAAGCCTATCGATCGCGGGGGAATCCGACCGGGGCCGTCCGTTCGCGTCCGTCCGGACGCCGTACCCGGCCCGGAATTTCACGACGAGCCGCGTATCCGAGCGAGGTGACGCCGACTCAGCGTGCGCGGCAGGCGCGAGAAACAGGCAGATGCCGACGGCGATACAAAGCGCGGGCGATGGGACGGGTCGCCTCATGCGGATCCCCAGCCGTGGATGGATGGATGGCAGCCGAAGGGGGAGCGTTTGGTGTCGAGCATGGCATGATCCGAAGGAGCGAAGGCCGGCGCCTCCCCATAGTGTATCGGATGGCGCTGGGCATGGGCAATCCGGGAGGTCGAGGACATGGCGGCACGGGAAATGCCTTGCGTGAGCTCGGGAGCATTCGAAACACGAAGAGGGCCGCGCGGCGTGAGTTGCGCGGCCCTCCCGTCTGTGGCGCACGGCGTCCCGGCCCGGATCGCTCCGGATCGTCGCCGCGCGCGGCCTTAGCTCCTCGCGGCTTCCTTCTGGTACGCGCTCTTGCCTTCCTCGAAGGCGTGCTGCAGCCGCTTACCCTGCTCCGAGAGCGCCTGCCCCGCGGAGGAAATGCCTTCCTTCGCCTTCTCCGCCGAGCCCTTCGAAAACTCCGCGACACGGCGGCGGGTGTCGTCTCCCGATCCCGGCGCCAAAAGCAGCGCGCCCACCGCGCCCACGAGCGCTCCGATACCGAATGCTACGAGGAAATCTCCAGTCCGATCGTCAGACATGTTGGTACTCCCTTCCTTTTCGATTGGTCTTGAATGGCGCCATCGTCAGTTTCGTGAATCGTTCCCCTTCCCCTTCGCCAGCGCCCCCAGCCCCGTGCGGACCCCGGCCAGAATCGCCGTCAACCCGCGTATCGGCGGGAGCGTCTGGTCCAACAACGGATCCACGACCGTCGCGATCCGCTCCTCGACGCGGCGGACGCGGCCGGTCATGTGCTCCAGCTCCTGCCCGATTGCTTGGAGACGGTCGAGCGTCTGATCGAGTTTCGCGGTCGTGGCCTTCATCGCCGACAAGAGCGGCACGGCCTGCGACACGACCACCACCATGGTGATTGAAAAGATCGCCATGGAGATGGCGATCACTGCGAGCCAAACCAGGTTCCATTCCATCCGTACCCCCTTATCGTCCGACCTGCCCCCGCGCGGTGACCGGCTCCGGTTCTAGAAGTGAAAACGGAGCCCCGCGTTGAGGAGACCGGTCGAGTAGTCGTTTCGAACGGAGAAGACACGGATGTCTCCACCATCGGAGGATCCAAACGTCTTCAGGAGTCCGATGCGCGCGCCGAATGAAAGCGGCGAATCGAAGTAGTAATTGAAACCGCCGGCCACGTGCATTCCGAGCGGCGTCGCCTCACGACCGTCGTCGTCGAGGAAGTACTGCTCGGCGCCGGCGAGGAGCACGAGCACCATGGCGCGGCGCCGTTCCTCGCCGAACAGACGCTGCACCTCCGCACGGATCGTGGTGATGCCCGACAGGCGCCCGAGGGCCATGCCGATGCGCCAATCCGGGTTGACCCGGACCGTCGCATCGAGGCCGACGACCAGGGGAAGCCCCACTTCCGGGCCGATGGAGATCGCCCCGACTTCGGGCGGCGCCGAAACCTCGGTGGGCGGCGCCGTGAAGGCGTCCTCCTGAGCATGGGCCGTCGCGGCGAGAAGGAGGAGCGCCGCCAGGAATCCGACTCCCGACACCGCCGCGTGCACTGTGGATCGCATCGTGAACGACCTCCCTTCTATCGCGTGCGCAGGAATTCGACCCTGCGGTTCATGGCGCGGCCGGCAGCCGTGGCATTCGTGGCGATCGGCGATTCCTCGCCGCGTCCGTCGATCGTGATCTGATCGCGACCGACGCCATGCGTGAACAGGACCTCGGCCACGGTGCGCGCGCGCGCCAGGGAGAGATCCCGGTTGTAGGACGTCTCTCCGTAGTTGTCGGTATGTCCGATGACCGAGACGCGACTCTCCGGCACCGCGCCCAAAGCGCGCGCCAAGGTCGCGACCGCGTTCACGCCCGACGGCGTCAGCGCGACGCTATTCGATTCGAACTGGACATCGGGAAACACCCGCGGCGCTCCCAACGGGAGCACCAGGTCGAGCGCTCGAAGGGCCGAACCGGCGTCCTCGGACGTCGTTTCCTCGGCCCCGGGCGGCGATTCCCGCATCACGGCGCGGTCGACCTCCATGCGGTCGATCGACTGCTGCACCTGACCCAGCTCGTCCAAGATGCGCTGCGACGTCGTGTCGTCAGGCGCCGCCGACGGCGTCGCGGGCTGCGCGGCGCCCGCGACGGACGGGGTCGCGCGTTGCGCGCGCAGGGCCCGAAGTTCCGCCTCCATCGCGGAGAGGCGTGCGGCGATGTCGGCGTTACCGGACGTCGGCACCGGAACCACGGTCGGCCCGCCGTGGGACGCAAGTGGGCGAGCGCTCACGCTCGCCAACTCGAGCTCCAGCTGCCGAACGCGCGCTTCGAGCGCGGCATTCCGTTGCGCGATCTCCGACGTCCGAGGATCCGCGGTCGTGGTGGATTGGCTGGTTGCGTCCGCCCTCACCGGATTGGCCGTGGCCGCGGGGGCGGCGTGTGCGCTGGCGACCGGCGCGGCACGGGCGGTCGGGGCCGGAGCGGCCGGGGCCCTCATGGCCGCTGCCGCGGGCGCCGGGGTGGCAGGCGCGACCTCAGCCTCGGCCCGCGCGGATTCGGGCGCCGGCGTTCGACGCGGCGCGACGGCGGCCGAGGGGGCGGCGATGCCGCCGCCCGCTCTCGGGATCGAATCGCGAGGAGCGATCGTACCCTTGTCGCTCGCGCTGGGCTTCCCTTCCGTGGCGCTGGCGCTCGGCCGCTCGATCCACTTCTTCCCGGCTTCGTCCGGACAGCCATCGAAGTCGTAATAGCCGTTGTAGTTCTCCGGATCGTTCGGGCACTGATCGCGTACGTCCGGGATTCCATCCTGATCGTTGTCGAGATCCGGGCAGCCGTCGAAATCCTGGAACCCGTCCCAGTCCTCCGCCAGAAGCGGGCACTGATCCTGGCTATCGGGAATGCCGTCCCCGTCCGTATCGACATACGTCGCGGACGGTGGCGACGGCGCCTGCGGCGCGGGCGCTGTCCGCATGGGTGCGGGCGCCACCGCTGATGGCGCGGGCGCCGCCTGCCGCGCGGGCGGCGCGGTCACGGCCGGTTCGGTTGTGAGCGGCGCAGGTTCGGGCGCCTTGGGGGCGGGCGGCGCCTCCTGAATGGGCCGGCGCTCGAGAATCTCCTTCTCCTTCGCCTGCTTCGCCGCGAGTGCGGAATCTACGGGCGCGGCGGCGACCGCCTCTTCCGCTGCACGGGGCGCCGGAATCACCATGGGAACGGAGGTTGCTTTCGCCTCGTCCTCGAGTTTGGCCCGGGCGCTGCGGAAGACTGTCCCCAGGGAAAAGGCTACCCTGATCTCGTTGTCGGGATACGCTCGATCGGGATTGAACAACGTCGTCGCGTCATCCTCCGAGAGGTTGAACGTGTACCCACCCGCGATGCTCAGACCACCTGGAATCCAGAACCGAATGCCCGGAGTAACGGCGATGCGGTTCTCCTTCCCCTTCAGGAGCGAACGCTCATTGACGAATTGATCCGTGACGACCTCCCCGAAGAGCGTGACGCGGGAGAGATCGAGTTCGACGGCGCCGCCCAGCGTGAGGTAGTCGTTGTCGCGCTCGCCGACCGGCGCCGGCAACTCGAGCGCGAGCGGGTTACGATCCACGATGAACCGCGACTCATCGCGCTGGAACCGGTACGTCGCGTTGGCGTGCAGCCGGAGTGGCACGCCTGTTCCCGCGCGAAGGCCGTCCCAGGTGGCCATCGCGCGTCCGAAGTAGTTGTTCTCGCCCACGGTGTAGGGTTTCTGCGTCGCCCGCCCCGGGTACGTCAGTTCCTTGTCGCTTCCGGTCGGGAAGCGGACACCTCCCTCGACACCCGTGCGAAACCCCGGGAACAGGAACGGCCACGTCCACCGGAGTTGCGCGTCGGCGTCGCCGAACCGCAGCCGGACCGACTCCTCGAGGGGGCTACCCGTCGAGCCGAGGGTGGTGTAGTAACCGTAGATAGGAAGCGAGCCCGAGAGCTCGAGGCCGCCGCCGAACCCGATGGCGGCGTTCACGCCTGTCAGGAGCGTGTTCACGTGTGTTTCGGCCGAGTCGCCCAACTCCAGATTTCGGTACGAGCCGAAGAAGCCCAGCTCCAAGCGCCCCGGCCGCTTGCTCTCGGCGCTCTGCACTTCGAACACACCGGTGCCTCCGGACTCCGAGAGCGAAGCGGACGCCGGCAATGGAGCCAGCAGCAGGAGGACCGCCAGCCGGAGTGCGAATCGTGGGGAGACTGAGGCCCTCGAATTCTTTCGTGACATCGCAAAGTCCTCTCTTCGACGGAGCAGCAGAGGCTCCTCGCGGGACGAGATTTGGTGCGGTGATTCCTCGATTGATATTCAAATATGACTATCGCACGTATTTTATTGCATTGCAATTAAAAGAATTACTACATATATATGACTTGCCTTTACGGCATATATGAGTCAAGATAGTCGAATGGACCCAGCGCCAGCCCCAGGACGCCGACAGCGGCGTCAGGATGCGACCCGCCAGTCGCTTCTCCGCGCGGCTCTCTGGCATTTTTCCGAACGGGGCATCTCCGCGACACGAATCGAGGACATCACCAAGCGAGCCGACGTCGCCAAGGGCGCCTTCTACAATTACTTCGCATCCAAGGGCCACCTGATCGCGAGCCTCCTCTCGGAGGGCGTTCGCAAGCTCCAGGCTACCTACGCCGAAGCGCTGGAGCGTGAACCGGACGAGCGGACGCGGCTCGAGACGCTCATCCGCGCTCACGCCGACTTCTTCGCGCGGGAGAGGGCGCAGGCGCTTCTCTTCCACCAGGCCCGCGGGCTGCTCTTGCTTCGCGAGGGAAGGGATCCGATCGTGACGGAGATCTTCACGAACTATCTCCACGATCTCGGCGCCAGCGCGCTTCCGCCGGAGCGACAATCCGGTTGGACGCGGGACCAGATCACCCGGCTGGGCGCGATGGTCGCGGGTGGCGTTGTCGGATTTCAGTCGTTCGAGTTCTCGGCCGGCCTCGGCGCGAGTGGCAATGGGGTGTTTAGTGCGATCGCGGGCGCGATTGCGACTGTGATCGAGGAGGGACCCTGAGGAACTCGGAGCGCGGGCCATCGCCCGAGGCGCTCGAGCGAACCATCGAACTGTCATAATGTCAGGCTCCATGACGGCGCGTCACCCTCCTGCCGGCGTGGAGGCCGTGCCCCGTTTGCCGCGAATGAGGCCAACCCCAATAACCTATGGTACTTGACCTCGAATCTCCGCTTCTTCCCCCGTGGCATGTTCCCTGCAAAAATCACACCCCGACATGAATCTCGAAATCCGGCTTCACGGCCGGGGCGGCCAGGGCGGCGTGACTTGCGCAAAGATTCTCGCCGCCCTTTACGTCACATTGGGGAAGAGCGTTCAGACCTTCGGCGACTACGCCGGGGAACGATCGGGCGCGCCGGTTCGGGCGTACACGCGCGTCGACGACCGACCCATCACGAACCGCAACAAGGTCTACCGTCCCGACCACCTGCTGGTCCTGGACCCGACGCTCCTTGGCGATGAGACGGTTTCGGGGCTGGCGCCGGGCGGTCTGCTGTTGATCAACACGCCCGATCCTCCCGAGGCATTCCGGCACCGGTTCGGTCGATTCCGCATCGCGACGATCGATGCGACATCGATCGCCCGGAAGCAGGGCATCGGGACGCGGTCCGTCGTGATCGTCAACACGACGATCGCCGGCGCGTATGCGCGTGTGGTGGGCCTGCCGCGGGAAGCGCTCGACCGCGCCTACGCTTCGATCCATCTCGAGCGCGATCTCCCTGCCGCGCGCGCGGCATTCGACGCCGTTTCGGTTGGCGACTCCCCGGCGGGCCAGCCGGCGGAGGCCGCGGTCCCGCCACCCGACCAAAGCGTCTACGTGCTCCCGCTCACCCGACACGCCGCGAGCGCGCCCACGGGGCTGAAGACCGGGGCATGGCGCACGCAGGTTCCGCAGTACGTCGAACACTTGGCGCCATGCAACGCGTGGTGCCCCGCGGGGAACGACGTCGTCGGCTTCCTGCAAACGCTTCTGCACGAGGGGGAAGAAGCAGCCGCCCGCGTGCTGTCCGAGACACAGCCCCTGGCGTCGGTCTGCGGACGGGTTTGTCCCGCGCCGTGCATGGAAGGGTGTAGCCGACGCCAGTACGACGGCACCGTGAACATTCGCGAACTGGAGCGATGGGTCGGGGACCATGCCACCGTTTCCCGCCGGGCCGAGCGCGCGCCGGGGCGCGTCCGGCGGATCGCGGTCGTCGGAAGCGGACCCGCCGGCCTGGCCGCCTCGTACGAGATCGCGCGCCATGGCCACGAGGCGACGATATTCGAGGCCGAGCAGGCGCTGGGCGGCGTCCTTCGCACCGGCATTCCAGCCTACCGCCTGCCCCGCGACGTGCTGGAGCGCGAGATCGACGGCATCCTGGACTTGGGGGTCGAGGCGCGTTGCGGAGTCGTCCTGGACGCGCCGGGCGTCGCGTCGCTGAGCAGGAAGTACGACGCCGTCATCCTCGCCACCGGGCTCGCCAGCCTGACCGCCCTGGAGGTGCCGGGCGCATCGCTGGAGGGAATCGAGCAGGGAATCCGCTTTCTGCATGACGTGAACCTCGCCGATCGGCCGTCGCTCCACGGCCACGTGGTCGTGATCGGCGGCGGCAACACCGCCATCGACTGCGCGCGCAGCGCGCGCCGCCGCGGCGCGGAGCGCGTGACGATCGCCTATCGCCGGACCGAGCAGGAGATGCCCGCCATCCGCGAGGAAATCGAGGAAGCGCAGCACGAGGGCGTCGAGTTCCAGTTGCTCCGCCAGCCGGTCGCCTTCCACGGCAACGGGCGCGTGGCGGCGGTGGAGCTGGCGGAAGTGACGCTCGGCGACCCCGACGAGACCGGGCGCCGACGGCCGATCGTCAGCGAGCGCACGTCGCGGCTCGCCTGCGACCACGTCTTGCTCGCGGCCGGCCAGAGCGCCGATCGCCGGCTCCTCCGCCTCGGCGACACGATCGCCGAGGGACGAATCCATCGCCACGGAAGCGCGCCGAATCTGTTCGTGGCCGGCGACTTCGCCACCGGCGAAGGCACCGTCGCCCACGCGATCGGCGACGGACGCCGCGCCGCGGGCCGCGCCCTCGCAGCGCTCGGTGAGCCCGCGACGATCTTCGTGCGACCGAACCGCGCCGAAGCCGTGCCGATCTCAGGCATCCACTTCGATCGCTTCCCGCTGCGCCCCGCAGCCGTCGGGGACCGCCTACCGGCCGCGGAGCGCGTTCGCTCCTTCGCGGAAACGAATCGCGGCTTGCCCGACGCGCGCGAAGCGGAACGTTGCTTCTCCTGCGGCCACTGCACGCAGTGCGACACCTGCCTCGTGTATTGTCCCGAGGGCATCATCGATCGCACGGCCACGGGGTATGCTGTGGACCTGAACTTCTGCAAGGGGTGCGGCATTTGCGTCGCCGAGTGCCCCCGCGACGCCATGGAGATGACCACGTCATGACGATGCACATGATCAGCGCGAACCACGCGACGGCGGCCGCCGCCGCGCTGGCGGCGCGGGCGAATCGGAGTGGACGCGGGTTCTGCAGCGGGGTCTACCCCATCACGCCGCAGACCGAGTGCATCGAGCGGCTATGCGCCGAGCAGATCCCCAAGGGTTCGGTGGTCCGCGTGGAGAGCGAACACAGCGCCATGGCCGTCTGCATGGGCGGCGCCCTCTCCGGCGCGCGGACGTTCACCGCCTCCTCCTCGAACGGGCTCGCCTACATGGCGGAGAACGTCTTCGCCGCGGGGTTCTATCGCCTGCCGATCGTGATGATGGCCGTGAACCGTACGCTGGGACCGCCTTGGAACATCTGGGTCGATCACGGCGACACGCTCATGCTGCGGGATAGCGGGTGGATTCAGTTCTACTGCGAGGACAATCAGGAGGTGCACGACACGACCCTCCTCGCGTTCCGCCTGGCCGAGGACGAGGAGGTCCTCCTCCCGGTCATGGTCTGCCAGGATGCGTTCGTCCTCTCGCATACGATGACGATGACCGACATTCCCGACCAGGAAGCGGTGGACCGGTTCCTGCCGGAGCTGCGCCTCCCCCACCGCCTGACGGACACGCCCCGCGTGGTCGGCGGACTCGACTTCCCCCACCAGACCGAGGTGCATCGAAAGCAGCACCTCGATGCGATGGGGCGCGTGCCCGGGGTCTACGCCCGGATACAGGACGAGTTCGAGCGCTGTTTCGGCCGCCGGCCGCCCGACCCCGTGGTCCCCTACCGCATGGAGGACGCCGACCTGGTGCTGGTTTCCATGGGCACGACCGCGAGCACGGTGCGGACCGCCGTGGACGAGGCGCGCGCGCGCGGCGTGAAGGCCGGCGCGCTCCGCCTTCGGATGTTTCGACCATTGCCGGAACGGGCGATCCGGGAGCATCTCGCCGGACGAAAGCGGGTCGCGATCCTCGACCGGGACTCCTGTCCGGGGTTGGGGGGGATCGTGTGGGGCGAACTCCGTGGACTCGCCGCGCCCGGCGCCGTGGTCCAGAACTATCTGATCGGCCTGGGCGGCGGCGACATTCGTCCCGAGCACGTTCGCGGGGTGCTCGACGACCTGGCGTCGCGGGACGAGTCGGGCGAACCGCACTTCATGGAGGCGGGCGCATGAGCGAGCCGATTCTAGGCGGGGTCGTCCATACCGATGCCGACCGCTCGGAGCCGCTTCTCCGCGCGGGCAACACGAATTGCGGCGGGTGCGGCATGTCGATCGCCCTCAACATGATCAGCCGCGCCGTCGCGGAGCGGCGCGTTCAGATCGTCATTCCCGCCTGCTGCGGCATCGTGACCGCGGGGCCCTTCCCCGCCAGCGCGTACGGCGCGCCGGTCGTCGCGTCCACGTTCGCCGCCGCGGCGGCGGTCGCCACCGGCCTGGCGCGGGTCACGCACGCCAACAACGAGGACATTCGCGTGCTCTGCTTCGCCGGCGACGGGGGGACCTACGACATCGGCCTCGCCGCCGTCTCGGCCGCGGCGGAGCGCAACGAGGACATCCTGTTCCTCTGCTACGACAACGAGATCTACGGAAACACGGGGGGCCAGCGGTCCTCGGCCACGCCGTTCGGCGCGACGACGACGACCACGCCCACCGGAAAGCACGTCGCGAAGAAGGACATCCTCGGCATCATGGCCGCGCATCGCATCCCGTACGCCGCGTCGGTCTCGATGGCCCACCCCGAGGACATGATGCGCAAGCTGCAGCGCGCCCTCGACGTGCGTGGATTCCGCTTCTTGCACATCCTCTCTCCCTGTCCGACCGGGTGGAAGTCGGAACCCTCCGAAGGCGTGCAACTCGTGCGCTGGGCGGTGCAATCGGGCATCTACCCCGTCCTCGAGGTCGTCGACGGATCCCTGTGGACGGTGAACGTGGAGCCGGACTTCTCGGAGGATGCCCTCGAGTCGTTTCTGGGTCATCAAGGCCGGTTCGCGGGGATGACCGTCACGGTCGCCGAAGTCCGGCGTTCCGTGCTACGGTCCTGGGACGCGTTGCGCGCGCGGTGCGGTCCCCCGACGGCCCCGGCGGAATCGAACGGCGTCGGCGCGGACTAACGGAGGGATTCGGTTCATGTGGAAGCGACTGATGCTCGTCCTCGCCTTGGTGGCCGCGCCGGCATGCTCGAACAGCGCCTCGGAGGGGGAGTCCACCGCGACGGACACCGCGCACGAGGCGTGGGAGGCGATTCGCGGCGGCGCCGTCCTCGTCGACGTGCGGACGCGCGATGAATTCGATCAAGGACACCTCGAGGGCGCGAAGCTCATCCCCTACGATGAGATCGCCTCGCGGACGACCGAACTGGGCGACGACAAGGCGGCCACGATCGTTCTCTACTGCCGAACCGGAAACCGCTCGGGAAAGGCGAAGGGAACGCTCGAGTCGTTGGGGTACACGCACGTGATCAACGCCGGCGGCTATGAGCACCTGATGCGCGCGCAGTAGCGCGCGCCGTCCGGTCGACCAGCCCGTCGCGCCCCCGTCACCCGGGGTGGAATTTCGAAACCGTCCGGCCTCTCCGGGCGTACCATTCCCACGATCCCATTCGCTCCCCCGCAGGTGGAGGAACGCCATGCTTTCGACTCGTGGCCTCGTGAAGGTGTACCCCGGGCCGGTCACCGCGCTGAACGGCATCGACTTGGATGTTTCCTCGGGCATGTTCGGGCTGCTGGGGCCCAACGGCGCGGGGAAATCGACGTTCATGAAGATCCTCGCCGGGCTGCTGGAGCCTACGTCTGGGTCGGTGACGTTGGACGGCGCCGACATCCTCGCGAAGCCCGAACTCCACTGGCCACGACTCGGCTACCTCCCCCAGGAGTTCGGTTTCTATCCCCACCTCACGGGCGAGGCGATGCTGGAACACCTTCTCGCCCTGAAGGGCGTCACGGCGCCGCAGGGCCGCAAGAAGCTCGTGGCGGAATTGCTCGAGCGCGTGAACCTGGGTTTCGCGGCGAAGCGGTCCGTGAAGGGCTACTCGGGCGGCATGCGCCAGCGGCTCGGCATCGCGCAGGCGGTCGCCGGGAACCCGCGGCTCATCATCGTGGACGAACCGACGGCCGGTCTGGATCCCGAAGAGCGTCTGCGCTTCTACCACTTGCTCGCGGAACTCGCCGCCGACCGGATCGTGCTGCTCTCGACGCACATCGTCGAGGACGTCGCGGTCCTCTGTCCGCGCTTCGCGGTGATCCGGGAGGGCCGCCTGCTGGCGGTCACGACGCCGGCCGAGGCGCGGGCCGCGATCGAAGGACAGATCTTCGAGGGAACGGTCAGCGTCGGCGAATTGGCGCGCCTTCGCGCCGAACGGACCGTCACGAAGGCCCTCTTGGTCGAGGGTCGCCATCACGCGCGCATCTACGAACCGTCCGGGTCGCCGCCTCCGGGCTTCGCCTCTAGCCCCGTGAATTTGGAAGACGCCTATCTCGTGCTGATGCGGCTCGGGGCGTTGCCCCGCCTCGAGGCGGTGGGAGGGTGAACCTCCGCCGATGGGGGGCGACGTTTCGCGACGAGTTCGGCCACTCGTTCCGGCGGCCGCTCATCGTCATGCTCGCGCTCATCCTGGGCCTGGTGGCCTTCGGGCTCTCGAGCGGCCACGTCAGCATTTCATCCGGGGACAGCTCGGTGGGCGGAACGAAGGCCTGGGTCACGTCCGAGTACGCGATGACCCAGACGCTGACGTACATCACGCTCCTCTTCGTCGCGTTCTTCGTGGCCGTGGCGGGCGGCATGACCCTTCTGCGCGACCGTGAAAGCAAGGTGGACGTGCTGCTCCACGCCACCCCGCTGACCGCGGGCGAATACGTATGGGGCCGGTACGCCGCACTGGTTCTGGCGTTCTCGATCCTGATCTTCTTCTACGCGCTCGCGGCGGCGTTCTTCAATCATCTCGTGCCGAGCGCGCTCGCGAACGAAGTCCGCGGTCCGTTCCAGGCGGGCAACTACTTCATTCCGGTCCTCACGATCGGGGTCCCGTTCCTGATCTTCTTCACCGGCGTGTCGATGTTCGTGGGAGAACGAACCGGAAACGCGGTGCTGGTCTTTCTTCTCCCGGTCGCCACGCTCATGATCTGCGGGTTCTTCCTCTGGACCTGGTCCCCCTCGTGGCTCGATCCGAACATCAATCGACTGCTGCAGGCCATCGAACCCTCCGGCTATCGCTGGCTGAACGAGACGGCCCTGAAGGTCGACCGCGGCGTCGCCTTCTACAATCAAGAGCACGTGGTGTACGACGCGCTCTTCTGGGTGAACCGCGCGTGGCTTCTTCTGGTGGGCCTGGGCGCGGCGTGGCTGACGCAGCGCTCCGTGGCCCGTGCGGCGCGCGGGGCGATCGGGCGGCATGGAGGACGCACGGGCGTCCGTGGCCCTGTCGGCGCCGTGTCGACGGAGCTGCCCGCCAAGGCGGCCCCCGTCGCGGGGAGCGTCTCCGCGCTCGGCATGATCCGCCGGTCGACGGGATTTTGGCCGAGCGTCGGGGTCGTGGCGCGATCCGAGGTGCGCGAGCTCGCGCGACACCCGGGGATCTACCTCTTCGTCACGCTCATCCTCGTTCAGGCGCTGGGTAACGCCCTGACCGCCGTGGGCGCGTTCGACACCCGCCTCCTCTTGACGCCCGGGATGAACGCGGTGGGAATGGCCAACCAGCTGACCCTCATGGTCTGCCTGCTTCTCATGTTCTTCACCGTTGAATCGCTCGAACGGGATCGCGCGACGGGAATCGCCCCGGTCCTCTACGCGACGCCGATTCGGACCGCGGCGCTGCTCCTTGGGAAGTGGCTTGCCAATCTGTCGGTCATCGCGGCGATTCTCGCCGGGGGTCTCGTGGCGGCCGTCATCGCCATCGCGATCCAGGGAACGGTGGCGTTCACCCTCGAGCCGTTCGTGGTGGTGTGGGGCGGCATCCTGCTGCCCACCTTCCTGGCATGGATGACGTTCGTCACGGCCCTGTATGCCCTGACGGGGAACCGCTACGGCGCCTACGGCCTTTCCCTTGGCGCGCTGATCCTCACGGGATACTTCGCGACCGACGGCAAGCTGAACTGGGCGTGGAATTGGGGACTCTGGGGCGCGCTGCGTTGGACCGACCTCGGCTTTCTCGAGGTCGATCGCGCGGCGTTGATTTGGAACCGCGTCCTCCTGCTCGGACTCTGCGTGTTCTTCGGGCTCGTGGCGGTCCGCCTCTTCGCCCGGCGCGGGACCGACGCGGTGCGTCTCCTCCACCACCTGGCCCCGCGTCAGCTCGCCGCGACCGGACTGCGCCTGCTGCCGGCGGCGGTCGTTCCGATCGTGGCGGCGGTGACGCTGGTTTTCATGGTCCACGGCGCCGTGGATGGCGACGTCACGAAGAAGGAGGAGAAGGACTACTGGGCGAAGAACCTCAAGACGTGGATGAACGCTCCCCTTCCCGACCTGGCGCGCGCCGACGTCGCGCTTCGCATCGACCCCGCGAAGCACTGGCTGGCGAGCCGCGGCACCGTCACGCTCGTGAATCCGCACGAGATGCCGCTTGCCTCGATCCCGCTGACGGGCGGGCTGCACTGGGATTCGCTCTCCTGGACGCTGAATGGTGCGCCGTACGAGCCCGTGGATCGGAAACGGCTCTACGTCTTCACGCCGCCGTCGCCGCTCGCGCCCGGGGACAGCGTCGTGATCGGCTGGCGGTGGAATGGCGCGTTTCCCGGCGGCGTGACGAAGAACGGCGGCGGTCTGCGCGAGTTCATCCTCCCGTCGGGCGTCGTGCTGACCGCCTTTTCCCCCAGTTTCATGCCGGTGATCGGTTTCATGGAGGACGTGGGCGAATCGAAGGAGAACCGGATGGAGCGCCGCGAGTATCCGCGGGATCACTGGAAGGGCGTCACGCGCGCCGCCTT
>QJVW01000138.1 GCA_003235575.1 Candidatus Eiseniibacteriota bacterium | reverse complement strand
CCGCCGGCGCCTACGCCCTTCTCGCCTGCGCCATCCTTCTCCTCTTCCGTCCCGATGCCGCTCGATTCGGGCAGCCGCGCTGGGTGCGCCTGGTCCTGATCGTGATCGCGATCGCCGGGATCGCGGCGTCGTTCCTGAAGGGGGTCAGCATGGCCGGGCACGCGGCCGGCTTGGCGGTGGGCCTGGCGGCGGGATTTCTGGTGAGCGTTCGTCCCGCCGGTGGTCACGACGCGTAGGCGTCGTGACGGGGGCGGCGAACCGGCCGCCTCGAACGACCTCGAGCCCCGCTAGCCCTTCGCCGTCTTCAGGAAGCGCTCCTCCACGCATCGCAACTGCTCCAAGCCGAAGCGCGCGTCTTCCTGTCGCTCGGGATCCTTCGAGTGCGTTTCTTCGAACGCGCGGCAGGCGCGCTCGAAGTCGCGGCGTCCCTCATCGTCGCCCAGCATCCAGCGGGCGATCCCCGCATAGCCGTGGTAGAGGATCACGCCGAAGTCTCCGCCGGCCGTGACGCCCGCGCCGTGCCCGCCCTTCGCGTTGCCGCGCACCAGGCGCTCGGCGGTGGCGAATCCTCCCCACGCCTCGGCCAGATTGCCCAGCGACAGGTGGTGCATGCCGGCGGCCCAGTAGCCCATGGCTCGGCGGTCGGCCGTCTTGCCCAGTTCCCACCGCCAGCGGATGCAGTCCTCCGCGGCGCGCAGGCCGATCTCGAAGTGGTGCCGCTCCCGCGGCGCGGGGTCGTCGGGCCAGCAGTCCGCAAGCGACGCGGAGAGATTGTAGGAGAGGACGTTCGCGGCATCCGCCCATTCCGCGGCCGACGCGGCGTCCGCCGCCTGGTTCGAGAGCGTGATGGCGTCGTCGATACCCGCCTGCGCGACGTCGATCAGCAGCTCGAAATTCCGAAGGGCCCCGTCGTGCTCGTCGATGCGACGGAGCGCCATCCTCCAGAGGTCGCGTCGCTCCGCGGGATCGCGGAGAAATACCGCGCGGGCCAGTTCGCGCGCCCCGCCTCGCTCGGCCGCATCGCGCAGGACCCCCCAATCGAGTTCTTCGTCGATCGTCGCCATGGGTCTATGCACCCCCCGTCAGGTGGAACCGGACCCGCTCCATGACGCGGTCCACGTCCTCCTCGGTCATGTCGGGCCAGATGGGAAGCGAGAGCGTTTGCGCGAAGGCGGCCTCGGCCTCCGGGCAGAGCCCCGGCTTCACGCGCAGGCGCTTTTGGTACCACGGGAAGAGGTGAAGCGGCTTGAAGTGGACGCTGGTGCCGATGCCGTCCTCGCGCAGGGCCAAGCCAAGGGCGTTCCGGTCCATGCCCGTGGGCGTTCCGTCGCCGACGGCAATCTGGTAGAGGTGCCAGGAGTGGCGCATGCCCTTCGCGACCGTCGGCGTGGTCAGTCCGGGCACGCCCGTCAGGCCCTTCGTGTATCGCGTGGCGATCGCCTCGCGGCGGTCGCGCAACGCCTCCGCGCGCTCCAGCTGCGAGAGCGCCAGCGCCGCCTGCGGGTCCGTCAGGTTGTATTTCCAGCCGAGTTCGGTGACGTCGTACTCCCACCAGCCGCCCTTCCCGTACCGGGACCAGGCCGCCGCGGAGAGCCCGTGGAGCGAAAGCCGCCGCACCCGGTCCGCCCATTCCTGATTCTTCGTCACCACCATGCCGCCTTCGCCCGCGGTGATCACCTTGGTCGCGTAGAAGGAGAAGCAGGAGATGTCCGCCTGCGCGCCCACCGGCACCGACCAGATCCGCGAGGTCAGCGAGTGCGCCGCATCCTCCACCACGGGAACGCCGTGTTGCTTGGCGATCTGCTCGATCTCCGCGGAGCGGCAGGGATGGCCCGCCATCGAGATCGTCACGATGGCGCGGGTCTTCGGCGTGATGGCGCGCTCCACGGCTTCGGGGCTCAGGTTCTTCGTCGCGCGCTCGACGTCGGCGAAGACCGGCTTCGCGCCGGTGTAGAGAATCGTCTCGCCCGTGGAGACGAACGTGTAGGGGGACGTCACGACTTCGTCCCCTTTCTTGAGGCCGAGCGCGACGAAGGCGAGGTGGAGCGCGGCGGTGCAGGACGAAAGCGCGACCGCGTGGAAGGGGCCGGGCGCCGATTCGTGGGAGCCGACGTATCCGGCCACCGCGGCCTCCAGCGCCTTCACCTTCGGGCCGGTGGTTAGCCAACCCGAACGTAGAACGCCACTTACGGCCTCGACATCGGCCTCGCTGACCGAGGGGCGATGAAAGGGGATCGGCGGTTTGCTCACGCCGCCGAACCTATCATAATCGGGCTTCATGCTGCCTCCCGAACGGGGCGCGGCGCCAGGACCTTGGAATCGCTCGTCACGCGAGTGAATCACGCAAAGGGGGATGCGCTGATGAAGAACCGAAGACGGCTACTCCACTCGACCTTGACCCGCCCCTTGGCCGCGGCGATCACGCTCACGGCGCTGATCGCCTTCGTCGGCTGCGGCGACGACGAGAAGAACCCGGCGGCGCCCGGCGGCGGCGTCACCCCGACCTCAGGCTTCACGGGGCTCATGACCAACGGACAACAGAGCGGGAAGATCACGATCACGGTGAACTCGACGACGCTGGCCGGGCGCCTGCCCGCGCACCGCGCCGGCGCCGCCGAGGTGGCGGCCAGCGCGAACTTCACGTTCGGCGGCGCGACCAACATGGCCACCGGCGTGTACAGCGAGGAGGGCGACACCCTCAACCTTTCAGGAAGCGGGTACACGTTCGCCGGTGAACTCGACTTGGACGGCGGCAGCGGCCCGCCGAGTCTTGTCGGACAATTCGACGGCCCCGGCGGCCTGGGGTTCTTCGGCGCTCTCTCGAACGAGCTGTCGCCGACGATCTACTGCGGCAAGTTCTGGAACACGGCCATGGACGATTCCGGAACGTTCAACGTCGCGATGAACGATACCGCGTTCGCCTCGGTATTCCTCAGCGCGGTCGCGCCGGATCTGGCATCGGTCTCCGGCCAAGTCTCCGGCACCGGGACGACGCGGACGCTGAGCGGCTTGGAGGGTGACATGAGCACGTTCGAGTTCAGCGTGGACGGAACGCTCAACACCACCACCGGGATGATGTCCGGCACCTGGACCTACACTTCGTACGATGTGCCGGGGTACGGGCCCAGCGACGACGGGACCTGGGAAGCATCGTTGTGTCCGTAGCGTAGGACCTTTCCTGTCCGCCGTTCGGGCGGAACGGGATCGCGGTCAGCGGCGCTTCTGAGAGGGAGCGCCGCTGGCCAATTTTCTACCGAAATCGTTGACGAATGCCGGGGGTGCGTGGTACCAATTCCCATGAAATGCGGGGGTTAGGGGGATGGCCGCAGGGTCCCCTGCCCGCTCCCGTCCGAGGTGCACTTCAGGCCGTCATCACCAGGGATGGAGTTGAAGACGATCCGGCCCACCCAAAACCCCTCGATGCTCCCCGCGCTGCTCGTCGCGGTTACCGCAGCCGCCGTTTTCCTCCTTTCGGCAGCGCCCTGCCGGGTATCCGCCCAGACAGCGTCCGATGTGGAGCGCCGCCTCGCGCAGACCGGGCGCACGCCGGAGCAGGTTCGCGAAGAGATCCGTGCGCGGAAGCTCACCCCGGACCAGATCCGCGACGCCCTGCGCGAAGCCGGGTACGATCCCGGCGCGCTGAACGCGTATCTGCCGGGGGACACGACCGGCGCCGCGGCCAGGGCGCCCGGAGCGGCGGTCAACCCGCCGAGCGGCGCCCTGACCACGGAGCCGCTGCCGCCCACCGCCGGCCCCAACGCTCCCCGCGAGCCGTCGGCCGCCGAGATGCGGAGCGAGTTCGAGCTCGAGTTGGGGAAGCGGATGCCGGACGCCGCGGGCGTTCGCCCGTTCGGATACGAGATCTTCTCCTACTCCCCCACGACCTTCGAGCCTTTGGCCGCGGGGCCGGTCGATCCCGACTACCCCATCGGCCCCGGGGACGAAGTCATCATCACCCTCTGGGGCGATAACGAATTCACGCACGCCGCCATCGTCAACCGCGAGGCGACGATCACGGTGCCGGACATCGGGCAGGTCGTCCTGAACGGCCTGACCCTGGCCCAGGCGAAGCGGGCGATCACGGATCGGCTGGCCTCGGTCTACTCCGGCATTCGCGCCCGGCGGCCGACGACGTTCGTCGACGTGACGCTCGGGAAATTGCGGACGATCCAGGTCTTCATTCTCGGCGACGTCGTGCAGCCGGGCGGGTACACGATCTCGTCGGTTTCCACGGTGCTGAACGCGCTCTATTCCGCGGGCGGTCCCACGCCGCGCGGCTCCATGCGCGACGTGCGGATCATCCGGCACAACGAAGTCCACCGCGTCGTGGATCTCTACGGCTACATCCTCACCGGATCGAAGGCCGAGGAGGTCCGACTCCAGAGCGGCGACGTGCTCTTCGTGCCGCCGGTGGGGAAGACGGTCGCGGTCGTCGGAGAGGTCCGGCGCCCCGCCATCTACGAGCTGGCCGAGGGCGAGCGGTTCCAGGCGCTGTTGCGATTGGCGGGCGGCGTGAAGTCGACCGCCTTGCTCTCGCGCGCGCTGGTCGACCGCGTCGTTCCGTTCGCCCACCGCGACAGCCTGGCCGGGCAGGACCGCGTCGTGTTGGACCTGCCGCTACGCGAAGCCCTGGCGGACTCCACGCGCGATCCCGAGATGGTGGACCGCGACATCGTCCAGATCTTCCGCGTCGGCGACATTCTCAAGAACTCCGTCCAGATAAGCGGAAACGGCATCTACCACGGCGGCACGTTCGCCTGGCGACCGGGCATGCACGCCTCGGACCTGATCCGCGAGGCGGGCGGGCTGAAGCCCGATGCGTACTTGGAGCGGGCGCTGGTCATCCGCACGGACGAGGATCGCGTGCGGCGCTCCGCGGCGTTCCACGTCGGGCGAGCGGTGAACGGCGAAGGCGAAGACGACCTGGAGCTGCGACCGCTGGACGAGATCCTGATCCGCTCCATGTGGGACATCCAGGAGCGCTACACGGTCACGATCAGCGGGGAAGTGCGCAATCCCGGCTCCTACGAGTACCTGGTGGGGATGACGGTCATGGACCTGATCTTCCGGGCCGGCGGCTTGATGGAGTCCGCCTCGGATGTCGAGGCCGAGGTGGCGCGCGTCGACTCCACGACCATGACCGCGGACAAGCTGAGCGCCGAGATCTTCAAGGTTCCCATTTCACGCGACTATTCCTACGGCACGGGCGTGGACACGTCGTTCGTGCTGCAGAAGTGGGACCGCGTCTCGGTACGGCGCATTCCCAATTGGGAGTTGCAGCGAAACGTGGCGCTGCTGGGGGAGGTCATGTACCCCGGTGTCTACTCGCTGCAGACGAAGGAGGAGCGCCTGTCGTCCGTGTTGAAGCGCGCGGGCGGCCTGAAGCCGACAGCCTATCCGCGGGGCGCCAAATTCATTCGGCGAAAGGACGGCGCCGGCAGGCTGGCCGTGGACGTCGAGGCGGTGGCCAAGCATCGCAACCGCAAGTACGACCTGGTGCTGGAGGATGGCGACGAGATCACCATTCCCCGGGAGCCGAAGACCGTGAAGGTCGTGGGGGAGGTTGGCTTCCCGGTGTCCGTGCTGCATGAGCGCGGCCGGCCGCTGGGCTTCTACATCGAGCAGGCGGGCGGGTACACCGAGGAAGCGGACAAGAGCCGGGTGAAGATCGTGCAGCCGAACGGACGCGTGAAGGGGCCGCGGAGGATGTGGTTCGACCCGTCCCCGGAGGCGGGGGCGCTGATTTTGGTCCCGCAGCGCGGTCCGCGGGAGAAGAAGGAGACGCTGAAGGACATCGCGACGATCATGACGATCCTGAGCGGAGCCGCGACGACGATTTTCCTGGCGCGGGAGGCGACGAAGTGAGGGGCTCATCGTCCTGGATTGATCGTCCAGTGGACGAAGTCCTCCGCATTATTCTCGCGCACGGAATTTCCATCGGCCTTGCCGCGGTCATCGGTGGAGTGTGCTTGTTTGGCCTCTCTTTTCTTGTTCCCACGCGTTTCGCCTCGCGTGTGACTCTACTTCCGGTTACGGAAGATGCGCGAGCCAGCATCTTCGCTCAGCTAGGTTCGAACTTTGCAGGACTTCTGCCCGATGCCCCTATC
>QJVW01000114.1 GCA_003235575.1 Candidatus Eiseniibacteriota bacterium | reverse complement strand
CGGCAAGGCCTTGATCGCCACATCGCGGCCAAGGCACTCGCCGCGCGCGCGATGGACCTCACCCATGCCCCCGGCGCCGAGAGGCCCGATGACTATGTAGGGTCCGATCTCAGTGGCGGGCGGCAGCGGCATCGGCGGATCTTACCTCAATTCGCCGCGTTTGATGAGAGGGTCTTCGGCCGGCGAACTCACGAGGAAATCGGAAGGCTCACCCGAAATTCGGTGTGTCCGGGTCGCGAGGTGACCTCGATCTCCCCGTCGTGCTGCCGCAGGAGACGGCGCACGATGTCGAGACCCAACCCGGTGCCCTGCCCCACGTCCTTCGTCGTGAAGAAGGGCTCGAAGATCTTGTCTCGGATTGCCGCGGGGATGCCCGGACCGTCATCGATGACCCGGACGATGACGCGGCCCCGCTCGGCGCCGGCGGTCACTTCCACGCGCCCGCCCTCGCCGATGGCATCCAGGGCATTGTCCACCAGGTTCATCCACACCTGGTTCAACTCCGCGCCGACGCCGTGCGCCGGGGGAAGATCGGGCACGCATTGGATCGAGACCGTTGCGGACTTCGCGCGTGTCTTGGCGGCAAGCATCGTGAATGTGTCGCTGAGGCCGCGCCGGATGTCCACGCGTCCGGCGGTGGGCGCCTGGTCCATGAAGGTAAAACCCTTCACGGCGTTCACGAGATCGGCGATACGCGACGCGGATGTCTCGATCTCCGACGCGAGCGAGCGGATCGCGCAGCCGGCGGCGATCCACTGCAGCGCGGCGTCCAGCGCGTCGCCTTGGACGGCCGCCGTGAGCGTATCCAGGTCCTCCAAAGAGATCGCCGTTTCCGCCAGCGGCGCGGCGAGGCTATCGCTGCTGCCGTGAGCCGAGAGCCAGGCGCCAATCGCATCCTCCCGATCGGCCTGCTCCAGCGCCGACCGCGGCCCGGGCGCGCCGCGCGCACGGCACCGCTCGTGCAAGGCGTCGATCGCGGCGAGTTGCTCGTCGGAGAGTCGGGCTCCGCCCATTCGTCGTGCGGCGGCCTCGGCCGCGGCTTGGGTCTCGACCATCATCCGAGCCCCGCGCACCGCCGCCGAGGCGGGGTTGTTCAATTCGTGGGCAAGCCCCGCCGCCAGGCGCCCGAGGGACACCAGCTTCTCGTCCCGCAGATCTCCCGACGTGAATTGCCGGGCGCGGTCGAGCATCATGTGGACGAGCGTCGCCGTGACTTCAGGGCAGGCGCGCGTCAGCTCCGGCAGCCGCTCCCGCGCGATCGCCAGCACTTCGGTGGGCTCTTCGGCGACGATGTCGTTGGGCGGCGAAGCGCCCCGCGAGTACGGCAGGATGCCGCCCACGTCGCCGCCGCGCCACTCGAAGATCTTGCGCGCGCCCGCGCCGCGGTCCGCCCGAATGACGAGGTGCCCGGTGAGCACGATGTGCAGCGCCGCCGCCTGTTCCCCCTTGGCGATGTGGACGTCGCCCACGGCGAGACGTTCCATCACGCCGTGGTCCGCCAGCCACGCGCGCTCGGATTCGGGCGCCGCGCCCAGGGCCCGGTGCCGGGACAGGCGGTCGAGAAGGACGGCGTCAGCCATTGGTTCCTCGCAACAGGAGACGTCTCGCAGGCGGCCGCGTCATGCTTCGACCACGGCACGCCTGCCGCGCCGCAGCATCGTCGTGGCGGTCACGGCTTTCTTGCGATGAATAGATATCGGTTCAGGCTGAAGAAGTAGTCGCCCGCCTCCCCTGCCTTTCTGAGGTCTTGAGCCCACGCATTCGCCGTCGCAACCGGAATGCCCGCATGGTCCGTGACGAACGGAACGATCAAGTCGATCAACCGGTTGCTGTACGTATCCTGATCGAACGTGGGATTGAACAAGGGAACGACCTGCTGTCCCTCCACGGAGAACCCGGCGCGGTTCAGACTTCGACCAAGCGTTCGCGGGAGGCGCGGCTGGGTCGCATGCTCCTCCCAGGCGTGAAGTATTTCGTTCATGCGGGCGCGATCGCCGGAGTGCCATACGATCGAATCCCAGTCCGTGTCGACGGCCACCACACGTCCCCCCGGCCGGACAACGCGAAACATCTCGGCAATCGCGCGGTCGAGATGAGGAACGTACTCCAATACTTGCGTCGTGATGACCGCGTCAACCGCATCGTCGGCGAGGGGGAGGTTGGCAACGTCACCCTGAAGAATCGTGACCCATCCTTGATGACCGCAGTGGGCTCGGGCGGCCTCGTTCAGCGGTTCGCTGATATCGATGCCCGTGACGGAACCCGCCGGCCCGACCGCATCTGCAAGAATCGACGCCAGAAACCCCGGGCCCGATCCGATATCCAGCACCCGCTCGCCTGGGCGCGGTGACAGGGCGCGTGCGAACATCTCTCGCTGAGCCACGACGTCGGGCGTCGTGTAAATGGCGAGCAAACGTCGGCTTGCCTCCTCATCATATTCCAGAATGCCCATGCTGCGTCTCCTTCGTCGATCCCGACCGGAGCGCTACAAACAACTGTTACGCCCACGGCGGCGAACGGAATGCGTCCTAGAATACGCAGAGTTCCGCTTCAATCCACGCGAAAACGACCTGCTCCTCCCCACCGCGAGCAGGCGTGGTCCTTGCGGGCTCTTCGGTCGACGGAACACCGCCTGCCCTAGAAGTGCCGGCTCACCCTCGCGATCATGTGGCTATCCCGTCGAAACCCGTCCATCACCGCCCCCTTCTCCGCGTGGAGGAACCAGCGGCCTTCGATCTCGATCTGGTGCCGGCTCCCCAACCGCCGCTCGGCTTCCATGAACGCGAACACCTCGCCCGTTCGATAGTCCACGATGGGCCCTCCGAGGATGGAGGTGCCTGCGACGTCGTTGAGCGCCCAGCGCGCACCGACGAAGAGGTCGTTCTCGAAGATCGTTGGCGGCGAGTCATCGCTGCGGTCATCGTAGAGCCACTCCACCAGGAGGCCGAGATCAGCGGCGCCTGGGAACACGTGTGATAGCGTGCGCTCGAACCCCGCAACAAAGGCCCCGAACCGCTCTCCGGCTCCGCTTCGCCGCATCGCCTCGAGCTTCCAGAGCCATGCATCCTTCGTCCATTGCACGTCGATACTCGATTGCTCGATGAGGTCGTAGCGCGGACGAAGGCGGACACCCGAGACGTACGCTTCCGGGAGCAGCCGCGGCTCCCGGCTCGTCCCGCTGAAATGCGCGAGGCCCACGTCGAACGCGCCGAGCGTCCGCGACCAGCGTACGGCCCAATCCTGGTGGAACGCTTCCGCCCCGGATTCATACGACGCGCCGCCGCCGATCGGCGCCGGTCCGCGGAGACGCGCCCCACCATCGGGGAACGTCCGCTCACGGAAAGCCGGAAGATAGAACAGGTCGACGGCGCCCCAGGATGCCTCATAGGTCAGGTTGGCCATCGGTTGACCGAGCTTGTCCTCCCCGTCGATGCCCTCCACCACATCCGTCTGATTGATGATGTCGACCAGGTGTCGGGACTCGGTCACGCCCCAGTACACCTTTCCAAGGCCGAGAAGAATCGAGAACCGATCGCCCAGGTGCAGCCAGTTGCATGCACGCAGGTCGACGTGGGTCCTGTTCTCGTCATGTGTGTCCAGGCGAATGAACGGCCGCACGGTGAGTCGATTCGTTCCCGACGCCCACTCGAGTCGTGCCTCCGGTTCGACCAACAGCGAGGGCGACACGTTCTCCTGACCCTGATCGGCGAATTGCGGTGTCGCGGGGAATGTCCGCACTTCCGCCGCCACCTTGCCGGCCGCACGCCACGCCCCGGCCGCGGGGCGGCCCCCCGCGAGGAGGGCCGCCGCCGCCAGTCCGAGGATCCATGTTCGGCGGAACATGGCCTACGACACTCTCTTCAGTCGGGTCGGCGTGAACATCGGGTCGCTCAAGCCCGCTTGGAACTCCCACGCCTCGACGCTGATGTCCGTGCTCTTCCCGTCTTGAGCGGCGTGTCCTTACGATCGTAGAAGTCGATCCGCTGGATTCGGTACTCCTGCGTGTCGTACCACACGACCTGCCGCGCGTACCCCGAGTGTTCATAGCGCGGCACCCGCTCCACGACGAACGTGGCCATTCCCTCGAGCACCTCGTCGCGCAGCCATCGGTACGTGTACTTGTCCACTTCCTGGGACACGAGATCCTCGAACGCGAATTCGCTCCCGACGAAGGGGCCCGATTTGTTGACGGACGATATCCGCTTCACCCGCTTGAGCGCCGGCAAGAAGAGCCATTGATCGTCCGGCTCGAGCACCTTGGTGTGCGTCAGCAAGGCCGTGCCCTTGATGTCGGTAGGTGCGTCGAACACAAGGATGTTCTTGTCGCCCCGGCCGGCCTCGGTCGTCTCCAGCGCTTGGCGCCGCATCAGGCGCTCGCTCTCGCCGCCGTGCTGGTTGCGAAGGATCATCTTCATCGTGCTCACGTTGTCGTGCCAGCCGCTGTCTCGCCGATCGGCCTCCTCGGCGATCGCGCGTCCCTTCTCCTGAGGCGATTGGGCGATCGCGACGGCTCCCAGGAGGAGCCCGGCCAGTGCTAGTGCCAGTGCGGTGCCTTTCATCGTTCGATCCTCCACGATAAGGTTAGTGTGTGGTTGCTCCGATCGGTGCGAGCGCCGGCGCCGCAGCCTCCTCCGCCTCGCGCGCCGGAGCGCGATCGAACGCCACCAGCAGCGCCGGCAGAAGAAGGAAGTCGACGACCAAGGCGGACGCGACGGTCAGCGACGTGAGAATCCCCATGTAGGCTGTGACGCGGAAGGTGCTCAGCCCCAGCATCGCGAAGCCGACGGCCACGATGAAGGTGGTCCCCAGGATCGCGCTCCCCACGTTTTGAAACGCGTAGCGAACCGCGTCCTCCGCGCCGAGCGTCCGTCGCGCCCGGTTGTACTTCGTCAAGAAGTGCACCGTGTCGTCGACAATGATCCCGATCGAGAGTCCGGCCACGACGGAGATCGCGAACCCGACCTCTCCGACGAGCAGTGCCCACACTCCGAACGCGAACGCCGCGGGCAGGATGTTCGGGATGAGACTGATGATTCCCAGCCGGAGGCTACGGAGCGCGATGACGAGGATGAGGGCGATCGCCACGAACCCGATGGCCGTGCCCAGCATCATCGACGCGATGTTCCGCCGCGTGATGTTCGCGAACATCAAGGTCGGGCTCGCGGCCTCGGCCTGTCGCATCGAAGGCGTACCGTGCTCGCGGAGCCACGCCTCCGCGAGCGCCACCTCGCTCTCGATGGTCGCCATGTCGACGTCGCCGTAGGTCACGTCCACGCGGAGCGCGCTCTTGTCGACATTGATCTGGTCGTTCACATCGAGACCGTACGGCAGCGACAGTTCATAGAGCAGCAGGTATTGGGCGCCGAGGTCCTGCCGCTCCGGAATCCGGTACGCCGCCGGGTCGTCGTTGTGCATGTTCTTGTTCAACCGCTTCATCGTGTCGCTGAAGCTGTTGACGTGCACGACACTGGGCCGTGAACGCAGCCACTGCGTGAAGGCATCCACCGTCGCCATGTACTCTGGGTCGCTCACGCCCTGGCTTTGCCCCGACTCGAGTGAGAACGTCACGCCGTAGAGACCGGTCAGGTTTGCGAGCGCGAACTCGGTCGCCTGCCGAAACTCCAGAGACTCGTCGAAGTATTCGAAGTAGCGATCGTTGATCTTCAGCGTCCCGATGGCGCCGACGAGGACGATCGCCATAACCGCCATCCCCGCCAACACCGCCCGGTAGTGCCCAACCACCCAACCACCCACCTGATCCGCAAAGCGCTCCACGATCCGGGATCCACGGCGGGCTTTGATCGGAAGGGCCGCGATGACGGCCGGAAGCAGCGTCATGGAGAATAGCCAGGCCACCATCAAGCCGAATGCGGTGACGTTCCCCAGGAGGCGATACGGCGGAGCATCGCTGAAGTTCAGGCTCAGGAATCCGACGGCGGACGTGATGCTCGTCAGGAAGACCGGCTGCGCGTTCAGCTCCATCGCCTCGACCACGGCCGCGTGGCGCGTCAGCCCACGCCGGAGTCCGTGGAAGAACGACACGAGGATGTGAATAGAGTCGGCCACCGCCAGCGTCAGGATGATGATCGGCGCCGAGGCGCTCGTCGGGTCGAAGACCACCCCGAAGAAGCCGGCCACACCGAGCCCCACGATCGTCGAAAACAGCACGACCGCGAGCGTGCTCATCGCTCCAAGTCCCGAACGCAGGAACAGGATGACCGCCAGCACCAGGGCCCCGAGCATGAGGGGCATCACCAGCGGCATGTCGTTCATGGGGGCCTCGGTGAACGAGGCGTTGAGCATGGAGATGCCGGTGGCGTGAATGTCGAGATCGGGGTAGTTCGTCCGGTATCGCGCCTCGAGACCCCGTGCGTAGGCCACCGCTGCCGGTAGCTCGGCCTGCGACTCGCCGGGAAGCGACACCCGAACGTTGACGCCGGTCGTTCTCCCGTCCCGCGCGATGAGGCGACCGACGAGAAGCGGCTCGCGCAGGGACACGGCGCGGACCCGCTCGGCGGCTTCGGAGGTGATGGGACCCTTCGGCAGGAGATCCTCCACCGTCAGGTTGTCGTCCTCCGACCATGTGTGCTGGAAGTTCGTGATCGCGTCGACCCGCGTCGAATACGGTATCTGCCACGCGTCGTCCGTGAGCGAGCGGACGGCCTCGAGGGTGCGCGCCGTGAACACATCACCCTCGCGCGGCTTGATCACAAATAGAATGTTGTCGTTCTTGGCATAGATGTTCTCGATGGCATCGAAGGCCGCCAGGTCCGGATTGTCCTTGCCGAAGAACACGCGGTAGTCGCTCGCCAGCCCCAAGTTCTTGATACCGGCGGCCGCGGCGATCGTCAGCGCGACGCTCGCGACCAGGACCCACACGCGATGCCGAATGACCCACCGCGTGTACCGTCCCACCGCCGTCCCCCTATCTTGCTGGTTCATCGCACACCTCATTATCGTTAGGGCCTCGCGCTACCGTGCCAGCACGACTTCGAGATAGTCCCCCGGAATCACCAGCGACCGATTGCCCGCGCGATTCCACCGCCCGGCCAGCGTCAGGAGCGCGTCGTGCAGTTCCCTCTGTCGCGCCTCGTCCAAGCCGGCGAACGCCTTGACCGTCGGCCCGAAGTGCTCCCGGAAGAACGCGATCCAATGCTCCGCCGACCGAAACCGAAACATGTACGTCCGCCGCGCCGTCCGGATGTCGGTGGCGTTCGGGCCGAAGAGCTCGACGAGCCGCGTCTCGGTTCCCCACTCCAGAGGCGAGCGCACCGCGGCCGGCGGCGGGGCGAATCGCGTGACGAGATCGAAGAACTGCCCGACGAATCCGTCCGGGATCCAGTTGGTCATGCCGATTCGCCCGCCCGGCCGCACGACGCGCAGGAGTTCTCCGGCCGCGCGTTCCTGGTTCGCGGCGAACATGACGCCAAACGTCGAGAGCGCGACGTCGAAGGACGCATCCGCGAACGGCAGCGCCTCCGCGTCCGCCACCCGAAACGTCACCGGGAGTTGTTCGCCCTCCGCGCGTCGCCTGCCCGCCTCCAGCAAGGCCGGCACGTTGTCGGTCGACGTCACGTCGGCGAACCGACGGGCCGCCGCCAGCGACGCGTTGCCGTTCCCTGCGGCGACGTCGAGGACGCGATCCGTGGAATGGAGATCGACCGCTTCGCAGATCGATTCCCCCACGATCTGCAGGCGGACGCCGATCTGGCCGTAGTCGCCGGCGGCCCACGCCGCCTGCTGGCGAGCCTTGATCGCTTCGACGTCGCGGCCCGAGGGCCCCGACACCGACGCGTGGGGATGGATGGTGGCGCCGTCAATGGGGGTCATGATCGTCTCCTCTTCGTGCGTCGTGGGTCATCGGTGGCGGCCATCGAACGGGCCGGCCTTCACACGAATAGGATGCCCGGTACCGCGGGTTGACGTCTGGCCGCGCGTCGGCAAAACTTGACCGGACGTCCGAAGTTGCGCGCGAACTACGCTGATCGTCCGCGGAGCCTTGCCGATCGTCCGGGGGACCCATGAGCCAAGACACGCTGTCCGACCTGTTGCGCGCCGTGCGGTTTCGCGGAGCGATCTTCTACAACATCGACGGCGCCTCGCCGTGGGTTGCCGAGGCGCCGCCGGCCAAGGACATCATCCCCGCGATCATGCCGGGCGCTGATCACATGATCGAATTTCACGCGATCGTCAAAGGATCGTGCTGGGCCGCGGTGGTCGGAGAGCCCCCCACGCGGCTGGAGGAAGGGGATCTGGTCCTCTTTCCCCAGGGCGACCCCCACGTGATGTCGAGCGCGCCCGGACTTCGGGGCCAGGCCACCGACATCGCGTTCTTCTTCAGCCCACGGCCGCCGCAATTGCCGTACGCCCTCAGCATGCAGGGCGAGACCCTCACGACCGCGCGACTCGACGGCGGAGGTCGGGATCGCGCGAAAATCGTATGTGGATTCCTCGGCCTCGACGCGAAGCCATTCAATCCGCTGCTCTCCGCCCTTCCCCGGGTACTCAAGATCCCGGGCAGCACGCTCGGCAGCGACTCCTGGGTCTCGATGTTCATGAAGTCGGTCGTCGCGGAGTCGAATCAGCGGCGCCCCGGAGGTGAGGCCGTGCTCGAGCGAATGAGCGAGATGCTCTTCGTCGAGGTGCTTCGCCGCTACATCGACTCCCTACCGCCGGAGGAGACGGGGTGGCTTGCGGGAACGCGCGATCCGGCCGTCGGCCGCGCGCTGTCGCTCCTGCACGAACGTCCCGCCGAACCGTGGACGATGGAACGCCTGGGCGAGGCAGCGGGGCTGTCTCGTTCCTCGCTCCATGAGCGGTTCGTCCACTTCATCGGGCAACCCCCGATGCAGTACCTGACCCAGTGGCGCATGCAGCTTGCGGCGGGGATGCTGCGCGACACGAACGCGAAGATCGTGGAGATCGCGCTCGAGGTAGGCTACGAGAGCGAGGCCGCGTTCTCCCGCGCGTTCAAGCGTGTGGTGGGCGTGGCTCCGGGTTCCTGGCGCCGGGGAAAACGGCAAGACGGCGCGGAGGCGAAGCGACCATCGAGCCGCGGTCGATGACACGGCGCGGGCGACGCCCGTTGCGAGCGAGGCCGCTCGCTAGGCCAGCGCGGTGCACTCGATTTCGATGTCGAACTCCGCGGGCCAGGAGCCCACGGTGACGAACGTGCGCGCCGGAGGATCCTTCGGGAAATAGCGCGCGTAGACGCGATTGACCGCGCCGTAGTATCCCGCGTTCGAGGCATAGATCGTGGCCCGAACGACCTTGTCGAGCGAGGACCCGGCGGCCTCGAGCGTGGCCTTCACGGCTTCGAGGCACGCCTCCGTTTGCGTGGCGATATCTCCGGCAACCAAGTTCCCCGTACGCACATCGACGGGCGCGGTGCCGGAGACGAACACGAAGCCGCCCGCCTTGATCGCCGGGGAAAGCGGAACGCCTGACTTCTCCAGCCCGTCGGAGAGGACGGGGACGCGAACGACCTCTTTGTTCATGGATGATCTCCTCGGAAACGATGGGGACGATGGCCGTGGCCATACGCCGGGGCTGTCACGGGAGGGCGTGAGTATAGCCAGCCCGGCGGAAGGCGCAATCGGAGAGGCGACGATCGCCACGAATCGATGCCGATCGTCTCCGATAGCGATGCGGTTAGCGCGAGGCGATCACCAGCGCGAAGGTGTTCACGCGCGCGACGTTGTACTCGGCGGCGACGCCGAGCTTCCAGATGGAATAGGTGGCGCCGACGAATCCTTGCGTGAACGCGATTCGTTCGCTGCTCAGGTCCACCTTCGCGGTTGTCTCCGTCCCAATGGCCATGTTCTCCCGAACGCCCAGATACGGCGCAAGCTTGGAGATCCGCTTACTCGCAACGAACCCCAAGCTGTAGACGGTGAGATTGAAGTCGGGGACTCCGGTGAGCGCCGTGAAGGAGGCGCTGACCGCCGCGGCTGGAACCGTTGCCGATTCCTTCCGGAACGCATACTTGAACTCGCCGCCCAGTAGGCCGTAGTTGGCGCCCGGCGCGGTCGTCCAGTAGCCGCCCACGTCCATGCTGCTCGAGATGCCCAGTCTGGCCCGAATCGTGGGAAGCTCGATTCGATCCCCCAACGGACAGTCCGCGTCCGGATGCGTGAAGGTGTTGATCCACGCGGGATCGTGCTGATCGATGGGGGTCATCGCATAGTCGATTCCAATCGTGACGTTCCGTTTGCCCAGGGGCTCCGCCGACGCCAGCGATTTGAAGCTGACGATCGCGCCGGCCTCGCGCGTGAATCGCGCCCACTGGGATTGCGTCAGCGACGGATCGATGACCATGGAGCAGGACTTGACGCTTGGATCGATATGCCAGTAGACGTCGCCAGCGGTTTGCTCGGCATACGACGTGGACCCGACCAGAAGCGAAAGCAGGGGGATGACGATCCCCAAGAGTCGATGGCCTTTCACACACCCTCCTTCTCGGCGCCGGTTCGCGGGGCTTGAACCCCGCATGACGCGGATGCCGCGGAAGATTGCTCCGCGGCAAACGCGCCCGACACGGTACGGAAGGAGTAGCCGCGGGCGCGGCGGCGCGCCTCGTCCGTTCGGGGGCGGTCCCTGCGACGTCCGGAGGGGCGCGGTTCGCCTCCCGGGACCCCTGCCCCCGTGGGCTAACCATCTGGAGCGATGGGCGTTCTGCTGTGGCGCCACGTGCCGCCCCAGTACCGCCCCACCCCGGCCCCTTGCCCCCGCAAGCCGCGGCAATGGTACCGAGGGATCAATCACGAGCGGGTGCGCTCGACCAAAGTAGAGGACCACGGAGCGCCTTGTGTCTAGTGTCCCGCGCCTTGTTCCGAGTGCCGTAATCCGGCATCATGCAACGAGATCGCGCGCGTCGAGCCCCGGCTCCGCCGCCTTCCCCATGATTCCGGCACCCCACGGGAGGATTTCATGCCATTGGTGATAGGTGTACCGGCCGAAACGGCGGCCGACGAGAAACGAGTTGCGACCGTACCCGAAGTCGTCGAGAAGCTGATCAAGCTCGGCTTCTCGGTAGCGGTCGAGAGCGGCGCCGGCGCCGCGGCCAACTGCGGCGACGACGTCTATCGCGCCGCGGGCGCCGAGGTGGTCGACGGAGCCCCGGCGTTGTGGGGCAAGTCCGATGTCGTCTTCAAGGTGCGCGCCCCATCCGCCGAGGAGATCGGCCTGATGCGGGAGGGCACCACGCTCGTCTCCTTCATCTGGCCGGCGCAGAACCCCGAGTTGATGCAGCGTCTGGCGGAGAAGAAGGCGACGGTGCTCGCGATGGACAGCGTGCCCCGCATCTCGCGCGCGCAGAAGCTGGACGCGCTCTCCTCGATGGCCAACATCGCCGGGTACCGCGCGGTGATCGAGGCCGCGCATCACTTCGGCCGCTTCTTCACGGGCCAGATCACGGCCGCCGGCAAGGTGCCGCCCGCCAAGGTATTCGTCATCGGCGCGGGCGTGGCCGGCCTGTCGGCGATCGGCACCGCGTCGGGCCTGGGCGCCATCGTACGCGCCAACGACACCCGCTCCGAGGTCGCCGACCAGGTCGTCTCCATGGGCGGCGAATTCGTCGACGTGAACTACGAGGAAGAGGGCGCGGGCACGGGCGGATACGCCAAGGTCATGAGCGAGGGCTTCCAGAAGGCGCAACGCGAGGTGTTCGCCAAGCAGGCGAAGGACGTCGACATCATCATCACGACCGCGCTCATTCCCGGCAAACCGGCGCCGCGCCTGATTACGGCCGAGATGGTTCAGTCCATGAGGCCGGGCAGCGTCATCGTGGACATGGCCGCGGAGCAGGGCGGCAACTGCGAGCTGACCGTGCCCGGCCAGGTCGTCGTGAAGAACGGCGTGACGATCATCGGCTATACCGATCTGCCCAGCCGGCTCTCGAAGCAATCGAGCACGCTCTACGCGACCAACCTGCTGCGACTCACCGAGGAACTCTGCAAGACGAAGGACGGCGTCCTGGACGTCAACATGGACGACGAGGTCATCCGGGGGACGACCGTGGTCAAGGAGGGCGCGATCACCTGGCCTCCTCCCCCGCCCAAGCTATCCGCGGCGCCGCCCGCGGCCGCGAAGCCGGCGGCGGTGAAACCCGCCGAAGCGGCGAAAGGCCACGGTGGAGGCGCGCCGGCATCCCCGGCCCGTACGGCCATCCTGTTCGCGGCGGCGGCCGCGCTCTTCTGGTTCATCGGCGCGAACGCACCGGCGGCCTTCCTATCCCACTTCACCGTGTTCGTCCTGGCCTGTTTCGTGGGCTACATGGTGGTGTGGAACGTCACGCCCGCGCTGCACACCCCCCTGATGAGCGTCACCAATGCGATTTCGAGCATCATCGCGATCGGCGCACTCGTGCAGATCGCGCCGCCCTTGCTGAACGGGGCGGCCGGCGACCGCCCCGAGACCTGGATTCTCGGGCTGGCGGTGGCGAGTCTCGCGCTCGTGTCGATCAACATGTTCGGCGGTTTCGCGGTTACCCAACGCATGCTCGAAATGTTCCGGAAATAAGGGAGGCTATTCGTGTCCTCGAGTCTCGCAACCGTTTCCTATATCGTCGCGACGATCCTCTTCATCCTCAGCCTCGGTGGGCTGTCGAATCCGGAGACCTCGCGGCGCGGCAATCTCTACGGCATCATCGGCATGACCCTCGCGGTGCTGGCCACCATCTTCGGCCCGCACGTCACCCCGAGCGGCTATGCCTGGATCATCGGCGCCATGGCCGTCGGCGCCACCATCGGGCTCTACGCCGCCCGGATCGTCCGCATGACCCAGATGCCCGAGCTGGTGGCGCTGATGCACAGCCTCGTCGGCATCGCGGCCGTGCTCGTGGGCTTCGCCAACTACATCGACCCCGCGGCCGCCGGACAGTTCACCGGCGCGGAAAAGACGATCCACGAGATCGAGATCTACCTCGGCATCCTGATCGGCGCCGTGACCTTCTCGGGATCCCTGATCGCGTTCGGCAAACTGGCGGGCAAGATCAGCGGGAAGCCGGTCCTTTTGCCGGGCCGGCACTTCCTGAATCTGGCCGGCCTGGTCGTGGTGATCTGGTTCGCCGGCGCCTTCATCAACGCGCACGACGTCGCCCAGGGCATGACGCCCCTGTACGTGATGACCGCGGTCTCGCTGCTCTTCGGCATCCACATGGTGATGGCGATCGGCGGGGCCGACATGCCGGTGGTGGTCTCGATGCTCAACAGCTACTCCGGGTGGGCGGCCGCGGCGACGGGTTTCATGCTGTCGAACGACCTGCTGATCGTGACCGGCGCGCTCGTGGGCTCGAGCGGCGCCATTCTTTCCTACATCATGTGCCGCGCCATGAACCGCAAGTTCTTCTCGGTGATCGCGGGCGGATTCGGCACCGAGGGTAGCGCCGCGCCGGCCGCGGCGGGCGCGCAACCGGCCGGCGAGGTCACGGCCATCAGCGCCACCGAGACCGCCGAACTGCTGCGCGACGCGAAGAACGTCGTCATCGTGCCGGGATACGGCATGGCCGTGGCACAGGCGCAGCACACGGTCTACGAAATCACCAAATTCCTGCGCGACAAGGGCGTCAACGTGCGGTTCGGCATCCACCCCGTCGCCGGCCGCATGCCCGGCCACATGAACGTGCTGCTCGCCGAGGCCAAGGTACCCTACGACATCGTGCTGGAGATGGACGAGCTGAACGAGGACTTCCCGGACACGGACGTGGCGATGGTGATCGGCGCCAACGACATCGTCAACCCGTCCGCGCTGGAAGACCCGTCCAGCCCCATCGCCGGTATGCCGGTGCTGGAAGTGTGGAAGGCGAAGATTTCGATCGTCATGAAGCGAAGCATGGCGTCGGGCTACGCCGGGGTGGACAACCCGCTCTTCTACAAGGAAAACAACCGGATGCTCTTCGGCGACGCGAAGAAGATGCTCGACGAGGTGATGGCCGCGCTCAGAAGTTGAGGCGGAGCCCCGAGCGGGACGCGAGCATCGTCGATCCTCCAACGGATCTCATCGGCGGCGCTCGCTTTCGTCGGGCGCGCGCAGCACGTCCACGATCGGATATCGCTCGATACGGGGCGCCTGCGTGAGTTCGTAGGCGGCCGGAATGCTCTTGCGCAGGTCGGATTCCAGGTACGCCGCCAGGGACTCCTCGGTATCCCACAGGTAGATCCCCGCCCACTCTCCCGTGGACTCGTCGTACGAGTAGTACTTCTGCAGCAGCCCGGGGAATTTGCGAAACTCCGGCAGGCGCTCCTTGTAGCGGCGTTCCATCTCCTCGCGCGTCAACGCTGATTTCAGCCCCCTGACAATCAGCATGATGGTGGGTCGGGCATCCATTCTTGAGTCTCCTTCGATGGCCACGCATGCTCGACGAGAGAGAGAAGACACTCGGCGCGCGTATGTTGTCTCCCCTAGCGACGGCCCCCGCGGCTTCTGCCACCGCCACCGCCCCGGCCCGTTCGTTCTCGTTCCCACGTACCGCGATGCCGGTCAGACGCCATCCGGGTACGGTCGCGTTCGCTCGGTTTCTCCCGCTTCACGTCGCCCGATGGCTTGAGCCTCTCGCGCTTCTCCGAAACCCTCTCGCGGGAACCGTCCGTTGTCTGTTTTCCGCCGCGCGCCTCGCTCATGCGCGGAAAGTCCTTGTTCCGCTCCTTCGCGAATGTCTCACGATCGATTGGCTTTCCGGGATTCTCGCGATTGCGTTTCGCGAACGCCTCCTCGAACCGTCCGTATTCGGCCAGCCGTTCGGAGCGCCTTCCGTCATCGCGAAGCCAGTCTTTTGGCATGCGATCCCGGTTGTCCCGAACCCACCCGTCCACGGCGGAGCCCAAGCCGTCCGCATCGCGATGGTGCTCCCAGTGGTGCACCATGTGGTCCGACAGGTGCGCGTACTCGTAATGATGCGCGCTCGCGTGGACATGCCAATAGGTGTAGTGATACGAGGGCGTCCCGACGATGACGATCGTGCCGCCGGGGCCGTAGTAATAGCCGGCGTGGTACCAGTAGGGATAGGGGTACCAGTAGGGGGATGCATACCAGTACGGATACCCGTACCAGTAGGGATACGGATTGACCGTGACGGTGACCTTCGCCGTCGTCTTCGGCGGGTCCGTGCTGAGACCGTTCTCCTTTGCGTACTGCTTGGACGCCTTCTCCAGCTCGGCGACCGCTTCAGGATCTTCTTGAAGTCGCTTGGACCACGCTTCCTGCGCTTCAGCGTTTCGTCGCGCCGCGTCCAGACTCAACTCGGCCGCGCGCTCCGAGACGCGCTTCGGGTCCTTCGTGTAGGCGTCGCCTACGAGCACCACCAGTCCCATGTTCTCCGTCAGGATCTCGAGCACCTCGGGAAGCGCGACCAGCTTGCGTAGTGCGTCCTGCGTCTGCGCCGGGTACGGTTCCAGAAACGTCGCGAAGGCCGCCTCGGTGTCGCGGTTCATGTCCCGGCAACGAGACAGAACGTCGAAGCGACTCGTGGCCAGCTGCCGCGCGGGCTCACGGACCGCTTCGGGGTAGCGCTTCACGATGGTGTCGATGTCAGCGCCTGACTTCTTCTTCCCATCGGCCGTCAGCGCCGCTACGAGCTCCGGATAGCGCGCCACCTCCCATACCATCTTGCGGTCGGACTCCGGCAGCTCTTCGGTGAAGGCCTTGAATGCCTCTCGGGATACGTCCTGCATTCCCCGCATCCGGACCAGCGCCTCGGGATGGGCGCACGCTTCGAAAATCGCCGTTCGGACGTCCTCGGGATAGAGGAGGATCGCGTCCACATCGCTGCGGTTCTCCTGGATCATGTCCTTGAGGAGCGATTGGCTCTCCTGCGCGGACACGGGAACAGCGAATTGGATCGCGACAAGGCATGCAAGAATGAGTCGCATCAAATCCTCCCTGACATGGTTCCGCGGCCTGCGAGTCAGCGTTCGGCCCTTGTTTCGTCGAGTCGTTGCCGGAATTGCTTCGCCCAATTCTTGAACGCCGCGTGGGCGTGGCCCCACTTCTGGGCCGCGGTGAACGTGCCCAAAAACCGCTTCCCCTTCTTGGCGTCGGCGAAGGCGACGATGCGCTGACCTGTATGGGCGTCCAGCATCTCGCACTCGATGGACGCCCTGCCGACGTCCACGGAGGGGACCAGAAAGCCCATCCCGACGGTCGCGACGGCCGCCACCTTGGGAGCTACGTTTGCCGCCGGGCTGGCGGGGTCGACGTCCGTGATGGCGGTGCGAATCCGCAACACCCCGGGCCCCGGCTCCTCGACGATGGCGTAGTGCCCATCCTCCAGTTGCGCGACGACCTCGTGGCGGAGCGACGCGGCCAGCGCGCTCAGTTCCTCGGGATTGACGGCGTGGGCGTTCGACTCGGGATGGAAGTAGATCAGGACCGGATCGATCATGAAGCGATCGTAGTCGCCCAGCGCCCCTTCCCGACTCACATACACGAGGGTTTCCTCGCCACCGGACGCGGGCTTCATACCTGAGTAGTCCGCCAAGAAACCCGAGGGGTGAACGTTCGCGGATCTCGTCGAGCCGCATCCCAGAGGAATCAACGTCAGTGCCGTGAGCAGACTTGCTCCTGCGAATCGGATCGAAATGTGCATCGGCTTCCTCCCGTTGGCAGTTCGTCTCGGTGACGCTATAGCCCGCGATGGGCCGAGTCAAGAATCGAGGGCGCCTCGCGCACCCTGGAGCGAGCAGGCGACAGCCGAGGCCTCTCGTCGTGACACGTTCGTGGGGCCCTTTGCGCTTGCGACCGCGGAGACGAAATACTACTATTCGCACCTGCGTCTCAGCGCACCACGCGTCGTCGGCACGGAACCGTGCTTGGTTCCCGTAGGGGGTCACGATGAGCGGCCGCACCACTATCGCGTTTCTGACACTTGCCATGCTGGTCGTTGCGCCCGCGCGTGCCCGATCGCAGGAATCCCGACCGAACTTTCTCGTCATCGTCGCCGACGATCTGGGCTATTCCGACATCGAATCGTTCGGCGGAGACATTCCGACTCCCAATCTCGACGCGCTCGCTCGGAGCGGCGTCCGGTACACGCAGTTCTACGTGGCCCCGACCTGCTCGCCGACGCGCGCCATGTTGCTCTCAGGCATGGACAACCACCCGGCCGGACTGGGCAACATGATCGAGCGCACCGCGCCCAACCAGGCGGGCCAGCCCGGCTACGAAGGCGTACTGAGTCAGCGGATCGCTCCTCTCCCCGCCATCCTGCGCTCGGCTGGCTACCACACGTACATGGCCGGCAAGTGGCATCTCGGAAAGGATCCGGATCACATCCCGGCAGCCCGCGGCTTCGAGCGCGATTTCAGCATGCTGGCGGCGGCGGCGAGCTACTTCACGACCAAGGGGAACAACTACGAGGTCCCGGACAATCAGTACACGGTGGACGGGAAGTACGTCGACGAGGTGCCGAAGGGCTTCTACGCCACGAAGACATACACGGACAAGATCATCGAGTACATTGAGTCGAATCGGAACGACGGGAAGCCGTTCTTCGCGTACCTCGCCCACCAGGCGCCGCATGATCCGCTCCAGGTCCCGAACGACTGGCTTCGACGCCACCGGGGCCGGTACGACTGCGGATGGGATACGCTTCGAGCACACCGCCTGAGCCGCATGAAGACGCTCGGCCTCGTACCCGCGGACGCGGAGATCGCACCGCGCCTCTGGTACGTGCCCAAATTCAACAACCTGAACGGCCTTGCCCGTTACACGACGTCGCGCAAAATGGAGATCTACGCCTCGGTCGTGGAGTACATGGACATGGAGATCGGCCGACTGATCGGCTATCTCGAACGCACCGGCCTCCTGGATAACACCTACGTGATCTTCTTCTCCGACAATGGCCCGGAATCCCGGGACATCGTCGCGAATGCAAAGGACCGGCCCGCCTCTCAGGCCGCGGGTTGGCTCGCGAACACCTACGATACGGACTTCGCATCCTGGGGACGGAAGGGGTCGCACCTCTCCTACGGCTCGCCCTGGGCGCAGGTATCCGCAACGCCGTTCTGGATGTTCAAGGGCGCGTTGAACGAAGGTGGCATTCGGGCGCCGCTGATCGTCGTGGAACCGAAGCACACCCGCGCCAACGCCATCAACAGCCAGGCACTCCTCCATGTTCAGGATATCGCTCCGACGCTCCTGGACCTGGCGGGCATCCCGCAGCCTCGGTCCTTCGAGGGCAAGGACGTTCTTCCCATGCAGGGCGTATCCTGGAAGCCCACGCTCGAGGGAGCCGCCGATTCGCCGCGCGGGACGGACGAGTGGATCGCGTTTGAGTTCTGGGGTATGCGCGCCGTTCGGAAAGGACCCTGGAAGCTGCTGTGGATGCACAAGCCCATCGGCAATGACGCGTGGAGCCTGTTCAATCTGGACCACGATCTCGGCGAACAGAAGGACCTCGCCGCCGCGAACCCTGAAATCGTCGCCGAACTGGTCCGGCATTGGGAGGAATACGCGGATCGCAACAAGGTCATCCTTCCCAACCGCCACCAGTACGAGGGTTTGGAAGATCAACTCCCGCCGAGGCCGGCGGTCCTGACGGATTGGCCTCCCGGGTCGGAAGAGAATTACGGAGAACCGGAGGACGACGAGTATTTCTCCTGCTCTCCGAAGTCGAAGTGATCGCGCCAGGGAGACGCCCGCGAGGCAGCCGGGATTCTATCGCGGGATGATTGGAGCCACTGCATGACGATGCTGAACCGCCTACTGCCCGCACTCGCTGCTGTAACGATTGTCGCCGCGAACACCGCGCACGCGCAGCTCGATGGCACGCGCGCCTACTGGACGCTGCCGAAGAACTTCAACGTCATGGCCGTGCATTCGATCACGGGAACCGCGAACGCCACCTGGGTGAACCTTCAGCACATTCAGCCGACGCTGGACATCGAGAATCAGCTCTACCTGCTGACCTTTACCCGTAGCCAGCCCACGTTTGGACGATCGACGTGGTATACGGCCGCCCTCCCCGCAGGGGTCATCAAGACCAATTCCTCCCTGCCCGTGGCCACGAACGACCCGTTCGTCCACGGCGTGGGCGATCCAAGCCTGAGCGTCACGATGAACCTATTCGGAGCGCCGGGGCTGATGCTCCGGGAATTCGTCCGGTACGATCAGCGGACCACGGTCTCGCTTGGGATGAAAGCATCGCTCCCCATAGGTCAGTACGACGCGGAGGAGCCTCTAAACGTCGGAAGCAATCAGTTCAAACTTCGGGCATCACTCCCCATCGTTCATTCCCTAGGCCCCTGGGTTCCCGGGAGCCGGACAACGCTCGAGGTGGCTCCATCGCTCACGTGGCTGGCTGACAACGACGACAGCCAGGGGAACACGGTGGAGCAGGATCCGCTGACCGCGGTGGAGACGCACCTGACGCGCGACATCACGCGCCGCGCATTCCTTTCCCTCGACTATTCGTACATTCGGTTCGGATCTTCGACCGCGCGAGACAATACGTCGGGAACCGTCACGCAAGTCACCGACGCGACGAGCGCGCATCTCCTCGGCGGTACGGTGAACTTCCAGATCAACGACAACCTCTCGCTTTTCCTGACGCACATGCAGACATTTTCTCCCGAAGACAAGCCGGTGGTGCTCGAGGGCGCGCTGTCGCGCGTCACGCTGGCCTGGAGCTGGCACCGCGTGATCGAGCGGAGAAGAAACCTAAGCGAGTGAGCGCCTTGCCGGCGGCGCGCGGTCCGGCCGCGGCCCGCTGCCGATCCCACCTCGCCACGATCGGCGCGATCCTGGTGCTCGGCGGTTGCCAGGGCCCGGGGGCGAGTCGCGAACCGGTCGACACGTTCGCCTACGTCGGCCGGGATCGTTGCGTGGAATGCCACGAGGACGAGAACGCGGCATTCCTTGGCTCCGATCACGATCGCGCGATGGACGTCGCTGCGGACTCCACGGTCCTGGGTGATTTCTCGGGCGCCGAGGCCCGCGCAAACGGAGTCACGGCACGGTTCGACCGGCGAGACGGTCGCTTCTTCGTCACGACGGACGGCCCCGACGGCGCCCAGCACCGGTACGAGGTTCGCTACACGTTCGGCGTCCGGCCCCTCCAGCAATATCTCGTCGCAATGGACGGCGGCCGACTGCAGCGATTGCCTTGGAGCTGGGACTCGCGACCGCGCGAGGATGGCGGCGGGCGATGGTTCCATGTCTACGGCGACCTACCCATCGGCTCGAGTGATCTGCTCCACTGGACGCGCCCCTCCCAGAACTGGAACCGCATGTGCGCGGAATGTCATTCCACGCGGTTGGAGAAGAATTACGATCCGGGAACGGCGAGTTACCGGAGCACCTGGGCGGAGATCGACGTCTCGTGCGAAGCCTGCCACGGCCCCGCTTCCGGGCACCTCGCCTGGGCAGCGAAGAACGAGAAGAAGCGAAGGCAGAACGATCGACCCCACGATGACCCGAGGGGCTTCCCCACCAGGCTTCACGACGCGGCGGGCGGAACGTGGCTGCGGCGTCCCGAGGCGGTCACGGCGAGCCGTACCGCGGCCACGACCTCGACGGAGCTGAATGTCTGCGCGCGCTGTCACGCCCACCGGCTGCCGATCCACCCCTTCCGGTACGGTGATGCCTTCCTGGACGCCTACGCGCCCAGCGTCCTGCGGGATCCGCTCTACTACCCCGACGGCCAAGTGCGAGAGGAGGTGTACGTCTACGGTTCGTTCCTACAGAGCCGGATGTACGCCGCGGGCGTCCTCTGCACGGACTGCCACGAGCCGCACAGCACGCGGCTTCGCGCCGAAGGCGACGATCTCTGTTCCAGGTGCCACGATCCAGGGCGGTTCGCCACGAAGCGGCATCACTTCCACGAGAGTTCCTCGGCGGGAGCGCGATGCGTTTCCTGCCACATGCCGGAGACCACGTTCATGCAGGTCGACGCGCGAAGGGATCACAGCTTCCGGATTCCGAATCCGGCCATCTCCGGGCAGATCGGCAGCCCCGACGCCTGCACGGCCTGCCACACGGACAAGACGGTTCGCTGGGCCGCGGAAAAGATGGCGGCGTGGTATGGACGACGGAGGGTCGAGCGCGGCCGCGAGCCATTCGGGCCGGTATTCGCGGCGGCGTTGCAGGGTGCGCCATCAGCGCGGGACCAGCTGATTCGCATCGCGGGGCAAGAGAAGCAATCCGGCATCGTGCGGGCAACGGCGCTTTCGCTTCTCCGTCGCTTTCCCGGCGCCGCCTCGCTCGCTGCGCTTCAACGAGGAGTTTCCGACGACGATCCGCTCGTCCGGCGCGAGGCGGCAGCCGCGGTCGATTTCCTGAGTCCCGCCGATCGGCAGCCCATTCTTGCCCCGCTGCTCCGCGACTCGGTTCGCGCGGTTCGACTGGCCGCGGCCCATGCTCTTGCCGGGTCGCCGAGGAGCCACGTTTCGCCGGAGGCAAAGGAACTTTTGGAAAAGGGCTTGCGCGAATACGAGGAGTCGCTCCGCTTCATGCTGGACGACCCGGCGGCGAATGTCCGGCTCGGAGACTTCTACGCGACGCGCGGTGAGGCCGCCAAGGCGGAGGCTGCGTACCTCAGAGCGATCGACATGGAGCCGGCGTACGTCATCGCGTACGTAAATCTGGCGGACTACTACGAGTCGCAGCACCGAGACGAGGCGGGACGTACGATCCTGCTCCGTGGGCTGCGACGGTCTCCGCGGAACGGTGCGCTCCACTTCGCACTCGGGCTCGCTTGCATCCGCACGGACCGGCGGCAAGAGGGGATCGAGCACCTGGCTTCCTCGGTGAGCCTGGAACCTGCGAATCCCCGCTTCGCCCATGCCTACGCCCTGGCCCTGGCAGAGGCGGGGGCGTCCGATCGCGCGCGGACGATCTTGGAGTCGGCGCTCGAGCGAAATCCGTACGCGAGAGACATCGGAGTTGCTCTAGTAGCCCTATGCAGGTCGAGCGGCCGATTCGATCTCGCCGTGCGGCACGCGGAGCAGCTGCGCCGGGCGTTCCCCGAGGATCGCGAGTTATCGCTAATGGCCGAACGGCTGCGCGCGGAACTTCGAGGGCGCTCCCGCCGACCAGCCACCCCGCCATAGGACTCACGGCGGCGCCACACGGTGGCGGGCGACTGCCTCGCCCCTACCCCTTGAGGAACGTTCCCCGCTGAAGTTCGTCGAACGCCGTCTGCAGCTGCTCCTGGGTATTCATGACGATGGGGCCATACCAGGCTACCGGCTCCTCGAGTGGCTTCCCGGACACGAGCAGGAACCGAATCCCCGCGTCCCCGGCTTGAACCGTGACCTCATCGCCCCGATCGAACAGAATCAGGGAGCGGTCCTCCGCCACGGTGGGCACCGGCGCATCCGCGCCCGCCCACCATCCGACCCCTTCGGTCGGCACCGAGAGCGGCTCCGATGCGTTGCAGAACGTGCCGGACCCCGCGAAGACGTATGCGAACGCGTGATGCGTCGTCTCGACCGGAAGGGTCTTTCGCTTGCCGGGCGGGACCGAGACGTCGATGTACGTCGGATCGGCGGCGATCCCCTCGACGGGCCCACGCTTCCCCCAGAACTGCCCGCAGACGATCCGCGCCATGGTTCCGTCGTCCTCGGTCACTTCCGGAATTTCGTCCGATTTCACTTCCTGGTAGCGCGGCGCCGTCATTTTGAGCGCCGAGGGCAGGTTCGCCCAGAGCTGGAATCCGTGCATTCTTCCCTTCGGATCCCCCTTCGGCATCTCTTGGTGAATGATCCCGCGACCCGCCGTCATCCACTGGATGTCTCCCGCGCCGATCGTCCCGCGGTTCCCCATGCTGTCGCCGTGCTCCACCGTGCCGGCGAGCACGTAGGAGATCGTTTCGATGCCGCGATGGGGATGCCACGGAAAGCCGGCCGCATAGTCCTCCGGACGTTCATTCCGGAGGTCGTCGAGAAGGAGGAAGGGGTCGAATTCGCCGGGATCGCCGAACCCGAACGCGCGTCGCAGGCGAACCCCCGCGCCCTCCAGCGTCGGCTTCGCTTGGACCAGTTTCTTCACGGGGCGCACCGACATGTCCGTCTCCTTTCGTCCGTCCTCGCCGGCTCACCCGGGGGGATCAGCGCGTGGTCGTGATATCGAACAGAGGCAGCCGTCTCGAATCATACCTCTATTCGGCGCCATCACATTCGACCGGTGGTTTCCAGCCGGCTACTTCCCCTGGAACAGATTGAACATATTGCCCGACGGATCGCGAAGGCGTGCGATCAACACCGGACCGTAGTCTATTGTCGGCCCGAGGAACTCCGCCCCCCGCTGCTCGAGAGCCTTCCGCGCCGCGGCGATGTCTCGAACGCCGAAATCGAAATTGGTCGTTCGAATCGGGCGATCGCGTATCTCCTCGATGCCAATCGTCAGTTTCTGAACCGGAGAGCGAACCTCGGCCCAGTTGATCGACTCCTCAGTGAAGAGGTGTTCAAAACCCAGAACGGTGGAGAACCACTCCAGCGATTCTCTGCGGTCCCGCACCTGGATATCGAGCGTGGCGAGTCCGGTAAACCCGATTTCCGGAGGCGTATCCGAGGACCCCGACGGCGTGGCGGATGCGAATCCCTCCCAGCTCATGAGCGCAGCGATAACGAACACCATCACCACTCGTTGCTTCATCATCCCCTCCTCGTTGAGAGCAGCTAGGGTTGATCGCCCTGGGAACCATCGCGGGCAGAGCGAGATCGCGACGCTTGCCGCCCACGATCCGATGGCGCATTCGGGTCTGCGACGATCAGAACCCGATTCGCTGCCCGCGACCCTTTGCCTCGCCGCCGCCTTCCACCGGGTTCCCCGCGGCGTCGAACACGTTGAATTGGATCGTGGACGTAAAGGATTGTCCATCCTCCGACAGATTGATGCGCTCGACGAGGACCCCGCGGCCCAACGGCATCCACCCCCCGCCGCTCTTTAGTTCATCGAAACTCTTCGGAGGCGCGGGCGTGAAGAACTCGTACTTCGCCTCGAACACGCGCGGTCCCCGCTCGCGCCACGCGCCGTACGCGGGCGGAACGGGCGGCGCACCGTCGTAGTTGGAGGACTCGGTGAGCGTTCCCCCGGCGTTGAATACGTATAGGAACTCCAAGTCTTCCACGCTTGCGAGAACGCCGCCCTGGAAGCGCACCTCCGATCGCCACGCGCCGACCAGCGGCGAAGGCGCCGACACCTGGCTCCTCGTGCAGCCCTCCACGCAGAGACCGATCAACAGGGCCGCGATCACCGCCAATGCGTTTCGCAAGGTCGCCTCCTTCTTGGTCACGGCTCAGGTCGCCAACGCGCCGAGTCGGCGACGAATCGCGGCCGCTTCTCGATAGAGTGCCGGGTCGGCGTGGAATACATCGGCCAGCACGCAGGGCACATCGCCGGGGGTCAACGTCGTGGTTTCGACGCCGGCAGGCAGAT
>QJVW01000100.1 GCA_003235575.1 Candidatus Eiseniibacteriota bacterium | reverse complement strand
GGCGGCCCTGTTTCGTAGGCTCCTTGGAAATCGGGGGCGCTACTCGCCTCCTCCGCCGTCGCCCGCCGACGGCACCGTCGGAGCGCCGCGACGCGCGAGGTAATCCTCGACGAAGAGGAGGCCCGACTCGCCCGCGCGACGGACGATGCTCAGCAGTTGGTCCATGCTCGAGACTTCCTCCAACTGCTCGTTGACGAACCACTGAAGAAAATTCCGCGAAATGTGGTCCGACTCCGCGATGGCCAAATCGACCAGCCCATTGATCTGTTTCGTGACCGTCATCTCCCATTCCAGCGAGAGTTTCACGGCGTCCTCGGCCGATTTGAGCTCCGACTTCGGGGCCGGAATGGCGGGGATGGCCACCTGCCCGCCCGCGTCCACGACGTACTGGGCCAACTTCAAGGCGTGCATCCGTTCCTCGTCCGCCTGGCGCATGAAGTGCGCCGACAGCTCGGGCAGGCCTTCCTTTCCGAAATAGCAGCCGATCGAAACGTACTGGAGCGAGGCTCCGAATTCGTTTCCGACCTGGGTGTTCAGCGCGTCGTTCATCTTCTTGCTGATCAGCATGAACGGCTCCTCTCCCCCGGCCGCGGCCGGGCATGTATGTGTCCCCAAGGGGATTCGAACCCCTGTCGCCGCCGTGAAAGGGCGGTGTCCTAGGCCGGGCTAGACGATGGGGACCTAATGTCCAATGCGTGGGGCTTCGCGCGTAACTTGCGCCAAGCCGGGCCACTATAGCGCAGTCGTGGAGCGCCCGCTAGTCCGCCGCGCGAACCGTGGCTCGATCGAACCCGCGCTGGCCCGATCGAGCCTCGCTTTCCACGCACTCCGCAGCGACGCGACACCGCAACTCGCTGTGCCGCAACCACCTATGTGGAGTCCATTTGCGGCACGAGGAATGCAACTACATAGGAGTGGCAGGAGGCCCATGGAAGGCGTTGGGCCAGGGAGGGCTCCGCCCGGATGAGGGCGGATGACCGAGCGTGCGCCCGTAGGGACTACGGGCCGAAAAAGGGAGCGAAACGATGGCAGTGACGCTGTACGTGACCTTGGTGGTGCTGACCGGAGCGGCCTTCGCGGCCGCCGCGGGCGCCCCCGATTGGTCCGTGGGCGGTCTGCCGCTCCTGTTCTGGCTCCTGGCGAACCTCCTCGGCGAGGCGCTCTGGCTTCCGGCGCCCAAGGGGCGCGGCTATCTCAGCATGGCGAGCGCGGCGAACTTCGCAACGCTTCTCTGCCTTCCCTTGGCGCTCGCGGTTCCCGTGACCGCCGTCGCCGGCTTCCTGGCCGACTTGATGTTCCGCCGTCGCGTCTGGTACCGCGCCCTCTTCAATGCCGGGATGTGCGCGATTACGGTCTTCGCGGCCGCGACCGCGTTCCGGGCCATGGGCGGCGCCAGCCACACCCTGAACGATCTTCTTTCGCCGCTCAACGCGCTGCCCCTCGCGGTCGCGGCCGCGGTCTATTTCCTCGTGAACACCTGGCTCGTCGCGGGCGTGGTGTCGCTCCACCGCCGCCACCCGATCTGGGCCGTGTGGCGCGAGAGCTTCGCGTTCGCCTACGAACTGGTCGGCGCCGTGGTGCTGCACCTCCTGGGGTTCGTCTTCGCGATGCTCTTCTTCACCTGGGGATACATGAGCGCCTTCGTCGCCGTGTTCGTCACCTACTTCGTCCGAGACGCCTACGTTCGCTACACCGCCGACACGATCACCCGGCCTGGGACGGTCTCGAAGCCCCATGCGGAAAGGACGCCATCATGAGCCTGCATCACCGACGGCGTCGGCACGGTGACGATGGAATGCGTGCTGGAGGCGGAATTCCATACCGCCGAATCGGCGACGGGCGTTCGCGTGCCGCTGAGTCACTTCTCGCGGTACGCGACAGGAACGGCGGGCTGGTAGTCCCGAGAGGCTAGCACCCGCACCGCGGCGCCGGCGCGACCCCTTCTCGCCGGCGCCGTTCACATTCTGTCCCTCCCCCATCGCGCGCGCGCCCTGAGTCCGTCGTTGCGCCATCCCCTCACGCGGGCTATCCTCGTCTGTTCGAACGCGACTTTGGCGCTTCGCGCGCCCACCGAGGAGGATTCATGGAGAAATTCGACGGCGTCGACTACATGGAGATCGACGGCCTATTCAGCGAAGAGGAGATTCTGATCCGGGACACCGCCAGAAAGTTCGTCCAGGATCGCCTGATTCCCATCATCGAGAAGCACTCCCGCGAGGGCACGTTCCCCAAGGATCTGGTGCCCGAGATCGCGGAACTCGGGTTTCTCGGGGCGAACCTGGAGGGCTACGGCTGCGCCGGCCTCAACAACGTCGCGTACGGGCTGATCATGCAGGAGTTGGAACGTGGCGACAGCGGCTTCCGCTCCTTCGTGTCCGTGCAGGGGGCTCTCTGCATGTGGCCGATCTACGCCTACGGCAACGAGGAGCAGAAGAAGAAGTATCTTCCCGGGATGGCGGCCGGAAAACTGATCGGTTGCTTCGGGCTGACGGAGGCCGACTTCGGGAGCAACCCGAGCGGCATGCTCACGAACGCCCGGAAGGACGGGAACAGCTACATCCTGAACGGCAGCAAGATGTGGATCACGAACGGCGGGATCGCCGACCTCGCGATCGTGTGGGCGAAACTGGACGGGCGCATTCGCGGGTTCATCGTCGAGAAGGGCACGCCCGGCTACAGTACGTCGGACATTCACGGAAAGTTCTCGCTCCGCGCCTCGGTGACCTCCGAGCTCGCCTTCCAGGATTGCAGGATCCCCGCCGAGAATCTCCTGCCGAACGCCGACGGGTTGAAGGGCCCGCTGGGCTGCCTCAATCAGGCGCGCTACGGCATCGCCTGGGGCGGCATCGGCGCGGCGATGGCCTGCTACCACGAAGCCCTCGAATACGCGAAGACGCGCATTCAGTTCGATCGACCGATCGCCAGCTTTCAGATGGTGCAGGAGAAACTGGCGTGGATGATTCGCGAGATCACGAAAGGTCAGCTCCTCGCGCTCCAGGTAGGCCGACTCAAGGATCAGGGCAAGGCGAAGGCGCACCACATTTCGATGGCGAAGATGAACAACGTGGACGTGGGGCTTCAGTGCGCGCGGCTCGGTCGGGCGATTCTTGGGGCGAACGGGATCACGGACGAGTACCAGTGCGGACGGCACATGTGCAATCTCGAATCGGTCTACACGTACGAGGGAACGCACGACATCCATACGCTGATCATCGGCGAGGCGATAACCGGGATCGCGGCGTACAAGTAGTTCGGCTAGGCGGGTCGGCGCCGGCCGACCTGTGAGTACCGGGGCTCGGGGAGCCGGAAGAGGGCGAGGTAGGCCGACACCGCCGCCGCGGCCAGCGCCGCGACGGCGACCGGCGCGAAGCCCCACCGATCGATGCACGGTCCGAGGACGCCCGCCGCGAGCGCCAGGAACGGCGCGCCGAGCGCCGGTACGATGCCCAGGTAGGCCGTGTTGTCCTCGTGCGGCGAGAAGGCCATCGTCAGGTTGTAGAGCGCCAGGCGGTCGGAGACGAGGAAGACGCCGAGCGCGAAGGCGGTCACGAAGTACCAGTGCGTCCCGCTGCCGAATATGGCCATCGCCAGGCCCGCCGTCAGCGCCAGCGTCGCTATGACCGACACCTTGGCGTAGCCGAACCGATCGCCGATGACCCCCGCGAGGACGCTCCCCACCAATTGCCCCGCCATCGCCGTGGCCGTGTAGAGCGCCGAATCCTTGGCCTCGAGGTGGAAGCGATGCTCCGCGAAGATCGGGTAGAAGGCGAACAGGACGGGGCCCCCCGCCGATAGCAGGTAGACCGAGAGGAAGACGCGAATGCCGCCGCGGTCGGTGAGGATCTCCCGCGTGGTCCGCGCAATGCCGCGGAGCGGGTCCTCCGCGGCGGCGATGGCGCCGGGCTCCTCGACGACCGGCGCGAACAAGAACGAGCCGACCGCGGTGCACACGCCCGCGATCGCGAATCCCAGTCCGTAGTTCGCCGGAAACGGTATGTCGCTTCCAAGGACGATGCTCGCGGTCCAGCCCCCCACCACGCCCATCAACGTCTGGAAGAAGAAGATCACGCCGAACGACGTCGCGCGCAGCTCCGGGCGGGTGACCTTCGAGATGAAATTGATCCAGACGGGGATGAAGAACCCCATCCAGAGCCAGGCGATTCCCCAGCCGGCGACGAGCACCGCGATGTCGATCCATGGCTCGGGCCGGGGGGCGAAGAGGAACCACGCGGCGATCGCGAGCCATGGAATCGCCGTCAGCGCGTGGCATGCGATGAGGAAACGACGCCGATACGCCATGCGACCGGTGAAATGCGCGGCGAAGATTCCGGGAATTCCGTTCGCCAGGATCCAGATGACCGCCAGCGAAGAGACGACCGCGTTGGAGGCGCCGAGATGGGCGAGGAAGACGGGGATGATGGCGACCGCCGAGGTGAGCGCGAGCGCCACGCCCCAAAACACCTCGACCGAGAAGATCCAGGCGAGGTTCTTCCAGTGCCGGTCGAGGGGGAGCGTCATGGCGCGGGAGGGTAGCAGGTCGTCCCCGCCGGAACAACGCGCGGCGGGACGGCGGGACGGCTAGGGCGCCTCGCGGCGTTTCGCCTTCGCCGCGCGTATCTGGTCCCAGCGCTCCCGAAGCGCCTTTTCGGCGCCGCGGGCGACCCCGCGCCAGTAGACCGGCGTTCCCATCTCGTCGGGGAAATACCGTTGGGCGTCGATCGCGTCCGGGTGATCGTGGGCGTACTGGTAGCCTTCCCCGTACCCCAGCTCCTTCATCAACCCGGTCGGGGCGTTCCGGATGTGCAGCGGAACGGGATAGGGCGGCTTCTCCATCGCGTCGCGGGCGGCGGCCTTGTACGCCACGTAGATCGAATTGCTCTTGGGCACGAGCGCAAGATAGACGACCAGTTGCGCCAGGGCCGTATTGCACTCGGGCATCCCCAGAAAGTGCGCCGCGTCCTTTGCCGCGATCGCGAGTCGCAGCGCGTTCGGATCCGCCAGCCCCACGTCCTCGGAGGCGAAGCGAACCAGGCGACGCGCCACGTACAGGGGGTCCTCCCCCGCCTCGAGCATTCGCGCCAGCCAGTAGAGGGCGGCGTCCGGGTCGCTGCCGCGGAGGGCCTTGTGGAGCGCCGAGATCGTATTGAAGTGCTCCTCGCCCGCGCGGTCGTACGGCAGCGTGCGACGCTGCGCCGCTTCGCGAACGTCGGCCTCGCTGATCGCCGGCGGGGTCCGGCGGCGCGCGAAGCCGGCGGCGATCTCGAGCGTGGTCAGCGCCACGCGCGCGTCCCCCCCCGAGATCGAGGCGATGAACGCCAGCTCCTTGGGCCCGGCCGTGATCCCCGCGCCGCCCAGGCCGCGCTCCGCGTCCGCGAGGGCGCGCGACAGAATCCGGATCAGCGCTTCCTCCGAGAGCAGGTCGAGGACGACGACCTTCAAGCGGGAGAGGAGCGCGTTGTTGACCTCGAAGGAAGGGTTCTCGGTCGTCGCGCCGATCAGGACGATGGTGCCGTCCTCGACGTGCGGCAGGAAGGCATCCTGCTGCGCCTTGTTGAACCGGTGGATCTCGTCCACGAAGAGGGTGGTCCCGCGCCCCGTGGCCCGTCGCGCGGTCCGCGCCCGCTCGATCGTCTCGCGCACTTCCTTCACGCCCGACGTGACGGCGCTGAAGGCGACGAACGTGGCGCCGCTCCGGTCGGCGAGGAGGCGGGCAAGCGTCGTCTTGCCACACCCGGGCGGGCCCCAGAAGATGAGCGACGGCAGTTCGCCGGAGCCGAGGGCGTGGCCCAGAAGCGAATCGGGGCCCAGGAGCTGATCGGCGCCCTCGAATTCCTCCAGCGTCCGGGGACGCATCCGCTCGGCGAGCGGTGCGCGGGCCGCAGGGCGCTTCCCCTCCGCAGATCCGAACAGGTCCAACGAGTCGCTCACGATATCCCCGGCGCTAGGCGGGTAGGAACGTCAACTCGAGCGATCGCGTGCGGGGCCCGTCGAACTCGCAGAAGAAGATCTCCTGCCAGCGTCCCAGCGCCAGCGTTCCTTGCCGGACGGGGATCCAAACGGAGCTTCCCACCAGGATCGCCTTCATGTGCGCGGCCGAATTTCCTTCCGCGTGGCGGTAGTCCGCATCCCACGGCGCCAGGCGGTCGAGGACCCGCGTGACGTCGGCGACGACATCCGGGTCGTATCCCTCGTTCACGCAAATGCCGGCGGTGGTGTGCGGGACGTAGAGGTGCAGGAGTCCGTCCCCGTGGAGCAGACCCTTGCCCGCGCCGGCGATGC
>QJVW01000141.1 GCA_003235575.1 Candidatus Eiseniibacteriota bacterium | reverse complement strand
GACCGACCGGAAGCGGAGTTCGTCGTTCCAATCCCCGCCCTGCTGCAGCTCCAACGGCGCGATGCGGTCCCGCTGGTTCCAGAGTGTCGCGACCGCCTCGGCCACCTGATTCAATTGCCAGGTCGTCATCGAAAGACGCGGAACTTGAATCGGAAGGTAATGGTGCCGGCCCACCATGCCCGGCACGATCGTCCGCGCGCCGCAGATCTGGTAGAGCGCGCAGGCCAGGGTGTGCGCCGGGTAGACGCTCACATGGGGCAGGAACTTGTCGGCCTCGATGTAGGCGCCGTCGCATCCGCGCTCGAGCGGGATTCCCGCGTCGCGCAGGCGCGCCGTGAACTGCTCGGTCTCCCGCATGGCCCACTGGACTTCCGCCTCGTCGCACATCTCCTCGATCCCGCGCGCCAGCACCTCCATCGCCCGACCCGACATGCCTCCGTACGTGTGCAGGCCCTCGTAGACGACTACTTCGTTGATGAATCGCTCGTGGTCCCCGGGGTGATCGGTGGTCAGGACGCCCCCCGTGCCACACTTGGGGTCCTGCGCCCCGTCCAGAAGGAAGACGTGGACGGTCTTGACCATCTGCTTCACGAGGTCCGCGATGGTCCGGTCGGCCATGCCCGGCTCGTGGCGCTGGATGTAGCACGCGTTTTCGATGATCCGCGAGCCGTCGAGGACGAGCCGCACGCCCCGCTGGTCCGCCAGCGCGCGAACCGCGCGCAGGTTCGCGAGGCTGAAGGGGTGCATGCCGTCCGCGAAGGCCTGCAGGTCGATGAGTGCGACGGCGCCGGTCGCGAGCACGCCGCTCAGCCGTTCCAGGTCGACGTCTCCGGTGAAGGTCGTCTCGTCCTGCGTGCGGACGTCTGCCACCGCGATCGACCGCGGCGCGAACGCGTCGGCGAGCCATTGGGAGTTGCTGGCGACCGTGGCCCCGGCGGGGACCATCGTGGCGACCACGAGCTTCAGGCAGCCGAGGAGATTGTGGGTCGGACAGACGTAGGTGTGCCCCAGGACCCGGTTCACCGCGCGTTCCAGCGCCTCGAAATTCGCGGCCCCCGCGTACGCTTCGTCCCCGAGCAGCTCGCCGGACATCTGTTCCTGCGACGAGGCGCTGGTTCCGTAGGACGTCAGGTCGAAATTCACCTGGGAGGGCGTGAGGTTGAAGGTGTTGAAATGCGCGGCGGCGAGGTGGCGCTTCCGTTCCTCCAGCGTCGGGAACGTGACAAGGCGCACCATCTTGATCTTATGGGGCTCGTGGGATGGAACGGGTATCGGCATGACGTCTCACTCCTGTTGGGGCCGTCCCGAGAGTAGGCGGGCGCGCGCGTTTCAGGCAGTGGTACGTCGGTAGCCGCGCGGCATGGACCGCGAGGCCCCTTGGGGTCATCCCGGCTTGTGTGCCTCGATGTGTCCCCCCGCGTCCTTGCCCCAGATCGCCCTCAGCCTCGCATCCCTTCCGCAGCCGAGTCGGTACGCCTGGTAGTGCGCGGGGTTCTTCTTGTAGTAGTCCTGGTGGTACTCCTCGGCGGGCCAAAACCGCGTGAAGGGGACGATGGCCGTCACGATCGGGCCACGCAGCCGACCGGACGCCTCGATGCGGCGCTTCGAAGCGAGCGCCTCGCGTCGCTGCGCGTCGCCGATCGTGAAGATGACGGAGCGGTACTGCGTTCCGTGGTCGCAGAATTGGCCGTCCCCCTGCGTCGGGTCGATGTTGTGCCAGAACACGTCGAGCAATTCTCCGTACGTGATCGTCGCCGGGTCGAACGTGATCTCCACCGACTCGGCGTGTCCGGTGCGCCCGGAGGAGACTTCCCCGTAGGTGGGACGCTCCTCGGCTCCGCCCGAATACCCGGAAACGACCGCGCGGACCCCGGGAAGACCCTCGAACGCCGCCTCGACGCACCAGAAACACCCACCGGCGAAGACGGCGCGCGCGGGAGCGTCCGTGGACGGGGTCGATTTCGTGGAATCCGACGAAAGGAGGGAACGGGCGGGGCCCGCCCCGGCGGCGGCCGCCGAAGCGAGCGCCATTTCAACGGTCAGGAGCAGAGGAAGCATCCAAGTGCGTACCACGCGTGCGAGTGTCATTGAACCATCATACGTGTCTTCGGACCTCTCGTGACACCCGTGCGGCGCCTCGGCGCGGCCCCGGGGAACCAATCGAGGGAATCCGAGTACCAGGGGCATCCCCCCGTGACCCCATAACCTTTTCGGAGGCTTTTCGATGCGGCGATCTCTCGGAATCGCGACAATTCTCCTCGTCTCCATCGGCGCCGTGGCCGGGTGCCAGCGCTCGGAATCCACGCCGACCGCCCTGACCTCCTCGGCGCTTGCGGACCGCATCACGCAAGCCCACGGCGGCATGGAGGCGTGGAACGGGGCATCCTCCGTGCGGTACGAACACACGCTCTACTTCCCTGAGCGGGCCGACGGAGCGACACCCTCGCCCTGGGTTTCACGAGAGGTCGTGGAACGCGGCCCCGCGGGGCGCGTGTACCAGGACTGGACCAGCCACGGCGGCACGATTGCCTGGGACGGCAGCGAGGTGTGGAGCACGGACTGGGTTCTGGGCAATCCGCCGAAGATGATGCCGTACCTCGTCTACTACGGACTGGTGGCGCCATGGGTCGCGCACGACCCGAACGTGACGCTGGACGAGCCGGGGCGCGAGGCGATTCCGGGCGATTCGTCGCGGACGTACGTCACGCTCACGATCCGAATGCCGCGCGATCCGTCGCGCCCCCCGACCGCGGGGTACCTCAAGATCTTCGCCGATCCCGAAAGCTATGAAATGAAGGCGCTCTCCTACAACGTGACGTACGGCCCGATGCTCGACATCATGGGACTGCCGCCCGGGATGGCGGAGATGGGACCGATCACGCACGTCTACGACGAGTACGCCGAGGTGGGAGGGTTGAGGGTGCCGGTGAAGTACCACACGGTCGGTCCCGATGGGAGCCTCGCGGGAACGCATGACGTCAAGGACTGGAGTTTCGATCAGCCGTTCGACGAAGGACGGATGCGGAAGCCGGCGGATGCGGTGGTCGACGACGCCAGAGATGAACGCCGTGTCGCGTCGTAATCGAAGCGGCCGGCCGGCCGGCATTCCGCGTCGGCGAGTCGCCGCCGGGATTCTCGCCCTCGTCGTGCTGGCCTGCGGCCCCGGTGTCGAGGCCGGTTCCGAGACGCTGATCGTACTCAACAAACGGGACGCTTCCGCGTGGTTGATGCACCCCGTCACGGGGAAGGTGGAGGGCAAACTTCGGGTCGGCGATGGGCCGCACGAGGCCGCTGTCTCGCCGGACGGCACGACGGCGGTGGTCTCCAACTACGGCGCCAGCACGCGGGGCTCCACACTCTCGGTCATCGACGTTCCCCGACGCCGCGTGGCGCGAACGATTTCCATCGCGCCGTACGACCGGCCGCACGGCGTTCAGTTCATGGCGGACGGGCGCCACGTGCTCGTGACCAGTGAAACCAGCCGAAAACTCCTTCGCGTGGACGTCGTGAAGGGAGCCGTCGTTGCCGCGATCGATATCGGCGTCGACGCGCACATGGTTGCGCTCAGCGAGGATGCGTCCTACGCCTACGGCGCGGGCATCGGACGTGGCGCGGTGGGAATCGCGTCGCTGGCGGACGAGAACGCAGCTCCGCGCATTCTCGCCACCGGCCCCGGCACGGAAGCGATCGCCGTTCGGCCGAACAGCGGAGAGGTCTGGGTTGGCAGCAACGACCTCGATCGGATCGCCGTCGTCGATCCCGGCACGCTTGAGATCGTGGCCGAAGTGGACTGTGGGTTGACGCCGATACGGCTTGCCTTCACCCCGGACGGCCGCCGGGCGCTCGTCTCGTGCGCGGCGTCCGGCGATCTCGTCGTCCTCGACGCGGAGCGACGCGTCATCGAGCGCCGGATTCCCCTGTCGGAGATCTTCCTGCGCGAGCGCGATTGGAAGGGGAAGAACGCTGCGACGGTACGTTCCGCCGCGGAGCGTGTCGCGCGCGAGGGAGCGCGTCCGATCGGCGTGCTCGTCGCCCCCGACGGGGACCACGCCTACGTGGCCTGCAATGCACGAAACGAAATCGCCGTTGTCGAACTCGACTCGGGTCGCGTCCTACGACGCCTGACCACGGGCGCGGGCCCGGATGGACTCGCCTGGTCCCGTGTCCACTGACTGACACGGGTCCCATTATCCTGACAAAACGACAGTAATGCTGCGGAGTACTCCCGCCCTAGATCCGGATCCGGCGCCATAAGTCCCGCCATTCGCTACAGCTTGTAGCTGCGCCATATTTGACACGACCCCGGCACGCTCTCTGCGATAGATGCGTCAGCGTCACATCCTCCCTAGCGTTTCCCCCCTGTCGGGGCCGGCCACTCCCCGGCGGGGGGGCCCGCATAGATCCTTGCGCACATTCGCGGAGGCGCACGATGAGCCACGAGCACACTTCTCACCAGGCATGGTATCTACGACTCTCGCTGGCGGCAGCAGGCCTCATTCTCCTCGCCGCTGCCCACTCGGCCGACGCCCGTCCGAAGATTCGGCAGGCCTTCTTCACCGTCTATCCGACGGCTGTCGGCACGCGTCTCGACAACCTCCCGAGCATCAGCGGTCACTGCGGCGTCTGCCACTACAAGTTCACGGGCGGCGGGACACGCAATCCGTATGGGCAGGCGGTCGAGGACACGCTGGCGTACTTCCCGAACACCGACGCAGGGAAGGAATCAGCGATCGCGGCGATCACGCCCCTCGACTCTGACCTCGACGGTGTGACACAGGACCTCGAAATCCTCGATCACGCGGTTCTGTATTCGAACACGCCGACGTTTCCGGGGCTGACGGCCACGAACGTCGGCCTCGTCACGGACGTCAACGTGAACGATATCCTGGCCTACCTCACGCCGACGACCGGCGGCGACACGACCCCGCCGGTCGTCACCGTGACGGCGCCGAACGGCGGTGAAATGTGGACCGGCGGCACGGCGCATGCGATCACGTGGCTCGCCACCGACGACGTCGCCGTCACCAACGTGGACGTTTTCTATCGAGACGACGCTGGCGAGCCGTGGACGATCATCGGAAAGGGAGTCCCCAATAGCGGATCCATGAACTGGTACGTCCACAACACGCCCACGACTTCCTCCAAGGTCCGCGTCGTGGCGAGCGACGCCTACGGAAACACGGGCGCCGATTCCAGCGACGTTGTCTTCACGATCGTACAGACACCGGGCGGAATCGCGCCCACCACGCTCCGAGATTTCATCCAGCCGGGAACGCAGCCGCACGGCGGCGGAACGTTCACGGCCAGCACCACGTGCTCCGAGTGTCACGGAGGATACGCCAGCAGCGTCGAGCCTGCGTTCAACTGGAAGGGGAGCATGATGGCGCAGGCGATGCGCGACCCGCTCTTCATGGCGTGCCTGGCCATCGCCGAGCAGGATGCGCCCTCCTCCGGCGACCTATGCCTTCGCTGTCACACGGCCTTCGGCTGGATGGCGGGGCGCAGCCAACCGACGAGCGGCGCCGAGATCACCAGCACCTCGGACCGCGACGGTGTGGCGTGCGACCTGTGCCACCGCATGGTGGACCCGATCAACGACGCGGGCGTCGACCCCGTCGAGGATTTGAGCGTCCTCGCGCTCCTGACGCCGTCCCACACGCCGACCAACTACGCGGGTGGGCAGTACGTGGTGGATCCCGACCCGCGCAAGCGCGGCCCCTTCACCGATGCCACGGCGCTGCATCCGATTCTGGCCTCGGCGTTTCACCGCACGTCCCAATTCTGCGGCACCTGCCACGACGTCTCGAATCCGGTCTTCGATCGCGTGGCGGGAGCGGACTACGCGCTGGGGCCGCTCGACGAGCCGCCGACCTCCATGGACTCCCAGGACATCATGCCGCTGGAGCGCACCTTCAGCGAGTACATGAACAGCGCCTTCCCATCGGGCGTGTACGCGCCGGAGTTCGCCGGAAACAAGGCCGACGGCATCGTCTCGACTTGCCAGGACTGCCACATGCGGGACGTTTCCGGCAAGGGATGCAACGACCCGGCGGCGGTTGTCCGGCCCGATCTACCGCTGCACGACATGACCGGAGGCAACGCCTGGCTTCCGTCGATCGTCGCGAGCCTCTACCCGTCGGAGACCGATGCCGCGGCGCTGGCCGCGGGCGCGGCCCGTGCCGTCGAGACGCTGCGGAAGGCGGCCACGATGGATTTGACCTACGCGGCCGAGGGTGATTCCTTCCGGGCGATCGTCACGGTGACGAATCGCACCGGCCACAAGCTT
>QJVW01000113.1 GCA_003235575.1 Candidatus Eiseniibacteriota bacterium | reverse complement strand
GTGAATCGCTCCGGCCGCCGCGAGCTCCCGGAACGGTTCGCGAGGGAAGAACGCGACGAACTCGGCGACGCCGTTTCCGTCGCTATCGTCGGCCTCCAACGCCGCCCTCGTGGTCGGGATGTCGATGCGTGCTCCCGGCAGCGTGATGACCTGCAGGACGACGAGATCCGGATCCACATCGGTGGAGACGAACGATCCGTCGACCGGCTCGAACCGCACGGCAAGATCGTCATCGGACGCATCGAGCGAGATAGGCCTCGGTCCGCTCTCGAAAAACGCGCGCGCGTCGAAGGCGGGGCGAACCGTCACGTCGGCGGTCGCGTACCCGACCGCGATCCCATCACTGGCCTCGAGCGTCACGCGGTAGCCTCCCGCCGTGCGGTAGGCGTGGGAGGTGACGATCCCGAACCCGAGATTGCCGTCGCCGAAGTCCCAGGCGAAGCGAAGAACGTCGCCGTCGGGGTCGAAGGACCGCATGGCCCCGAATTGAATCCAGCGGCCGACAATCCCTTCATAGGGGCCGCCGGCATCGGCGACCGGAGTGTCGTTGATGGGCTCGGCGATCGTCGCGGTCGTCTGGTCCACGTCCACGTTGACGCCGTCGGAGACCCGCAGCGTGACGGCGTAGACGCCGGGACTGGCGTAGATGTAGTGGGGGTTCGGCTCGGTCGCCTGGGCGCCCGTTCCCATCGTCCAGAGGTAGCTGAGGGGATCGTCGTCCGGATCGAACGAGGCGCTTCCGTCGAACGCCACGGGATATCCCGGGCGACCGGTGTAGGGACCGCCCGCGTCGGCCACCGGCCGGTACGGTTCGGTCACGTTGACGTCGGCGGTGTCGGTGTCCGAGCCGGAATCGCTCTGGACGGTCAGGGTCGCGTGGTGCAGCGCGATCGTGTCCCACGCGTGCGTGACCACCGGACCGGACGCGGTCTCGCCGTCGTCGAACTCCCAGGTGAATGCGAGGGCATCGCCGTCGGGGTCACTGGATCCGCCCCCGTCGAGCCGGATTTCCGCGCCCGCCGCCCCGTGGTACGGCCCGCCCGCGACTGCGAGCGGATTCCCGATGCCCATCGCGCCGAAGAACTGCTCCCCGAGAATATAGGTGTTGTCGAATTCGGGCCCCTCGCATTGGGTCCCGAAGGACGTGAGGTCGGTGGGTTGGACCGGACTGCGTCCGCGGAAGACCAGGGTAGGATTCCCTTCCAGCACGCGAACGCGGAGCGTGGCCACCCGGTAGCGGCCCGGGGGGAAGATGTCACGATAGCCCCACCCGTTGTGATAGATCGAGGTGCTCGTCGTGTCTTCGTAGGTCGCGAACGATACCGGCCGACCGCTGAAGGGCAGCCGGTTCTCCATCGACCCGAACTCCACACGGCCACGCAGCGTCTCGAGAACGACCTCGTAGGAATTGATGGTCAGCGCCTGCGAGGGATTGCTGCCACAGGTGGCCGGCGTGCCGTCGCGGTTCTCGTTCGTGACGAACCAGATGTCGATGTCGGTCGTCCCCGCCGCCGCCAACTGATCCGACGAGTCGTTCACGCCGTCCCCGTTCGCGTCGAGAAAGACGAACTGGGCTGGAGCCGGAAGCGGGAGAAGGAACAGCGCGGGAAGGACGAGTAGAAAACGGACGTTCCGCATGGAGCCACCACCTCTCCGTGCGCGATGCGTAGGGCGTATCGCGCCTATGTGTCCGGATGAAGGGGACCGAGCGATGCCGTCGATGGGTGGAAGCGGGGACCAGGCGGTTCGCCCCGGCGGACCGCCTATGTTTCGACGGTAGTCCCCTGCCCGGAAAGTGTCAAGGGCGGCGCGGCGGCATGTCGTACACTCCCGGCCCATGATGGACCGGACCCGGGGGCGCCTCCTTGTTCTGGCGGCGGCCCTGATCTTCTCGGCGGGGGGCGCGGGCATCAAGGCGTGCGCGCTAACGCCATGGCAAATCGCCTCGTTCCGTTCGGGTATTGCGGCGCTGGTGGTCTGGCTTCTGGCGGCCGAGGCGCGACGGAACTGGTCGTGGCGGGTCGTGCTGGCCGGACTCCCCTACGCCGCCACCGTGCTCCTCTTCGTGCTCGCCAATCGCTTGACGACGTCCGCGAACACGATCTTCCTGCAGTCGACGGCGCCCCTCTACATCCTTCTCGTCGCTCCCTGGCTCCTGCGCGAACGAAATCGGAGCATCGACATCCCGGTGATCGCTCTGATCCTCGGCGGCCTGACGCTTTGCTTCGTCGGCGTCGAGCCTCCGATCCGGTCCGCTCCAAACCCCGTCGCCGGCAACATCCTCGCGGTGCTGAGCGGGGTCTCCTGGGCCCTCACGATCCTGGCGCTCCGCTGGCTCGGGCAGGGCAACGGCGACCATCGGGGGTCCGCCGCCGCCGCGGTGGTGAGCGGCAATGTGACCGCCTTCGTGATCGGGCTTCCCCTCGCGCTCCCCGTTCTGCGCGGCAGCGCGGTCGATTGGACGCTGCTGGCGGGCCTGGGGGCGGTGCAGCTCGGATTGGGCTACATCTATCTCACGCGCGCGGCGCGGCACGTGCCGGCGTTCGAAATGTCCGTGCTCCTTCTGCTGGAGCCGGCGCTGAATCCGGTCTGGGCGTTGGTGGCGCAGGGCGAACGACCGGGACCATCGGCGCTGCTCGGAGGAGGCCTGATCCTCGCCGCCACGGTGTTGAAGACGTGGGCCGACACGCGTTCGCGAATCAACGGGGGCGGAACGTCGGGATCGTAGTTCCCTGGGCGTGCGGGCTGCGATCGAGGTCGATCGCCGTGTTCAGCGCTGCTTTTGCGCCTCGGTCGCCTTGCGCGCTTGATGGGCGCGGAGCGCGCGCACGACGCCCCGTAGCTCGGAGCGCTCCCACGGCGGCACGGCGACGAAGAGCGGCCTGTATTCGCGCAGCATCCGTTCCATCTCGAGCGACATGTCCCGCGCCACGATGATGAGCGGCGTATCGGGATGCAGGCGGCGCACCATGCGGAGGAGCGCCGGTTCGGTGGAGCAGGGCGGCGCGAACCCGATGACGATGCCATCCGCCGGGCGGCGGACGAGTTCATCCAGCAGTGCTTCGTGGCCACGGCAGTGAACCGTGGTGCAGCCCTCGGACGCGAGCATGGCGCCGAGGGCGTTGGCACCGGCCGTGTCGCAGGAGCAATGGACGACCCGTAGCGCGGGCCGGCCCGGGCGGGTGTCCATCCGACCTCCACCATAATCCCCAGGGGCGGGGCACCGCTGCGGAACGCGCCCTCGGTTGGGGTGAGCCGTACGGCCCATATCCCCGACACGTTCGCGGAGGGTTCCCGCCCCGGGTGCCCTCACTCCGGTCTATGGATGCCGAAGTCGTCGCCAAACAGAGTGAGGGTGCCGCGTTGTTCGTCGTCGCGCTTGGGCGACGAAGGCGCCGACCGTGGAGGAGTCCTGCATCGGTCGTGCCCGTTCGATCGATTCGATTGGAGACCGCGCAACCAAAGGCACTACTTCGGCTTAGAAAAACCTAGGCCGCGGAGGGGAGCGGGAGCGGGAGGGAATGACCTGACGAATCCGTCAGCGGGGACTGCCAATCGTGTCCGGGCGGGGTGGGCTCAGCCGCGCGTTCAGGAGGCTCGGACCGTCTCCCGCTGCCCCGACACGCCGAACTGCTTCAGCTTCCGGTACAGGTTCCGCTCGCTGATTCCGAGGATCGTCGCCGCCTTTTGGCGGTGGCCACCGCACTCGTCCACGATTTGCAGGATGTAGCGGCGCTCGGCCTCGTCCAGCGTCGGGCGGGCCCCGGATAGCGTGGCCGCGACGTCCGGCGAGGAGCGGCGAACCGTGATCGGCAGGTTGTCCGGAACGATCTCGCTCCCCTCGCCGAGGATGAGCGCGCGCTCGATGACGTTTGCCAGCTCCCGGGCGTTTCCGGGCCACGGGTACCGGTACAACACCTCCATCGCCTCATCCGAAACCCGCATCTTCCGCTTGGGCACGATCGCGGAGTTGCGAACGAAGTGCTCGACCAGGAGCGGAATATCCTCGCGTCGTTCGCGGAGCGGCGGAATCGGAATCGTGAACACGTTGAGGCGGTAGTAGAGATCCTCGCGGAACGAGCCCGCCTGCATCATGCCCTCCAGCCCGCGGTTCGTGGCGGCGATCACCCGCACATCGACGCGCACGTCCGCCGTGCCCCCCACGCGCCGAAAGACGCCCGTCTCCAGAACGCGCAGCAGCTTCACCTGAATGGGAGGCGTCACCTCGCCGATCTCGTCGAGAAAGATGGTTCCCCGGTCGGCTACCTCGAACAACCCGTGCTTCAGGCGAACCGCGCCGGTATACGCCCCCTTTTCGTGGCCGAAGAGCTCGCTCTGGAGCAGGTTCTCGTGCAACGACGCGCAATCCACGACGACGAATGGCTGCCGTGTCCGCCGGCTTTGCCGATGCAGCGCCCGCGCCACCAATTCCTTTCCGACGCCGCTCTCGCCGCGAATCAGGACGGTCGAATCGGTCTCCGCCACGCGCTCGATGAGGCGATGAACCTCCCGGATCGCGGGCGTCTGCCCCACGATTCGCTCGCTTGGCTGCACGCGCTCGAGATCGCGCTGCAGCACCGCGTGGCCCCGCTCCAGCGATTGCACCTCCAGCGCCTTCTCGATGACGGCCTCGATTTCGCCCAGCTTGCAGGGCTTCGCCAGGAAGTCGAACGCGCCGACTTTCATGGCGCGAATCGCCTCCTGCACCGTGCCGAATGCCGTGAGGATGACGACCTGCGTGGCGGGAAGCGATTGCTTGATGTCCTGAAGCAGATCCAGTCCGTTCCCGTCGGGGAGGCGAACATCGAGGAGCACGACGTGGAAACTCTGCTGCGCCAGGGTCTGGCGCGCCTCCTCGACCATCCCCGCCTCCTCGACGAGGTATCCCGCGCGACGGAGCTCGCGACCGACGATCTGGCGGAAGGATGCTTCGTCGTCCACCATCAATACGCGTGTTTCAGACACCGTCTCCTCCCGGACCCGCCACAGGGATCTCCACCGTGAAACACGCTCCGCCACCGACGCGATTCTCGGCGGTGATCTCGCCGCCGTGGCGCGTCACGATCCGCTGGGTGATCGACAGTCCAAGCCCGGTTCCCGACCCCGGGGGCTTCGTCGTGAAAAAGGGATCCCAAATCCGATCCAGGTGCTCCGGGGCGATGCCGGCTCCCGTGTCGGCGATCTCGAGGAACACGCGTTCGCCACGCAAACCCGTGCGCACGTGGAGCGTGCCGCCGTTCGTCATCGCCTGCACGGCGTTCAGCATCAAGTTCATGCAGACGCTTCGAATCGCGCTCTCCCGCGCCCAGATGGCGGGAAGGGACGGCGCCAATTCCTCCACGGCCTCGACGCCCTGCCGTTTCATCAGGTATCGAAGCAGCGTGAGCGTGTCGCGCTCCGCGCGGTTGAGATCGACCCAGGTACTGGGGCCCGTGTTCGGCTGTGCCAGGAGGGTCAGCTTGTCGGATATCTCGCGGCATCGCCGCGTTTCCCGCTCCATCACATCCAGCAGTTCCAGGATCTCGGGATCGGGCGCGCACGGTCCCTCCACCTCGCTGCCCGCGACGAGACGGCGTTGCACCGACTCCACCGCCACCAGCACGGAGGCGAGCGGGTTGTTGAGCTCGTGCGCCACTCCGGCCGCCAGAATCCCCAGCGACGCCAGTCGCTCGCTGTGACTCAATTGGCTTTCGAGGCGGCTCCGCTCCGAGACGTCGCGCCAGACTTCGACGACGTGCGTCACATCGCCCGCGGGGCCGATGACCGGGCTCATCGTTCCTTCCCAGCGGCGCTTCACGCCGCGCGCGTCTGGCACCAATCGTAGGCGGCGCGTCGGCCGTCGCGTTTCGATCACGTCGCAGGCGCCGCAGCCTGCCCCCTCCGAACCCGACCCCTCCAAGACGCGATCGGGGCAATGAGCTTCGTTGCAGATCACGCCCGTCAACCCGAAGATCTCGACGTAGCGACGATTGGCCGCCACGACACGGCGTTCGTGGTTCACGACCAGCACGGCCTCGTCGAGCGAGTCGATCATTTGCGGGAGAATGGGTTGCAACTGATGCAGGTCGAGGCGCGCGGAAGGAGGAAGGGGCGTGGCGCGACCGGCCGGACCGGACGTCGGCGCGCGTGAACCCGGACCTGTCTCGGGCCGCGGTTTCCCGTGCGGTTTGGTCGATCTCCCGGCCGGCGCCCGACGACGCGCGGACGGTCCTCCACGTCCTGCCATGGCACACCCTCCTGCCTGACATCCTGGCAGCGGTGCGCGCATTCCCACAATCATTCAGAGGTAGCACTCCGGGGGGCACCTGGGAGTAACCGCTTGGACCATGGCGGGTTGCCTCCCCGCCACGAGAGATCGCACCGTGCGACCCACGTGGCACGGGGAGTGCTGTATCTCCGCAGGGCGATCACCGCTTCACGGATTCCCCGCGGCGGCCAACAGGGGTGCCGGGAACAGAGGGACGGCCGCGACCGCCCTCGATGGCTCCGGCCTCAACGCATCGGATTTCGTCTCACCCGGGCGAAGAGGCATCCCGCACCACCGCGCCGCCGCGGCCCACCCTTCCCCTGGGCGACGCCCCTACAACGCCAACTCGTAGTAGCGCGCGCCCGGCATTGGATTGAAGCGGTAGGATTGGATCTCGCGGAAGCCGAGGGTGCGGTAGATCCCCATCGCGGTGTCCATGCCCGAGACGGTGTCGAGCCGCATGTGCGCGTACCCCCGCGCCCGCGCCTCCCCCACGACGGCAACCGCCAGCGCCCGGCCAACGCCCCTCCCCCGGAATGCGGGGAGGACGAAGAGGCGCTTCATCTCGCAAATCCCGGCTTCACCCAACGGCCGGAGCGCGACGCACCCGGCCGGTTCGTCGTCGTCCGCATACGCCAGGAGGATGCAGCCCTCCGGTTCCGCGTACGCGCCGGGCAGTGACGCGACCTCCGCATCGAACTGCTGAAACCCGAGATCGAATCCCAGCCCCTCGGCGTAGCGCCGGAACAGCCGTGCCGCGAGGTCGAAATCGTCAGGCGTTTTCGCCGAATGGAGCCGCATCGTCTTCCACCAGGAGGAGGCGAGCGATCGCTCCGACGCCCGCGTACCGCTCCTCGTACTCCGCCCGGAGCGCGGGCCCGGGTCCGGAAACATACGCTTGGAACTCCTCGACCGAATCGAGGGTGTAGATCGTAGCGTACTGCGGGCTCCATCCCCCGGGAAGCTCGGCCTGCGCCACGCGGTGCTTCCGAACGCCCCGCATTTGGGGCGCGGCGAGCACGTGCGGGATGTGAACGGCGTTGTGCCATTCGTTCCACGCCTCCAGCCGGTCATCGGGGATCCAGGTCAAGACGACGTAGCGAACGGAGGGGCGGCGTTCGGTCATGGGGGCTCCTTTCCTTGGGTTCCCTTCAGCACGCATGGTAGCGCAGCGCGCCGCAGGCGTGCCCACGATTGACTCGTCGTGCCGTGCGTCCGACACTGGATCCGTCCACCACAACGACAGGGAGGGGGGATCGATGACGGCCAAACGACGCAGTCCCAGCGGCAGGGGCCGGCTCGTAGCCGGCAAGGAGGGGGGGCGCCCGAAAAAGTCCAACCGTGGGCATCGGATCGCCCGTCCAACAGCACAGACCCACCGGGTCTCCGTATCCCGGACGGTCAAGGCCTCCCCCTCCAGGGCGTTCGACGCCCTCAGCAGGCCCGCGGATCTCTCGAAGTGGTTCACCCGCGGCGCGCGCGTACGGCTCGTCGAGGGCGGTGCGTACTCGAACCGCGACGGAGACCAGGGCATCATCCTGAAACTGCGACGGCCGCGGATGCTTCGCATGAGTTGGGAGAATCCCCGCCACTGTCCGGGTACGACGGTTACGTTCACCGTGGCGCGTCCGGCTCCGGGACGTGCGAGGGTCCGCGTGACACACGGAAGACTCGCCACGGCCAAGGACGCGCGAACGATGAAGGAAGCGTGGAGTTGGGCGCTCGACTCGTATCGCGCCTACGTCGAAACGGGAACCCCGATCACGGTGGAAGCATGGCAGCAGGAGCGAAGGGAAAAGACGAAACGCGGCGCGCGCGGAGAACGTACCCGAGGTAAGACGGCCGGGGCCACGGCCAAGCGAAAGGCGACACGACGGCGATGACGCTTCGATCCGGAATGAAACTGGGCCCGTACGAGATCGCGGCTCCCCTGGGGGCGGGCGGCATGGGCGAGATCTACCGCGCCCGCGACCCGCGGCTGGGTCGCGAAGTGGCCATCAAGATCCTTCCCGGGGACTGGGCCCGCGATCCCGAGCGCCTTCAGCGGTTCGAGCAGGAGGCGCGCGCGGCGGGCATGCTCAACCATCCGAACATCATCGCGGTCTACGACATCGGCACGCACGACGGCACGCCGTACGTGGTGACCGAACTGCTGGACGGCGAATCCTTGCGGGAACGACTCGGCGGTGACGCGATCTCGCCCCGTAAGGCGATCGAGATGGCGATCCAGATGGCGAACGGGATGGCCACGGCGCACCAGGCGGGCATCGTCCACCGCGATCTCAAGCCGGAGAACGTCTTCGTGACGCGCGACGGCCGGATCAAGATTCTCGACTTCGGCCTCGCCAAGCTCCGCGCGCCCGACAGCGGCCCGCTGGAGGTCTCGTCCGACACGCCGACCGTGGCGCAGCACGCCCCGATCGCCGTCGACACCGGCCCGGGGCAGGTGTGGGGAACGGTCGGATACATGTCCCCCGAGCAGGTGCGCGGCAAGAAGGTGGATCACCGGTCGGACATCTTCTCGTTCGGTGCGGTGCTGTATGAAATGCTGACCGGATCCCGAGCGTTTCGCGGGGAGTCCACGGCCGACACGATGAGCGCGATCCTGCGCGAGGATCCCCCGGAGATGGCGAGTCCCGGGCACACGCTCCCTCCGGCGCTGGAGCGGATTGTCCGTCACTGCCTCGAGAAGAACCCGGAAGAGCGGTTCCAGTCCGCGCGCGACCTCGCGTTCGATCTGGAGGCGCTCACAGGACTCTCCGGAAGCAGCGCCGCGGCGGCGGCGATCGAGAGCGGCGGCCGATGGAGGCGATTTGCGGGCGCGGGGCTCATCGTGATCGGCCTCGTGGCGGCGGCGGGCGTTGGAGCGTGGCTGGGCCACCGCGGGAAACCGGCCGAGCCGGACTACCAGCAGATCACCTACCGACGCGGCATCGTCGGCAATGCCCGCTTCACGCCGGATGGCAATACGGTCGTCTATTCCGCGTCCTGGGACGGGACGCAGTCGAGAATCTTCACGGCGCGCCCCGGCCAGCCGGAATCGCGCCCTCTCGACATCGGCGACGCGAGGCTGGCGTCCGTGTCCATGAACGGAGAATTGGCGATCTACCCCATCGGCGGGGACAAGGACGGCAGGATCAGGCGGACCTCGGCGGCGCGCGTCTCGCTTGCGGGCGGCACGCCACGCGAGGTGCTGAGCGATGTCCAGGAAGTGGAGTGGGCCCCCGACGGAGAGGGCTTCGCCGTCGTGCGCCGGTCGACGCAGAACACGACGCTCGAATTCCCCCTCGGAAACGTACTAGTCAGCGTCTTCGGGGGCATCGGCAACGTCCGGTTTTCGCCAGACGGCAAGACCATCGCCTGCTGGGTCCACCCGCAGGTGGGGGATACGCGGGGAAAGGTCGTCACGATCCCCGTCGGAGGGACCGCCCGTGATCTCACGCCGATCTGGAGCGACGCGCTGGGCTTGGCGTGGCGTCCCGACGGCAAGGAGATCTGGTTCACGGCGACGCGCGAGGGATTGGATCGCGCGCTCTATGCGGTGGATCTGGCCGGAAACGAACGTCTCATCGCCCGTATTCCGGGATCCCTCACGCTTCACGACATCGCCTCCGACGGCCGCGTGCTGCTGACCCGCGACCTGATGCGAATGCAGATGCGCGGGCGGGGTCCGGGCGACGCGGACGAGCGCGACCTATCCTGGTACGATTGGACCTTCGCGACGTCGGTCAGCAACGACGGCAGCATGGTCTTTTTCAACGAGAGCGGCGAAGGCGGGGGCGCGGAATACGCGGCGTTCATGCGTCCCATGGACGGCGGCCCCGCCGTGCGGCTCGGGGCGGGATCGCCGATGTCGCTGTCCCCCGACGGCTCCTCGGTGCTGATGATCGGAACCACGCCCCGGGTCCTGCGGCAGGTGCCCATCGGCGCCGGAGTCGCCAGGACGATCCCGACCGGCGATATCGCCCTGATCAACGCGATCTGGCATCCGGACGGACAGCGTGTGTTCGTTTCCGGCCCCGAACCGGGCAAGGGCGCCTGTTGGTATCTGATCGAGCCGGGCAAGGCCCCCCGCGCGATCACCGACCAAGGAGCCGTCCCGCAGAACGCGGCTCCGTCCCCGGACGGGCGGTATCTGGCTGTATCGCTGGGTAGCAGCTCCATCTCGATCTATCCGGTCGAGGAGTCCGGCAAGGCGCGAACGGTCCAGATGCCCGACTCGAACCGCGTGGCGGTGCCGATGAAGTGGAGCCCCGACGGGAAATCGATTCTCTACGTGACGTTTCCGCCGAGGATCCCGGGAAGCATCAACCGTATCGATCTGGATTCCGGCCGGGCCAGCAAGGTCCACGTGCTGCGGCCGCCCAACATGACCGGGGTCGCGGACGCCGGCGGGTCCGCCGTTTCCCCCGATGGGCGCTATTACGCCTACTCGTACACGCATATCCTCAGCGATCTCTACGTCGTGTCGAATCTGGAGTAGCGGGGTGGGGGGCGGAATGCCCCGGCGTTAGGCGGGAAACTCCGTGTCCAGCGAGGCCGTGACGTGAATCATCGCGCGGTTGGCCCCCGCGTGTCGCAGGAGCACGATTCGATTTCCCTCCACCTTGAGCGCGCCGGTCAGGATCGCCGTCGCGGCGAGCGTGCGCCGCTCCAGAATGTCGCGCCAGATGGGAAACGGGGCACGCAACGTGAACCCCGCGTCGGGATGCGCCGGGTCCGCCACGAATTCCGCGCGCTCGCACCGCCCCGCCGTGAGCGCGAGGAACAGGTGGAGCGGTTCCTTCAAGGCGCCGCCTCGCTCGAAGACGAGCAACACGTTGCCGTTGAACCCCACGCCCCACTTCGCCGCGGCGTTCCGATACTCGCTCGAGGCGTTCAGCGCATCGTGAAGCGCGGCGGCCCATGCCGCGCTCCCGAACCGGAGCGCCATCAGCCGCGCCCCTGCCGTCCCGCGTCCAGCGGGACGAATCCCGGATTCAGGATGCCGTCCGGGTCCCAGCGGCGCTTGGCGGCACCGAGCGAATCCCACATCGGGCCGAAGTGCTCGCGCCACTCCTCGTTCGAGAACGCGACGTAACCCGACAGGTAGCGCTTTCCCCCCATGGCGACGCTGAGGCGGCTCGCCATGTCGAGCATCGGCTTCGCCTCGTCCCAGAACGCGGGGGGCACGGCCGGGAGGAGGCCGAACCCCATGAGATCCTCGCCGGGCGGGCGCATGAAGAGACGCGACCGGGACGCCGTCCCCTTCGCCGGCCAGAGGAGGACGTGTCCGCCGACGAGGATCGAGGGCGGGAGATCGGGCATGAGCGCCTCGATCATCGCCGGCGCGGTATCCCAGGGAAGCACGGTCTCCATCCACGGGTGGACGTGCTCCCACGTACCACCGCGTTTCCACAGATCGAAGACCGGCGCGAGCCGTTCGAGGAAGTCGAGCAGCGGCACGTCGTCGGTATAGAGCGTTTCGTAGGGACGGTAGCCATCCAGGAGGGCGCGATCGTCCGGCGGCGACCCGTCGAACTCCGCGGTGAGGTGCGACGGATAGAACCATCGGGCGAAGACCTGCCGCCGGCCGCTCACCGGTTTCGTTCCCTGGGGGCACGGCGAGGCCCACGATTCGATGTGCTCCCATCGTCCGTCGTCCATCGCCCGTTTGGAGTCTTCGAAGAACCGCGCGGTATCGTCGTAGAGAAGATAGTAGGTGCGCGTCATCGGCTTCGCGCGCCGGAGACGGAGGCGCGCCCGCACGATGACACCGACCTGGCCGAGCCCGGCGACGACCGACCAGAAGAGGTCCGGCTCGACGTCGGGACCGCACGTGACCAGCTCGCCCTCGCCGGTCACGACGTCGAGTTCCACGACCTGGTCGCCCTGCGTCCCGTGGCGGAAGGAGGCGACGCCGATGCCCGCGATCGAAAGCGTGCCGCCCACCGTGACGCTCAGGTTGTTCGTGAGGACCGGGGGCACCAGGAGCTCGCTCACGGTGGCGCGCACGACGTCCCGCCAGATCGCGCCCCCCTCGACGTCGATCCACAGGGCGTCGCCGTCGAGACGAAGCGCGCGGCCCAGCGACGTCATGTCGAGAAGGATGCCGCCGTCGCTGACGCCCAGATGACTTTGGCTATGGGCCGCGCCGCGGGTGGCGAGGTGCAGGCCCTTCGCGCGGGCGAAGCGGACCGCCTCGATGACGTCGTCCACGTTGGCGGGACGAAGCAGCACCCGCGGGGAGGCGTCGACGATGTGGCCGAAGTTGGAGCGATACGCCGCCGGGACCTCGGGGCCCTCGGTGACCGAACCGCGGACCCGTTCCCGAAGCGCGCGGAGCAACGGATCAGCCACGCGCCGCCCGGTCCCGGTAGAGATGCCGCAGGAGCAGAATCTGGCCGTAGTGCCCCGAGAAGTGCTCGAGGATGTGGTACAGGTACCAGCGCCCCGAGATGCCGACGGAGGATCCGTCGGGACGGGTCCGAACGGTCTCGGCGTCGAGGTCCGCATCCGTGATTCCCGCCGCCTGCTTGTGGACGTACGCGCGCGCCTTGTCGTTCAACGTCCGGTAGTACGCGAGATCCTTCCCGTTCAGGAGCGCGATCGGCGCGGCGCCCTCGGCGATGGGCATGCCGTCGTCGTCGTCGCCGATGCCGAGCACGGGAGTCACGCTGGCCGGCTCCGCCTTCTCGACGATGACCATGGTCCACCAGGTTTCCACGATCGCCAGGTGCGCGAGGAGCATTCCGATCGTGTTCATGCCCGGATGCGGTTGCCACTGCAGTTCATCCGGCGTGATGTCCTTGATCTCGTCGAAGAGACGCCTGCTCTGATCGTCCATCGACGCCATCACGAGGGCGGCGTCGCTGGACCGATAGCCCTTCGGCTTGTCGAGCCGTCGTGAAACGGTTGCGGTCGCCATGCGATCTCCTTGGTCGGGGGGAAACGAAACGGGGGCGGCGCGCGAACGCCGCCCCCGAAAGGATACCATGCGTACCGTGGCCGGCTTACGGCGTCTTGGGCACGTCCCAGTTCGAGGGCGGCGGGGGGAAGTTGACCGCGCTGCCGCCCGGCTTCTGTCCCGGCGGCAGGATGGGAAGATTGACGTGGCTCACGGGCGGAAGGCTCTTCAAGTACTTCGCCACGGAGTGCACGTCCTTCTTGGTCATGTAGGCGAAGTTGGGCCAGGGCATCGGCGGATTGAGCGTCGTCCCGTCGGGCCGCTTCCCGGTCTGCAACGCGCGCACGATGTCGTCCTCGCTCCAACTTCCGATTCCGGTTTCCATGTCGGGCGTCAGGTTCCGTGCGTAGGTCGTGCCCCAGGGACCGACCCAACCGATCTCACTTCCGGAGAGGGCGCGCTTGTAGTCGGGCGCGTTGTAGAAGAAGCCCGGCGTGTGGCAATCGTGGCAGCCGGCGATGCGGACGACGTACTCCCCGTGTTCGGCTGTCGCCACCGTGTCGGCGTCCGCCGGAGCGGATCCGGCTCCGGTCTCGACCTTCGCCGAACACGACACTACCGCTAGGACGACGGCGAGGAGGATGGGCGGTAGAAACGACGCGGAACGGGTTGCTGCGGAATTCATGCTTCCCCCTTGGAGCGTCTACCTTCGAGACGCGTAGAAGTCGTACCCCACCTTGGCGACCAAGGCGAGCGCGACCACGAACACGACCAGTCGCACGAACCGATTCCCGCCTTTCACGGCGAGATGCGCCCCGGTCCAGCCACCGGCTACTTGCGCCACCAGCATCGGCGCCGCAAGAGACCATACCACCGCGCCCTGGACGGCGAATACGGCCAAGGCGGCCAGGTTGGAGGCGAAGTTCACGATCTTCGCGTTGGCGGTCGCCCGGCGGAAGGAAAGGCCGAGCAGGGCCACGTAGGCCGTAATCAGAAACGTCCCCGTCCCCGGGCCGAAGAAGCCGTCGTAACCGCCGATCAGAAGCGCGATTCCTCCCAGCAAGACCGGCGAGCCCGGGCGTGACGGCCCCTCGGTCTCGGGACGCGTGCGCGAGAACGCGACCACGCCGGCGGCGACGACGAGCAGGACGAGGATCAGCGGGCGCAGGAAGTCGGGCTGCAGGCTAAGAACCAGCATCGCCCCGGCGGCCGAGCCGACGAGGGCGAGCGGAAAGGAGAGAAAGGCCGCGCGCCGATTGAAGAGGCCGGCCCGCGCGTACCGAATGATCGCGGCGCCGGATCCCCACACGGACTGCCCCTTGTTCGTGGCCAGGGCCATGTGGGGCGGGAGGCCGACCGCCAGGAGCGCCGGCACCGTGATCAGCCCTCCCCCCCCGGCGATGGCGTCGATCGCCCCCGCGAAGAACGCCGCCAGGCAAAGGAGTCCGGTCTCCAGCGTGGAAACGTGGATCACGCGGGGAGCGTTCCGGTGATCCGGATTCCGGCGGCCGCGATGTCGCGCTCGCGGACGAGCCGGCTTTCGATCTCGTGCACGCGGCGCACGATCTGGTCCACGACGGCGCCGGAGGGACCGGCGGCGCGCTCGGCGACGTAGCGATAGAGGTACGGCGCTTCCTCGGCCGGACCGGTCTCGAATCGATCGCGCACCGCGCTCAGCATGGCGTGCCCGGTGGCGAGCGGCGGATCGTGCGCGTGCTCCCGGCGCCAGCGTCCCAGCGGATTCCCCATGGACGCAAGCTCCGGATCGGGCGTCGGCAGAATCCCGGCGGCGGCCAGGACCGCCTCGAGGTCATACCACCAGCGGGCGGTGGGTAGTGTCACGCGGTCGACGGCGAACTCCTCCGCGAGGAGCCTTCCCCCCGGGCATAGGATTTCGGCGGCGCGATCGAGCGCGCGGTCCACCGACGCGACGTGATGGAGGGAGCGGGTGAAGAGGACCGCGTCGAACGGCTCCTCGTCGGGCGGATGGTCGTAGAAGAGGAAGTCGGTCTCGACCCACCGTACGGCGTCACCGGGCACGTCCGCGGCCAGCACAAGCGACTCGTCGAGCGCCGTGACGTCGTATCCCCGCCCAGCCAGGCCGCCGGCGACCAACCCATCACCGCAGCCGACTTCGAGAAGGCGGGCCGGCGCCGGCGGCAACGCGCGTTCCAGGAAGCGAAGGGTCTCGGCGACCGGTAGCGAGCCGCTCACGGCGGATCCTTCCGCCACGCTACGCCCGCTCTCGCATCTGCACGGGCGACGCGGGCAGCAGGTCCAGGGAGATCGTGCGACCGTCCCGTCGCACTTGGCCGAACGTCAGCACGCCCGTCGGGCACGACTGAACGCAGGCCGAGCAGCGGACGCACTCGGGATCGGTCATCGGCCGACCCTTGTTGGCGAACGACATGACGTCGATCCCCTGATGGCACACCGACGTGCAGACGTTGCAGGAAATGCATTTCTTCTTCTCCGCGACGATGCCGAACCGGCTGAACCGGGCGTAGACATGCATCAGGGCGGCCAGCGGGCAGAGGAACCGGCACCAGAAACGCCCCGAGAACCAGAAGTAGACGCCGTATCCGACGACGCCCGCAAGCGTGACGTCGACGATCCACTTGTAGGGTGTCTTCATCCATGGTTCGAAGATCGCGTCGATGACGTTGCCCGCGGGGAGAATCCAGCCGGCGATCCGAAGCGCCAGCATGACGACCGCGATGCCGAGGATTCCCTGCCCGACAAGGTTCACACGGTTCCATCGGGGTCCGTGCGGCATCTTGTGCCGGTGCGTGTCGCCCAGCGTCTCGGCGAGCGCGCCGCACGAGCAGATCCAACCGCAGTAGACGCCCTTCCCGAAGAAGTAGATCCCCACCGGGATGAGCACCAACGTCTGCATCGCCGAGATGATCAGCCACCAGCCGAGCGGCTCGTGGGTGAAGACGTTGTAGACGTTGAGCGGCCACGCCAGGATGAGGCCGTACGCGCGCCAGTACTCGCGTCCGTGGCCGTAGGTCACCGCGGGAAAGAGCGCGTCGGCGATGCCGCCCGGCAACAGGCCGTGGCGGCCGAGAAGCGGCAGGATGACTTCCGGCAGCAGAAAGAGCGGGACCACCTGCACCGCCATGAGCGTCAGCGTCTGGACCGTGATGTAGGGAGTGCGGCGACGCCTGATCCGTCGCGCGCCGAAGATCACGACCACGAGCGAATAGGCGAGCGTGTACCAGAAGGACGGCCCGGCGGCGCTGATCGCCAGTGTTCCCAGCAGCGTGCTCGGGTCCGCCGCCGCGGCGGCCGCGGCCCCGCCGGCAGAGGCGAGCAGATCCGGAAGGTTGAACGGGAACCAGTGCCGGGCGGACCACCATGCCGCCGCCGACCCACCCGACTTCCAGTTGTAGAGCCAGACGCAAAAGAGGATGAAAAGCCCCATCGACGCCCAGGCGCGCGGACCCATTTCGCCCGCGATGCGGATGCCGGATCGGCGGAGGAAATCGAGCGGCGCCTCGCGGCCGATGAACGTGAAGACCGCGTCGTTCGGGATCGGCTCCTCCCGGCCGGCATCGTCGACCAGGACCGCCCGACCCTCCTGGATGGAGGCCACGCGGGTTCCAAGACGCAGCGTGGCCGCGGCGGCGATCCGCTCGGCGTTTTCCGGCTTGGGTCTGGAAAACTCGTTCTTTCGGTAGGAGAGGGTGACGCGGGCGCCGGCCTCCCCGAGCGCGATGGCGGACTCCAGCGCGGCATCACCGCCCCCCACCACCAGCACGTCCTTTCCGGCGAAGTCCTTCGGATCGTGCAGCCGGTTCGAAACCTTGTCACGATCCTCGCCCGGGACACCCAGCCGGCGGTAGTTCCCGCTCCGTCCGATCGCGACGATCACGCGTCGGGCGCGGATCGGCTCCCCCTCGGTCGCGTGAACCCGGAGGATGTCGCCCCGCCGCTCGATTCGCTCGGCGCGGCGCGCCAGCACCTCGATGCCGGCGGCGTCCGCCTGCCGGCGCAGCTCCTCCAGCAGGGATTCCTTCACGTCCGCCGTGACCCGGAGCCGTCCCGCCGGTTCCATCGCCAGGGGATACGTGTAGATCGGCTTCGCCTTCGGGAAATTCACGATCGTCGAGAACGGCTCCGCCGATTCCAGGACGGCGAACGCAAGGCCCCGCGCGCGCGCCTCGATCGCGGCAGCCATGCCCGAAACGCCGCCACCGATGATCACGAGGTCGAGAAGTCCTTCCGCGCCGTTCCCGGCGCCGGCCTCCTTCGCGATCTCGCGCGCCACGCGCTCGGCCGCTTTCGCGCCCGTATCGAGCGCGAACTTGAGGAGCGGAATGCCCGTGAGGTCGCCGACCACGGTAACGCCCGGGACCGTGGTTGTACCGTCCTCCCCCACATCGGGAAGCGGTTCCACGGTGCCCGCCGGCCAGCGAAGGTGGAGCCAGGCCGCGTATCGTGCGAACGGAGAGGCCATGCACGCATGATACACGCCGGATGGAGCGGTGTGACCGAGGGCGCGCCGGCCCGGGGAGGCATACGCGCGCGGACGCGTCATCGCGGCGCCGGATCATGGCGCCGAACGGGATGGTGTGGCCTCTAGGACCGCGCCGCGCCGTACTCCTTGGCGAGCCATGCCGCCACCTGCTCCACCTTGGCGGTGGCCGAAGCGTCGAAGGCGTTCACCCGGTGGCTGTCGATGTCGATCTGCGCGTAGATACGGTCGCCCTCGCGGATGAGGACGACGAGTTCCGAGCGCGTCTTGAGGGAGCAGGCAAGATAGTTCGACATCACCCGGACGTCGGGGATGTTCAGGTCCCGGGCGTCGGCGACGGCCGTGCCGCAAATGCCGCGCCCGACGGGGATCTCGACGTGCTCCGTCGGCGCCCCGCGAAAGGGACCCAGGCGAAGCGTCTCCGGGTCGGCCAAATCGTAGATGCCGGTCCAATGGAACCGGTCATCGCCCTCGTGCAGTCCCGCCACCGCGGCATCCTTCAATTCCGCCAGCGTGGCGCCGCGCGCCTTCATCGCCTCCAGTTCGGCAAGGAGCGCGTTCGCGTCCGCGTCGCGTCGTTTCATTCGTCTCTCCTCCCCTCCGGTCCTTCGCGGAGACAGGTCAATCCTTCCCGTACCGAGCCGCCAGCCGCGTCCAGTCGGCCGGCGCGAGCTGCGCGAGAAACTTCCACTGGTCGTTGCCGAGCGGAAGGATCAGGAGCGCCTCGCCCTCCCGAAGTTGATCGCGCTGAAAATGGAAGAGGGGGATGTAGGGGTCCTGATGCGAAACGAGAACCAGGAGTGAGTCGTTGTGGAGCGGCGTGCTGAGCCACTTCACGCGGACGTCACGGCTCGCTCGGGACTTGATGAAAAGGTGAATGGTCGTGTCGGCGCGACCAAACGCGATCTCGGCCGTGTCGCGACACCGCCAAAATGGACTGGAGAGAACCGGGCCGATCTTCAATCCCAGGGACGTGACCGCCTTCCCCACCGAGTCCGCCTGGGCTCGGCCCACGTCGCTGAGATTTCGCTGCGCTGTCCGGTCGGCGAAGTTGACCGCGTCGGCGTCGCGCTGACCCCAGTCGGTGGCGGCGTGGCGGAATAGCAGCACGCAGTTTCCTCGACGAAGAATCCCGATGAGGATCGAGTCGGGCGGGGTATCCACCACGACCGGACCTCGCGCTCGCGTCGCGGCGCTGCCGGCGACGGCCGTCGGGGCAGGATCGGCCGCCTCAGCCGTGGGCGCGGCCGACGTCGTGGCCGGGGCCGCCGTCGCCGAGGTGGCGCTCGACGCCGCCGCGGATTCCGCCGGAGGACGCGACGAGGCGCACGCGGTCCAGGCCGCCACGCTCAGCAGGAGCAGGAGCCCAAGACGAACCGTCCCGGCCGCCTGTCGCGTCGTGTCGCGGCCGCTCATGAGGAAGCCTTCTTCAGCAGGGCGATCTGGCCTGCGTGGTAGAGCGCGTGCTGCACCTGCCCGTGCGCCAGGTGGTACCAGGTGCCGGCCCCACCCGGACGAGCGGACGCGAGCTGCTGGTCGGTCGTGCGGGCCAGAACGATCCGCAGCGCCTCGCTCTCCTCGTGTAGGAGTCGGACGGCCTTCTTCCAGGCCGCGGCGTCGACGGATTCGACGGCCGGCCAGTCGATCGCCTCGGTGTCCTCGATCGGCTCTCCCACGAGCCGCGAGCGTACGATCCGCTCCCAGCTCGCGAGGTGGAGGACGATCTCCCACACGGTGTGGGCGCTCTGAATCGGCCGTGCCGCCGCCTGCTTGGGGGCCACGCCCTCCAGCAACTCGAAGACCGCCGGACCGTGCCAGGCGTTCCCCTGGTAGGCGCGTTGATGCTGATCGGCGATCCGCTCTCCCTCGGTCATGGCTCGATCCTCCCGCGCGCCCTACCGGCCGCGCACTAGACTCTTCACGACGAAGCCCACGTTCGCCGGGCGCTCGGCGAGGCGGCGCATGAAGTATGGCACCCACTCGGTCCCGAACGTCACGTAGACACGCATCCGGTATCCCTCCCGAACCAATTCGTCCTGGAGGTCGCGGCGGATGCCGTGGAGCATCTGGACTTCCCACTCCTCGGGCGATCGGCCGTACGCGCGCGCGAACTCCTTTGCCTTCGCGATCATCGCATCGTCATGGCTGCCGATCGCCGGCGTGAATCCGTCCATGAAGAGCACGCGCATCAGCGCCACGAAATTCTGGTCGACGTCGTGTTTGGACGCGAACGCCACGTCCGGCGGTTCGAGATAGGCGCCCTTCACGAGCCGGATCTTCGGCCGGAGCGGCTTCAGGCGCTGCAGGTCCGCCTCGGTTCGAAACAGATAGGCTTGAACCGCGAGCCCGACGTTGTCATGCGTTTGCCGGATTTTCTCGTACAGCGCGATCGTCCCGTCGACCGTCGGAGAGTCCTCCATGTCGATCTCGAGGAAATTCCCGCGCTCCGCCGCGTCGGCCACCAGACGCTTCGTGAGATCGAGGCAAAGCTCGGGCGCGCAGCCCAGGCCCAACTGGGTCGGCTTGACGGTGATGCTCGCCCGCAGCCCCCGAAGGGATATCTCCTCCAGCATCCGCTGGTACGCGGCGAAAGAGGCCCGCGCCGACTCCGGGTCGGTGACGTGTTCCCCCAGCTGGTTCAGGATGACCAGCATCCCCTTCGCGTTCAGCTCGGCGGCGGCATGGAGCGCCTCCTCCAGCGTCTCCCCCGCGATGAATCGGCGCGCAAAGCCCAACCGCATCCCCGTCGCGCCGATGGCGCGCGTGATGGGGCGTTGGTCGGAGAGCCAGGTGATGAACGATCGTGCCAGCGACACGGAACGGCGGTTCCTCCGGGACGGGTGCGTGGAGCGCTACCCACTATAGCGAATCGCCGGAGCCCCTGCTAGATTTGGACGATCTTCAAAACCATGACTTGGAGGGGGTACGCCATGGAAAAGCACGTCGCAAGGGTCGCGGGGGGGATCTGCATCGTCGTGGCGATCGGGCTCGCCGCCGCGCCGTCCGCGGGGCAGCACCACGAGGATCGTGGCCGCCCAACCGGGGAGCAGGGAGTCCCGCAATTCCGCGGCGTCGCGATCCACCACGACATCACGACGGCCTCGGCCTCGACCCAGCGCCTCTTCGATCAAGGCCTTGGTCTCTGCTGGGCGTTCAACCATGACGAGGCCGTCCGATCGTTCCTGGCGGCCGCCGAACTGGACTCCACCGCCGCCATGCCGTGGTGGGGGGTCGCCCTGGCGCTGGGGCCGAATATCAACATGCCGATGAGCCCCGAGGCCGAGGAGCGTGCCCTGGCGGCTGTCACGAAGGCGCGCGAGCGGCTGGACGGCACGACGGAGATGGAGCGTGACTATGTCGAGGCGCTGGCGCTCCGGTACGGAACGCCCGCCGGCGAGGCCCGATCGGAGCGCGATCAGGCCTATGCCGACGCGATGCGAGCGCTGGTGACCAAGTACCCGAAGGACGTGAACACCGCCGTGCTCTGCGCCGAGGCGCTGATGGACCTCCATCCATGGGATCTCTGG
>QJVW01000043.1 GCA_003235575.1 Candidatus Eiseniibacteriota bacterium | reverse complement strand
CGAATCGATCGGTTCGCCGTGCCGCCCGCGTCGTAGATCGGGGCGAGCAGCAGGCGATCCCGCGGCCGAAGCGAGCGGCGAAACGTCTCGATCAAACCCTCGGCGAAGAACTGGGTCGGCCCGTACCCGTGCGGCTGATAGCAGACCCACAGCGCGCCGTCGGGACGGAGCGCCTCCAGCGCCGCGCCGATCTTCACGGGGTTGTGCGCGAAGTCGTCGAACACATCGACCCCCGCAGCCATCCCGATGCGCTCCAGGCGTCGCTTGACCCCGCCGAACGTGGCCAGCGCGCGCGCCGCGTCCTCCACCGGAATCCCCGCGGCGATGGCGCCCGCGACGGCGAGGAGGCCGTTCTCCACCGTCAGGCGCCCCGGGAAAGGAATGCGCACGAGGACGCCGTCGATGTGGAATTCGACCTCCGACGTGCGAAGCGTGACGTTGTGGGCGGTGAGATCCGGCTCCTCCCAGCAGGCGGCTCCCTCGACGGCGACGCGCACGACGCGAAGGGAGTCCGGAACGCTCACGGCGGCCAGCGGCGCGTCGGCGACGTTGATGACGGCCGCCGTCGATGTCCGGGACAGGAGCCGAGCGAAGTTGCGCGCCGTCTCCTCGACTTCCTTGTGGTCGCGGCTCAGATTCGTGAGAACGGAGACGGCCGGGGTGAACTCCGCCACGCTGCCGTCGCTCTCGTCGGTCTCGACGACGAACCAATCGCTGCTCCCGAGGCGAAGGCTGCCGGGCGGAATCGCGTCGGCGAGATCCACGGCCGCTCCACCGCCCAGAAAGGACGGATCGGCGCCGCACGCCCACAGCACGTGGGCCGTCATGGCCGTCACGGTCGATTTTCCGCTGGTGCCGGCCACGGCGATCGTGCGGCGCGTGGCGGCGATCGACGCCAGGAAGCTGCCCCGGCGGATCAGGGGCGTTCCCGTCTCGTCCGCGCGACGGATGTCCGGGTTCGAGCGCTCGACGGCCGTGGAGTAGACGACGGCGTCCAGTCCCGACACGACGCCGGAGCCGTCTTGCGGCACGAGGCGAATGCCGCCCCGCTCGAGATGGTCGAAGACGGGAAGCGCGACGGCACGATCTCGATTTCGATCCGAGCCGGACACGTCGGCGCCGAGCGCCGCGGCCAGGAGCGCGAGGGGGGCCATGCCGCTGCCGCCGACGCCGCTGAAGTGGTAGCGGCGTCCTTGAAACGGGCGCGGCGACAAGGTCACGAGCATCTCCTCCGTGAAATGCGTATGCGATGCGGGTTGACGCCGCGCGGGGTGGCGTCGTACCGTTTTCCGGTTCCACGCCGCACGGGGCTGTAGCTCAGCTGGGAGAGCGCTTGACTGGCAGTCAAGAGGTCACGAGTTCGATCCTCGTCAGCTCCACTTGCCTTCAACGAACCGCGGACGCCGTGGCGACTTCGAAACCGGAGCGCCACGCGACCGCGGCCTGATACGAGCGATCCGCCTCGACGAAGTGTACGCCGTCTCGCGCGGCGATCCCCACGTAGTTCTCCCGGAGCGCCTCCACAAGATACCGAAGGGCCCGCGACAGGCCGAAGGCCTGGCTGGACCGCGACCCTTGGATCCACCCTCCCGGAGGAAGCTGGTGGGCCAGGCTGTCCGCCCGGACGAAGAGATCGAGCACCACATCGGCGAACGCATCGTCCTGCATGGCACCCGAGCCCAGGCGCGCTCGCGCTTCCGTCAGCTCCGAGCAGATCTGGTTGAACTCGGCCACGAGGGCGGTCCGATCGTCCTCGTCCGGCGCGGCGGCCCCGCAGGGCGCCAGCGCCATGTCGAGGGCGAGGAGACCACTCAGGATCGCAATGTACGCACCACGCCGGAGACAGCGCGGGCGCGCGGGGTATGAGTTCATGTGAGCCACCTCACGATGGGTGCAAAAGGCCCCCCGGCCTTTCAAAATTCATCGGCCCTTTTCGGAGGAGACTTGACGCCCATACGAGCCATTTTTCGGCTGTGTCCCAAATGGAACACCGGCCCGTCCCTACCGACGAAATCCAGCGGGGCGTCGTTGACGCGTTGCAATGAAATCTGTTAGCCTTGTTCCGATATGCACATGACCGCCTCCCGCAGGGGCCGCCTGGCCCTGAGCGCCCGCACGTTGGCCATCGTCACCATTGCAGCCGTGCAGGTATTCGCGGCACGGGCCGGGGCGCAGGAACGCGTCGTGCCCGACAGCCTTCCGGAGAGACCCCGCGTCCCCGCTTACGACGGCGGGCAGCCCTTCCTCGACAAGACCCTGAAGAACGGCGTGCGGATCATCGTCCAGGAGAACCGCGCCCAGTACTTCGTGGCCGGCGTCGTTTCGGCGCGGATGGGGAACCGGTTCGAGCGCGAGGAGGAGTCGGGGATCGGGCACGTCCTCTTGCGCACGATGCTCGCGGGGACGACGAAGTCCAGCGCCTCGGACTACTACGTCCGTCTGCGGGGCAACAACGCGAAGCTTGACGGCGGCGTCGGGGCGGACGTGGGGCAGTTCACCGTGGAGACCGATCGGGAGCACGCCTACGGGGCGGCGTCCCTTCTGGCGGACGTCGTGCTGCACCCCTCGCTTCCGGACACGACCTTCGAGGCGGAGCGCGGGAGGGCGATCGAGGAAGCATCGTACGCCTACGAGAGCCCGCTCCCCGCCGCGTACGGCGAATTCCTGAAGACCATGTTCGCGGGAACGCCCTACGCGCGGCACCTTCAGGGGACCGTCCCGGCGTTGTCACGCCTGCGGCGCTCCGACCTGGTCGATTTCCACAAGCGTGTCGCCGTGGGGAACAACCTCACCGTCGTCTTCGTCGGCAACCTCGACGGGAAGAAGATGCTCGCGCACCTGGAGAAACTGTTCTCCGAGGCGGAGCGGGGACCGGCGCCGGAGCCCGCGGGGCCGGAGCCGACGCCGCTTGCCGCCGACACGACGATCGTCAAGGAGATGCCGTGGCAGGCGCAGGCGTTCGTCTTCGGGTATCCCGCGCCGGGCTACCTGGATGCCGATTACCCCGCGTTCACCATGGTCGATTCCTATCTCCGGTCGGAGGACCGCTCGCCCATCACCTACTGGATGCTGGTGCGCGACGATGCGGTCTCGCCGGGAATTCTCTTCACGCTCTTTCCGGTCCGCGGATCCATCGCGGCCTACTTCGGCGCCACGTCCGAGCGATTCGCCGCGGCCAGGGACACCACGATTTCGGTGATCCAGCGTTTGAGGACCACGCCGCTCGACAAGGGCGAATGGACGGTGCAGCTGAAGCGCGTGCAAAACGGGTTCATGTTCAAGCAGGGCGAACCGATCGTCCGCGCCCGAAACGTCTCACGCTGGGTGTGTCAGGGGCTTCCCACCGACTACGCCCGCGTATTCGAAGAGGCGCTCCTGCGCCTCACACCCGAGGATGTTCGAGCCGCCGCCGAGCGCTGGTTCTCTCATTCGTGTGAAGTTCGCCTCGGCCCGCCGCTGCCCGCCGCCGGTGACGACGGGTCCTAGGACCCGGCCGGCGTCCTCCGCCGTTCCCGGGAGCCTCGACGGGTGCTGAGCAACCCCACGCAGCTGCTGTTACTCATCCCCCCGCTGCTCTTCGCGCTGACGATCCACGAATTCAGCCATGGGTACGCGGCGATGCGCCTCGGCGACCCCACGGCGAGGCTGTTGGGGCGCCTGACGCTGAATCCGATTTCCCATCTCGATCCCATCGGATCGCTTCTCATGCTCATCCCGCCGCACTTCGGGTGGGCGAAGCCGGTGCCCGTCGACGTCCGCTATCTGCGCCAGCCCCGGCGCGACATGATGTGGATCGCGCTGGCGGGCCCCGTTTCGAACGTGATTCTGGCCCTACTGTTCGGTACCCTCCTGCGCATTCTGGCCACCCTGCCGCTGGGCGGGGGAGGCCCCGCCGTGGGCGCGCTGGTGCACATGGTTCGCCTGAGCGTCTACCTGAACCTGATCCTGGCCACGTTCAATATGATTCCGATCTTCCCGCTCGATGGTTCACGCGTCCTGACCGGGCTCCTGCCGCCGAACGCGGCGGCCCGGTACGCATCCTACGAGCGCTTCGGCCCCATCGTGCTCCTCGCGGTGATCGCCATCGGGTACTTCACCGGCGTGAGCATCGTGGGCTACCTGATCCTGCCGTTCGTCTGGACGCTCGGCGGGCTCTTCACGGGAGGTCTGCTGTGACGGCCGCCGCCCCGAAGCGCCAGCGCATCCTGAGCGGCATGCGCCCCACCGGACGGCTGCATCTGGGGAACTACCTGGGCGCCCTGCAGAACTGGGTCGCCATGCAGAAGACGTGCGAGTCGTTCCACATGGTCGCGGACTGGCACGTCCTCACGACCGACTACGAGCACACCGCCGAGATCGAACCGAACACCCTGGAGATGGTGACCGACTGGATCGCGGCGGGCATCGACCCGGAACGGAGCCCCTGCTTCGTTCAATCGCGGGTGAAGGAGCACGCCGAACTTCACCTGCTCTTCTCGATGCTCGTCACGGTGAGCCGCCTGGAGCGGAATCCGACGGTCAAGGAACAGGTCCGCGACCTCGATTTGGAAGGAACCGTGACGTACGGCCACCTGGGGTATCCGGTATTGCAGGCCGCGGACATTCTGCTCTACAAGGGAACCTGGGTGCCGGTCGGCGAGGACCAAGTGCCGCACGTGGAGATGACGCGCGAGATCGCGCGGCGCTTCAACACGCTCTACGGCGAGGTCTTTCCCGTGCCGGAGCCCAAGCTGACCCATTTTCCCAGAGTTCCGGGACTGGACGGCAAGCGGATGAGCAAGTCGATGGGGAACACGATTCTCTTGGCGGACAGCCGCGAAGAGATCGAGGCGAAGGTGCGGACCGCCTACACGGACCCCAAGAAGATCCGAAAGGACGATCCCGGAAATCCTGACGGCTGCGTCGTCTTCGCGTATCATCGGGCCTTCCATCCGGAAGGGGCCGAAGCGGTCGCGACCGACTGCCGCGCGGGACGCCTGGGATGCGTCGCGGACAAGCGCGCGCTGGCCGAGATCGTCGCGAAGGCGCTGGAGCCGATCCGGGAGCGCCGTCGGGAATTGGAAGCGCACCCGGAGCGCGTGCGCGAGGCGCTTCGCTACGGCGAGGAGAAGGCGCGCGCCGTGGCCCAGGACACGATGAAGCAGGTTCGGGAGGCGATGAAGATCGGATGAGCGAGGACCCGAAGCACGCGGAGGCCGTGATCGCGGCGGACGAGACGGCGGAGGCCACGGCCCCCGATTCCGGCCCGAGCGCCGCGCGCGGTGACGCCGACGCGGAGGGAATGACGCCGCGCCGGGGCATCCGCGTGCAGCTTCCGGCCTTCGAGGGCCCGCTCGATCTCCTGCTGCACCTCATCCAGCAAAACGAACTCGAAATCACCGATATCCCGATCGCGAAGATCACCCGCCAGTACCTGGAAATGCTCGATCTCATGCGCGAGCTGGACCTGGAGGTGGCGGGGGAGTTCCTGGTCATGGCGGCGACGCTGATGCGCATCAAAGCGCGGATGCTGCTGCCACCGGTCATCGAGGAGACGGAGGAAGAGGATCCGCGCGAAGGATTGGTGCGGCAGCTCCTCGAGTACCGCCGGTTCAAGGAGGCGGCCCGGGATCTGGAGCGGCTGGAGGCCGAGCGACGACTGCAGTTCGACCGCGGCGCGCCCGCGCAACTGGAGGACCCGGACGCGAGCGAGCTGCTACCGGTAAGCCTGTTCCGGCTGCTCGACGCGCTGAAGGGCGCCCTGGCGCGACAGGCGCCCCCGGTGATTCACACGATACAGGCGGAATCGATGCGGATCGAAGAGGCGATGTCGCTGCTTCGGGAGACGCTACGAACGCGTGGCCGCATCCTCTTCGAGGAGTCGCTCGATCTCTTCGTCACGCGCATCGAGAAGATCACGGCGTTTCTGGGCTTGCTGGAGCTCTTGAAGCTGGGGAGCGTTCGGGCCGCGCAGGAGGAGCTTTTCGGTCCGATCTACCTGGAATGGTGCCCCGAGTCGCCGGCGACGCCGGCGATCGAGGACGCGTCTCGCGAGGAGTAGACCATGCCGGAACCGAAACAGATCCTAGAGGCGCTCCTGTTCGCGAGCGACGCACCCATCGGGCTGTCGACCCTCACGGAGGTCTTGGCGGGCCCCGAGGCCGCCGAGGTGCGCACCCTGCTGGACGAACTGGCCGTCGAGCTCCAGGAGGACAACCGCGGCGTGGCCCTCGTCGAAATCGCCGGCGGATTTCAACTCCTCTCGCGCCGGGAATGCGCCCCGTGGATCGAGCGGATGCTCCGGTCGCGTCGGAAGGTGCGCCTCTCGCGCGCCGGACTCGAGACGCTTGCGATCGTGGCCTACAAGCAGCCGATCACCAAAACCGAAATCGATTCGATCCGAGGCGTCGACTCCAGCGGCTCGCTGCACACGCTCCTGGAGCGGAACCTCGTCCTCATCGCCGGCCGCTCGAAGGGAGTCGGCCGCCCGCTCCTCTACGCGACGTCGCCCGAATTCCTCCAATACATGGGGATCAACGATCTCACCGACCTTCCGGAGTTGAAGGAACTGGGAAGCATCCTGGAAGAGCGGGAGCGCGCGCAGATGGAATTGTCGGACGCCGACGCCGTCGCCGCGACGACCGAGGGGAGCGGTACGCCGACTTCCGACGGGGAGGGCGAGGCGGACCCCGCCGCGCCCGTCGAGACGGGCGCGCCCGAGGTTGCGACTTAACCTCTTTCTCGCCCGCGCCGCCGGCGGTTCCCGCCGCGAGGCCGACGGCTGGATTCGTGACGGCCGCGTCACGATCAACGGCGAACCGCCTCGTGGTTTCGGCCATCCCATCGATCCGGACCGGGATCGAATCACGCTCGGCGGCCGCCTGGTGCGTCTCCCCGCCGAGCCACGCTGGCTCGCCTACAACAAGCCGCCCGGCGTCCTCGTCAGCCGGCGCGGGCAAGGCGGCAATCCGACGATCTACGATCTGCTGGGCGCCCGCGCGGCGGGGCTGCACCCCGTGGGCAGGCTCGATCTCGAGTCCGAGGGGCTGCTCCTCCTGACGGACGACGGCACGCTGTCCGAAGCGCTCCTGCATCCCCGCTCGGCCCTTCGGCGCGAGTACCGCGTGTGGGTGGCGCCGGCGCCCGACACCGCCCGGCTACGGCTGCTGCGCGCCGGCGCGGTCGTCGAAGGGGAAACGGTCGTTCCCGATCGCGTGACGGTCGAGGGGACCGAGCGGGGACAGGGCATCCTGCGCATCGACCTTCGCGAGGGAAAGAAGCGGGAGATTCGTATCCTGGCCAAGCAGGCCGGGTTGGTCGTGCGCCGCCTGCAACGAGTCGCCTTCGGGCCCGTCGTCCTCGGCGGCCTGCGCCGGGGCCTCGTGCGGCGCCTGGAGTCGGCCGAAATCGCCGCGCTCCGGCGGGGCGCGATACCCCGAGGCGGGCGGCTTTCCCCGCGAGGCGCACGGTGATAGACTGCGAACGGCCCCCGGCTCTGCGCCTTGGGCCAACGAACCGATGAGTGTGCGCGTGACCGACAGCGTCCGCCCCGAAATCCGATCCCTGCAGCCCTACGTTCCCGGGAAGCCCGTCGAGGAACTGGAGCGGGAGCTCGGCATTTCCGGAGCGGTCAAACTCGCCTCGAACGAGAATCCGCTCGGGCCGTCTCCGCTTGCCATCGCGGCCATGCAGGCGGCCATCCACGGCGTGAATCGATACCCCGACGGAGGGTCGTTCTACCTTCGGGAGGCGCTCGCCTCGGCCTGGGGGATGCCCTTCGAGTCGATCGCCGTCGGCTCGGGTTCGAACGATCTGATCGACGTCCTCTGCCGAATTCATCTGGGCCCGGGCGACGAAGCGATCATGTCGCATCCCGCCTTCGTCATGTTCGCCGTAGCCGTGAAGGTGGCGGGCGGCACCCTGGTGCGCGTCCCGGGGAAGGGCATGTTCCACGACCCCGCCGCGATGCTGGCCGCGATCACCGACAAGACGCGGCTCGTCTACTTCTCCAATCCCGACAATCCCACCGGGACGATCGTGCGCCGGCGCGCGATGGACGACTACTTCCGGCACGTGCCGGAGCACATCGTCACCATTCTCGACGAGGCGTACTTCGAATACGTGACCGACCCCGAGTACCCGAACGGGCTCGACTACCTGCGGCGCGGCCACCGCGTCGCGGTGCTGCGGACCTTCTCGAAGGTCTACGCGCTGGCCGGCCTACGCGTCGGGTACGGTTTCTTCCCGACCGATCTCGCGGGGCTGGTCCATCGCGTGCGACTGCCGTTCAACGTGACGAGTGTCGCGCAGGCGGCGGCCCAGGCAAGTCTTCAGGATACGGAGCAGATCACGCGGAGCCGCGCGCTGGTTCAGGAAGGCCTCGAGTTGTTCCACCGGGAGATTCCCCCGCTCGGCATCGAGCTGACCCCGTCCTGGACGAACTTCGTCCTCGCCCGGTTCCCGCGTTCCTCCGTCGACGCCGCGCGCACCCTCGAACGCCACGGCGTGATCATTCGCCCCATGACGTCGTTCGGCCTCTCGCCCGAATACGCGCGCATCAGCATCGGGTCGGGCCTCGAAAACGAACGACTGATCGAATCGCTCCGCAGCCTCGCGTGAGCCGCGCCGCCGTACGGCCCGGCCGCGCCCTCCGCGGGGAAGCCACGCTGCCCGGGGACAAGTCGATCACCCAGCGCGCCATTTTCCTGGGGGCGCTGGCTCCGGGTCCGACCAGGATTCGAAACGCCAACCCCGGCGCCGATGCGTCCGCGGCGCTCCGCATGGTTCGCGCCCTCGGCACGCAGGTGCGGCGCGATCGCGATGGATGCCTGCTCCTGGGGGGCGGCGCGCTCCGCGAGTGCGACCGCGTCCTCGACGCCCGGAATTCGGGGACCGCGCTTCGACTCGCCACGGGACTTCTCGCCGCCCAGCCGATCCAGTCGGTCCTGACCGGCGACGCGTCGCTTCGCCGGCGACCCGTCGATCGCGTCCTCAGACCGCTGGCGGCGTTCGGCGCCGACATCTCCGCGCGGGAAGGGGGCCGTCTCCCCCCCGTGGTGATCCGCGGCCGGCGGCTGTCCGGGGCGACGGTGGCCACGGATGTCCCCAGCGCCCAGGTGAAGAGCGCGCTCCTCCTCGCCGCCATCCAGGCGGAGGGGCCGTCGATCGTGCGCGAGGAGGTCCCGACGCGGGACCACACCGAGCGAATGCTTCCCGCCTTCGGCGCGCGAATCACCCGGGAGGGAGGATCGGTACGCGTGGAGGGAAGCGCCCCGCTCCATGCCGCCGACATCGACGTGCCGGGGGACCCCTCCGCCGCGGCCTTTCTGGGCGCGGCCGCCGCGCTGGTTCCACGATCGGACGTGTGGCTCCGGGGCGTGAGCGTGAACCCCACCCGCCGCGCCTTCTTCGACCTCCTCGCGTCCATGGGCGCCCAGGTGACCTTCGAGAATGAACGAGCCGCAGGGGCCGAGCCGCTCGCCGACATTCGCGTCCGCGCGGGCACCCTTCGTCCGATTTCGATCGGCGCGGCGGAGGTGCCCGGCCTGATCGACGAACTGCCGCTTCTCGCCGTCCTCGCGGCGTTCGCGCGCGGCGAGAGCGAGATCACGGGCGCCGGGGAATTGCGCCTGAAGGAATCGGATCGCATCGAGGCGGTCGCCGAGGCGCTCCGCGCGGCGGGGGGAACCGTGGATCCGCGGCCGGACGGATGGCGAATTGTCGGCGGGGGCGGCCTGGAGGGTGGGGACGTGGAGACGCGGGGCGACCACCGCATCGCGATGGCCTTTCTGGTGGCGGGACTTCGGGCGCGCCGCGGCGTCCGGATCGACGACGACGGGGCGATCGCCGTGTCCGACCCCCACTTTCTGTCCCGGCTCCGGAGGCTGGCGCGGTGAAGCCCTTCGTACTCGCCATCGACGGCCCCGCGGGCGCCGGGAAGAGCGTCACCGCGCGGGCGGTGGCGAAGCATCTCGGCATCCGCCACGTCGATTCCGGCGCGATGTATCGCGCGGTGGCCTGGCTCGCCGTTCGCGCGAAAACGCCGCTCGACGACGAGGCGGCCCTCCTGGCGCTGATTCGGCGCACGAAACTGGAAGCCACGCCGGAGGGCCTGACGGCGGACGGGGAGCCCCTGGAGGCCCACATTCGCAGCGTCCAGGCGGGGGATGCCGCGTCGCGCGTGGCCGTGCATGCCGGCGTCCGCGCCGCGCTCGTGCGCGTCCAGCGCACCATGGCCGCCCCGCCGGGCATCGTAATGGAGGGACGCGACATCGGAACCGTTGTGTTCCCCCGGGCCGATCTGAAGATCTTTCTCACCGCGTCCGTCGAGGCGCGTGCCCGCAGGCGGCACCAGGATGCGATCGCCAGGGGCGAGACCATCGACGTCGCCGCGACCGAGGCGTTGATCCGCGAGCGCGACCGCCGCGACGAGGAGCGCGCGGCCAGCCCCCTCCGTCCGGCCCCGGACGCCATTCCCCTCGACACCACGGAATTGACGCTGGAGGCGCAGGTCGACCTGGCCACCCACTGGGCGAGGCTTGCTCAGGCGGGCCCTGGGCGGATGACCGCGTTCTTCCGCTTCGGCCACGACTTCGTGCTCTGGTTCGCCCGGCTTTTCCTCAAGTTCCGGGTGGAGGGCACCGATCACCTTCCGCGCGCCGGCCCCCTGATCGTGGCCTGCAATCACATCTCGTTCTGGGACCCCCCGCTTGTCGGAGCGGTCATTCCCCGAAACGCCTATTTCGTAGCCAAGGCGGAGCTCTTTCAGAATCGGCTATTCGGGGCTATCCTAAGCGGGTATAATTCGATCCCGATTCAACGAGGTGCCGCCGCGCGCCGCGGATTGCGCGGCGCCGAGGACATTCTGGCAGCCGGCGGCGCCGTGGTGATCTTCCCTGAGGGGACCCGAAGCAAGACCGGAGCCTTTTTGCCGCCGAAGTCGGGCATCGCTCGGCTGGCGGCCCAGACGCGGTCTCCAGTCGTCCCGGCACGCATCACCGGGTCTCGGCAGATCCGGCGCTCCATGCTCCGTCAAGGCGAGGTGCGGATCGTGTTCGGCTCGCCGATGATGCCGCCGACGGGGGACGCCGGCGGCCGAGAAGGGGAACGCGCCTACGCCCGCCGCATCATGGCCGAAATCGGCGCGCTCTAGATGCCCCAACGAAACGGAGATCGAATGGACGTGATCGTAGCCGACAACGCCGGGTTCTGTTTCGGCGTGAAGCGTGCGATCAAGATGGCGAACGAGACGCTGGACGGGGCGGAGGGCCAGGTGCAGGCTCTGGGGCCCTTGATCCACAATCCGCAGGTCGTCGGCTCGTTTCAGAAGCGCGGCTTGCGCGTCGCCGAGTCCCTGGAGGACATCACGCCCGGCGCGACGGTGGTGATCCGTTCGCATGGCGTGGGTCCCTCGGTGAAGGAGGGGGTCGAGGCGAAGGGGCTGAAGGTGGTCGACACCACCTGCCCGTTCGTCACGAAGGCCCAGTGGTACGCGGCGAAGCTGATCGAGGACGGCTACAAGGTCGTCGTCATCGGCGACGCCAAGCATCCCGAGGTGGTGGGCATCGTGGCCCACACCGGGGGCAAGGCGATCGTGCTCAACACGATCGCGGAGGCCGAGGCCCTCAAGTTCATCGGCCGGCTCGGCGTCGTGTTTCAGACGACGCACTCGATCCTGCACGTGCAGGAAGTCGTGGGCGCGCTCCTGAAGCGGAGCAAGGAAGTCCGCGTCTTCAATACGCTCTGCGGCGCCACGACGGCGATGCAGAAAACGGCGGTGGAACTGGCGCCGGACGTGGACGCGATGGTGATCGTCGGCGGCCGGCTGAGCGCCAATACCGCGCAGTTGGCGGAGGTTTGCCGCAAGGTGAACGACCGCGTGGTGCAGATCGAGTCGGCGGCCGAACTGGACCCGGCGTGGTTCGCGGGGGTCCGCCGCGTGGGCGTCTCCGCCGGAGCGTCGACGCCGGACGAGGTGATCGCGGAAGTGGTGGATCGGCTCACGCAGATGGAGCCGGCGGCCACGACCGCCTAACGACGGCAGCACCGGCCCGGATATCGGGCCACATTTCATAGAAGCAGGAGGCATCACAACGCACATGGTTCGACGGCAAGACGAGGAAACGGAAGTACGGGACGACGGGGTGGACGACGCGGATTCCGAGGCAAAGCCCAGGAAGCGTCGCAGCACAACGCGTTTCGTGAATCAGGACCCGGAGGAGGCCGAGGCCAACATGGCCGTGGGCACGCTCGATCCGGACGAGGAGCCCAGCGCGATGGGGCAGTGGCTGCAGCTGTATGAGCAGTCGCTCCAGGACATCGAAGAAGGCGAGATCGTTCGTGGGCGCGTGCTCAAGATCGACGACAAGGAAGTAACGGTCGACGTCGGCTTCAAATCCGAAGGCGTCATCCCGGTCGAGGAATTTCCGGACCTGGAAGGCGTGAAGGTCGGCGACGAAATCGAGGTCTTCCTCGAGAAGACCGAAAATCAAGACGGCCTGGTCGTTCTCTCCAAGCAGCGCGCCGACTTCGTGAAGGTCTGGGATCGCGTGAAGAGCGCGGCGGACAAGGGCGAGTTGGTGGAGGGTCGCCTGGTTCGAAAGATCAAGGGCGGCGTCGTGGTCGATCTGTACGGGGTGGAAGCGTTCCTTCCCGGCTCCCAGATCGCCCTGCGCCAGGTCCAGAACGTCGACGCCATCATCGGGCAGTCGATGGAATTCAAGATCATCAAGCTGAACAAGCGGCGCCGGAACATCGTGGTGTCGCGCCGGTCGGTCCTGGAAGAGCATCGCGCGAAGCAGAAGAGCGAGATCATCCAGGAGCTGGCCAAGGACCAGATTCGCGAGGGCGTGGTGAAGAACATCACGGACTTCGGCGCCTTCGTCGACTTGGGCGGCATCGACGGCCTGCTGCACATCACGGATATGTCGTGGGGCCGCGTCAGCCACCCGTCGGAACTGGTGTCCATCGGCGAGAAGATCAAGGTCAAGGTCCTCTCGTTCGATCCCGAGAAGGAGCGCATCTCCCTCGGCATGAAGCAGCTCACGCCCTATCCCTGGGAGGACGTGGACAAGCGCTACACGGTCGGGACCAAGGTCAACGGCCGCGTGGTCAGCATCACCGACTACGGCGCGTTCGTCGAACTGGAGAAGGGTATCGAGGGCCTGATCCACATCTCCGAGATGTCGTGGACGCGTCACGTCCGCCATCCGTCCAAGGTCGTCGCGATCGCGGACGAGGTGGAGACAATGGTCCTGAAGATCGACAAGGAGAACGAGAAGATCTCCTTGGGCCTGAAGCAGACCGAGCCGGATCCGTGGCTCACGCTGGACGAGCGGTTCCCGATCGGCACCCGGCTGCAGGGGAAGGTCCGCAACCTGACCAACTTCGGCGCCTTCGTGGAGATCGAGGAGGGGATCGACGGGCTGGTCCACATCAGCGACATGTCGTGGACGCGTCGTGTCTCCCACCCCAGCGAACTGCTCAAGAAGGGCGACAAGATCGACATCATCGTCCTGGCCATCGACAAGGACGCGCGGCGCATTTCCCTCGGACTGAAGCAGGTTTCCGAGGATCCGTGGCCGCAGCTGGCCGAGCGCTACCTCCCCGACATGCTGGGCAAGGGGAAGGTGGTTCGCCTGCTGGATCGCGGCGCCATCGTCGACTTGGAGGACGGCATCGAAGGCTTCATCCCGCTGTCGCAGCTCGGCATCGAGGGACTGAAGAAGCCGTCCGACAGCTTCAAGCCGGGCGACGAGCTGGACGTGAAGGTGACCCGGGTGGACGCCCAGGCGCACCGGATCATCCTGAGCGCACGGGCCTGGCTGGCCGATCAGGACGCGGCGACGCAGGAAGCGTTCGCCGAGAAGTACAAGCCGAACCCGCAGGAGCCCGAAGAGGGAGCCGCGACCGAGGAGCAGCAAGCCCCGGCCCCGGTGGGCGAGGACGAAGCGTCCTCGTAGTCCGCGCGTGGGAGGCACGAAGAAGACACCGCCCGGGGAGCGAAACACCGCTCCCCGGGTTTCGTTTGTGACCCTGGGTTGCCGGCTGAATCAACACGATACGGCCGCCATGAGCGATGACCTGGAGCGGGCCGGCTGGCGCGCCGCCACGGCGGGGGAGTCGGCGGACGTCGTGGTGGTGAACACGTGCACCGTCACGCGGCGCGCGGACCAGGAGTCGCGGCAGCTGGTGCGCCGGGTCGCCCGGTCGCGGCCAGGCGCGCGCATCGTGGTGACCGGCTGCTACGCGCAGCGCGCTCCGGAGGAACTCCGCGCGCTTCCGGGCGTCTCCTTGGTCCTCGGCACGGCCGAACGCGATCGGATCGCGGACTGGCTGCCGGTCTCCGGCCAAACGGAACCGGACGCTCCGGGAGAACCTCCCGGGACGGACGTGGCCGTTTCGCCCGCCAGGGCGCGTCGCGGCATCGTCGACGCGACGCCGCTCCGGTTCGGCCGCGCGCGGGCGCTGCTCAAGATCCAGGATGGGTGCGACTCCTTCTGCACGTACTGCATCGTGCCGTACGTGCGCGGCCGCGCGCGGAGCCTTCCGGTCGCCGTCGTCGTCGAACAGGCGCGCCGCCTTCTGGATGCCGGATTCCGCGAACTCGTCCTGACGGGGGCGGACCTGGGCTCCTATGGAGCCGATCGGCCGGAGCGCCCCCGTTTGACGGACGTCGTCCACGCCCTGCTCGCGCTCGGAACGACACACCGCGTTCGCCTCTCCTCGATCGAGCCCAACCATGTGCCCGAGGACCTCCTGGACCTGTTCGACACGGAGCCGAGGCTCTGCCGCCACCTCCACCTTCCGCTCCAAAGCGGATCCGCGCGGATCCTCCGCTCCATGCGTCGTGCGTACGAGCCATGGGCGTACGCCCGGCTCGTGGAGCGCGCCGCCCTCCACGGACCGATGGGAATCGGCGCCGACGTCATCGTCGGGTATCCCGGCGAAGGGGACGCCGAGTTCGAGGAGACGGTTTCGTTCGTGCGGTCCCTTCCGCTCACGTACCTGCACGTCTTCCGCTACTCGCCTCGGCCGGGCACCGTCTCGGAGCGCGGGGAGCCCGCGCCCCCGCCGCCCGTCGCCCGGCAGCGATCCGAGCGTCTGCGCCGGATCGGCGAGGAGATGCGGAACGCCTTCCACGCCACGTTGGTCGGCTCGGTGCTCCCATGCGTGCCCGAGCAGGGCCGAAGGGGAACCGGCGGCTGGCGGGGCGCCAGCGACGTCTACGCACCCGTTCGCGTCGTCGGCATGCACCCCGGCGCGACGATCACCCCCGTCCGGATTCTCGAGAGCGCGGGGGAGGAGTTGCGGGGCGTCGCCGCGTCGGGTTGACCCACCTCGCCGCGGGTGGCATTCTGAGCGTTCTGGCCCTGTTCGAGGGTAGCGCCGGGAGGGCGTCATGTGGTTCTTGCGCAACATCGTCTGGATCGTCGTGCTTTGCCTGATCTTCTGGTTCTCGTACCTGAACTGGGAGCAACAGGTGGCCCTCCTGCAGCTGCCCGGGGGCCTCGTGTTCCGCGACCTCAATCTCGTCGTCGCGATGTTCGGGGCGTTCATCGCCGGCACCATCGCCGCGCTCCTGGCCAGCGTCGTTCACGCGATCCGCATTCGCGCGGACCAAGCCCGGCTGGAGCGGGAATCCAAGGATCTGAAGCGGGAATTGGAGCAATTGCGGAATCTCCCGATCGAGGATCTCGGATTGGGCGAGTCCGGTGAGCCCCGCTGATGCCAGACGTCCTCGCCGTCCTGGCCGTGGCGGGGGTACTCGGGGCGATCGGGTACGCGGCCTGGATTCTCTCCCGGGACACGTCCGGTCCCAAGGTCCCCACCGACTCTCCGTATGAGCGCGCGCTCGTGGCGCTTCTGGCGGGGGACCGCGACGAGGCGATCCACGCCTTCGCGGACGCCGTACGCCTCGACAGCAACAACGTTGACGCCTACATACACTTAGGGAACTTGCTTCGCGAAAAAGGCGAAGCGGTCCGGGCGTATCGGATTCACCGGGAACTGATGGCCAGGGCGGGGCACTCGCCGTCCAGGGCCCGCGCGATCCGCGAGGGCCTGGTGCTCGACCTGATCGCCACGGGCCGGATCGCCGAGGCGCTTGAGGCGGCGACGGAACTCCGCCACGCGGAACGGAAGTCCGGGCATTCGCTGCGCGTCATCCTGAAAGCGTACGAGGCCGCCGGAGAGTGGGAGCGCGCGTACGAGATTCGCGCGGAGCTGGCCAAGCAGCACGAGGGCCGCGCCTCGGGCATTCTGGCCCGCTATCGCGCCTCGATCGGCGAGATGCACCTGCGCCAGGGAGCCGTCGAGGAGGCGAAGAAGAGCTTCAAGGGGGCGCTGAAGCTGGACCGGCAGCATCCGGTGGCGCTATTGCGGCTGGGGGACATCTACTACACCAGCGGCCACGCCGAGCGGGCGATTCTGCTCTGGAAGGGCTTGGCCACCGCGCATCCGGAGGCCGCGCACCTGGTACTCCGGCGGCTGGAGGCGGCGGAGTTCGAGCGCGGCAGGTTCTCGGAAATGGAGCAGACGTACGAGGAGCTTCTGGGCCACAATCCGCGCGATGCGCGCGTCCACCTCGCGCTCGCCCGCCTTCACCTGAAGCGCGAGAACCTGGACGAGGCGGAGCGGACCCTGCGGAGCGCGCTCGAGATCGAACCCGCGTCCGCGGCGGCGCGGCTCCTTCTCGTCCAGGTGCAACGCCAGCGCGGCGATCTGTCCGGGGCGCTGGACGAGGTAGAATCGGCATTGCGCGGTCTCGACGAGGAAACGCACATCGCATGTGGCCGCTGTGGCCGCCGTCAGGAGGAATACTGGTCTCGTTGCCCATCGTGCCTCGCGTGGATTCCGCTTCCAACCGTAGCCTGACGCCGCGGGTGCTGTTCGTCGCCCTTCTCGCCCTCCTTGTCTGCGGCGACGGGGCGGCGCCGCATGCCCGGGCCACGCCGCGAACCGAGGGGCGCGCCCTCCAGAAGGAGCCCTCCGTCGAGAAGGAACCGCGGGCGGATCGGGCCCTTCGCGTCGAACCGCGAAGCACGCGCACGAACCGGAAGTCCGCGACGGACACCCCGAAGCCGAAGGCCGCGGCGCGCTCCAAAGCCAACCAGGGAAAGCGATCCGCCGAGGAGGAGAAACTCGTCGCGCAGGTCCTCGACGCCATGGGCGCCGGCCGGATGGACGAGGCACGTTCCATCCTCGCCGAGATCGATACGGATCTTCTGTCGCGGGACAAGGCCGACGACGTCGCGTATCTCGAGGCCGCGCTCCTCTTGGACGGAAAGAAACAGCAGGAAGCGTTCGACGCCTACCTGACGGAGTTCGCGCGCGGACGGCATCGACGCGAGGCCACGCTCTCCCTGGCTCGCCTCCACTACGTCGAAGGCGACTACGGAGAGGCGGAACGGCTCCTGACGATCTTCTCCCCCGGCGTGGAAAAGGACGACGTAGGGCGGCGGGCCCTGGTGTTGCGGGGACTGGCGCAGCTTGGGCGTGGGGACGCGAACGGCGCGTTGCAGCTGCTGGTCTCCTGCGAATCGGATCTCCGCGGCGCCGCGGAGGAAGAGTCGTTCTACTTCGCGTGGTCGCAGGCGGCCTTGCACGCGGGCAAACCGTCGAAGGCGCTCGAGGCGCTCCGCGTGCTTCTGGAAAAGCATCCACAGGGCGCCTACGCGCCGCAGGCGCTGTACGCGATGGGCATGTGCCTGGAGCGGATGGGCCGCGGATCCGACGCGACCAACGTCTTCCGCCAAGTGGCGCAGCGATTCCCGACATCCTACGAAGCCACGCGCGTGCGCGACCGCGGGATCCGGCCCGGCGGCGGCTCGGGCGGAGGGCTGCCCATCGGCGGAGGCTACGCGCTGCAAATCGGGGCTTTTTCCCGGCGGGATCTGGCCGACGCGTTGGCGCGGGACCTGCGCACGGCCGGCGTGGCCGACGTGAACGTCAAGCAGGGGAACGAAGATCCGCCGATCTATCGCGTGCGCGCGGGCTCGTTCGCGACGCGCGACGAGGCGCGCGCCCTGGGCGAGCGGCTGCGGCGGGAGCGCGGCTTCTCCTCGACCGTCGTGCCGCGCTAGGGGGAGACGTGGACGCGACCCCCATGCTCGAACAGCATCGCCGCCTGAAGGCGGAACACCCCGGGAGCATCCTCTTCTTCCGGATGGGGGACTTCTACGAGACCTTCGGCGACGACGCGCTCATCGCTTCCCAGGTCCTCGGCATCACGCTCACCTCGCGGGACAAGAAGCGGGATCCCACGCCGCTGGCGGGCGTGCCGCACCACGCCGTCGAGGGCTATCTCCGGAAACTAGTCGAACAGGGCTACTCGGTGGCGATCGCCGAGCAGATGGAATCGGCCGACCAAGCCAAGGGTCTCGTCGAGCGGCAGATCATTGAAGTCGTAACGCCCGGGAGCCTGACGCGCCTCGGCCTTCTCCATGCTTCCGAGAGCAACTACATCGTGGCGCTCTACCCGGACGGAGACGTCTGGGGTGTCGCGGTCGCGGAAGTCTCCACCGGCGAGCTGAGGGCGGGCGACGTTTCGTCGGAAGCGCTGAGCGCCCTGGCGGTCGAGTTTCCCGCGCGGGAAGTGCTGCTTCCCGAAGGCGTGGAGGCGCCCGCGCACGCGAGCGGCCCCGTCTTCGCCCGCGCCTGCGCCACGAGCCTCCCCGGATCCCGGTTCCATCCGGAGATGGGGCGCCAGTCGCTCGAGCGGCAGTTCGATGTCCGACGGCTCGACGCCTTCGGGGTCGCCGGTCTCGGCCCGGGCCTGGGCGCCGCCGGCGCGCTCCTCGACTACCTGCGTTCCCTGAAGAAGTCGGGATTGCCTCAGTTCCGGGACGTGCGCCCATTGCGGGACGGCACGCCGATGATCACCGATGACGTGACCCTGAAGAACCTCGAAGTTCTGGAATCGCCGGCCGGGCCCGAGCACACGCTCCTGGCGCTTCTGGACCGGACCGAGACCTCGATGGGCGCCCGGGCGCTGCGCGCGCTCCTCCGAGTTCCGATGGGGGACCGCGAACAGCTCGAGGCACGGCTCGACCGTACCGCGTGCTTCGCCGCTTCGGCGCCGCTCCGCGCGGAGGCGGCCGATCGCCTCCACCGTTTCCCGGATTTGGAGCGGGCGTTGGGACTGCTGGGCGGCGGGCGCGCCACCCCGCGCGATCTGGGTCTGGTGCGCGACGCGCTGCGCAGGATCCCCGCCGTTCGGCTCCTGCTCGAGGGCCGACGCGACACGATCTTCGGAGCGTGGGCCGACGCGCTGCCGGATCTCTCCTCCCTGGCCGGATTGTTGGAGGCCGCGCTCGGCGAGGAGCTGCCCCTCTCCGCCACGCAGGGGGGAATCATCCGCGAGGGGTTCGATCCGGACCTCGACGTCCACCGTCGCGACGCGGGGGACGCGAGGGCCCTGGTGCTGGCGCTCGAGGCGAGCGAGCGGGCGCGAACCGGAATTCCGAATCTCAAGGTCGGATACAACCGGGTGTTCGGGTACTACATCGAGATCACCAAGTCCCAGCTGAGTCGCACGCCGGACGACTACATCCGCAAGCAGACACTCACCAATGCCGAACGGTTCGTGACGCCGGAGCTCCGCCGGATGGAGCAGCGCATCGAGGCCGCCAGCCTGGAGGCGGCCCGACTCGAGGCCGCGCACTTCCTTCGGCTACGCGATACGGTGACGCAGGCGCTGGAGGATCTGGGTGCCGCCGCCCGCGTCGTCGCCGAGCTCGATGTCTATCGGGCGCTGGGCGACGTGGCCGCGCGGGAGCGATGGACGAGGCCCCGCCTCGTCGAGGACCGAACGCTTTCCCTCGTTCGGGCGCGCCATCCGATGGTGGAGCGGGCCCTAGGTCTCGGCGCTTTCGTTCCCAACGATCTGGCCCTCGATCCCGATCAAGAACAGATGTGGCTGATCACCGGACCCAACATGGGGGGCAAGTCGACGTTTCTGCGCCAGGTCGGGCTCTGCGTCTACCTCGCGCACATCGGGTCGTTCGTGCCCTGCGACGAGGCGACGATCGGGCTGGTCGATCGGATCTTCACGCGGGTCGGCGCCTCGGACCAGATCGCGAGGGGCGCCTCGACCTTCTTCGTCGAAATGGAAGAGACGGCCACCATCCTCCGGCAGGCCACAGCGCGAAGTCTGGTTCTGCTCGACGAGATCGGCCGCGGAACGAGCACGTACGACGGGCTGAGCCTCGCGTGGGCGATCACCGAGTCGCTGCACGACCGGCCCGGGGGCGGCCCTCGCACGCTGTTCGCGACGCACTATCACGAACTGACCGAACTGGAGGCGACCCTGCCCAGGCTCCGAAACCGTTCGGTGCGGGTATCGGAGAAGGATGGGACGATCGTGTTCCTTCACGAGATCGGCCCCGGAAAGGCCGACCGTTCCTACGGCATTCACGTCGCGCACCTCGCGGGCGTCCCCGAGACCGTTCTCGACCGCGCCCGGGAACTGCTCCAGCGGCTGGAGGCCGAGCACGCCGCCGGGGCCGCGCCGCGCGTCGCCCAGACGGCGGTGCCGTTCGTGGACGAGACGCCCAAGGATGGCGTGTCCCAGGCGGAGCGCGAGGCGCTCTTCGAGGAGATCGCCGAGGCGCGACTCGAGGAGATGACGCCCCTCGAGTCCATGGAACAACTCGCGGACTGGCGCCGGCGCGCGCAAGCCGAGCGTCGGGCGCGTTGACCTGGCGCGTTCCGCCGCGTATCCTCGGCCCCCACGCATGATCCATCCGATCCATCGCCATTTCCTTCGCGCGATCTTCGCCACCGCACTGCTCGCCGTGAGCGCGTCCCCCGTGGACGCGGTCGCGGCCCGGGAGCGTCCCCGCGTTCCCGTCATGCCCCTGGCCGACGTTCGCCCCGGCATGACCGGGATCGGCTATACGGTGTTTCAGGGCACGCGGATCGACACCTTCTCGGTGAGCATTCTCGGCGTCCTCCGCGAGTACCGGCCCGGCGCCTCGCTCATCATGGCCCGCGCGCAGAACCCCTTGCTGGAGAAGACGGGCATCATCGCGGGCATGAGCGGTAGCCCCATCTACGTCGACGGACGCCTGCTCGGCGCCCTCTCCTACACCTGGGGATTCCTCAAGGAGCCCCTCGCCGGCATCACGCCGATCGGGGAGATGCTCGATCTGCTGCCAGCGGACGACGCGCCGACGGACAATCGCGAGGATCTCGACCTGGGCGTGCTCCCGACGCCGGACGACGCCGCCTCCTCCCGGTTGGCGAGAGGGGAGGATCTACCGTACCCGGAGGCCGGCGGGGGCCTCCGCCCGATCGCGACCCCGGTGATGATCTCCGGCCTCACCGACGAGGCGCTTCGTTTCCTGGAGCCCTGGTTCCGCGAACGCGGCATGGTCGCCGTGCCCGGA
>QJVW01000025.1 GCA_003235575.1 Candidatus Eiseniibacteriota bacterium | reverse complement strand
GCGAGCCAGACGCCGCCGTTGAATTGGCCCAGCACACGCCGACCAAGCTCCGTGGAGAGGCGTGTCTTCCCGCTTCCGCCTGCCCCGGTCAGGGTCAGGAGCACGTTCTCTCCGAGGATCGCTTCCAACTCCGCGAGCTGGACCTGGCGGCCGATGAAGTGGCTCGTGTCACGCGGAAGGTTGTTGGGATTGGCGGTCGGCGCCTGCTCGGGCACTTCCGGAGTAACGGGCGCCGCGCCGAGCGCCTCCTGCAAGATCAGCCGTGCGTCCCCCACCGACTGCTGGCGGCTTGCCAGGTCGCGCGTGAGGCACCGGCGGAGAAGCGCTCGCACCGGCTCGGGGAGCGACTCGGGAAGCCGGCCCAGATCCGGATCCGCGTGAAGCGTGGCCGCGTGAAGTTCCGCGTGGGATCGCCCGCGAATCGCCGGCGCTCCTGCCAACGCCTCGTACAGCACGCAACCGAAGGCCCAGATATCGGCCCTGGCGTCCACGTCCTCCCCGCGCACCTGCTCCGGCGCCATGTACCCCGGCGTCCCCTGGACGCCCCCGCTCGACGTGCCGGTGCTCGTGCGGGTGCCGCTCTCGGCGCCGCTCGTCGCCGCCGCCTGCACCGCGAGCCCGAAGTCGAGGACCTTCGCCGTCCCGTCCGGCGTGACCATGATGTTCCCGGGCTTCAGGTCCCGGTGAATCACGCCGCGCGCGTGCGCCGCCTCGAGCGCACGCGCGACCTGGGCGCCGAGTCGCAGCGCTTCGTCCGTATCGAGGCCGGAGCGCGACCGAATCGTCTCGGCGAGCGTGTTCCCCGGCACGTATTCCAGAACGAGATACGTCCCGCCCTCGTGTTCGAGGAGCTGGTGGATTTGGGCGATGTGGGCGTGGTTGAGCTGCGCGACGACCTTGGCCTCGCGCCGGAATCGGGCGAGGCGGTCGGCATCGTTCCCGACGGCGGCCGGAAGCGCCTTGATGGCGACGTCGCGCTCCAGGCGGGAGTCGCGCGCGCGATAGACCTCGCCCATGCCCCCCGCTCCCAGGGGACCTAGGATTTCATAGGTGCCGAGGCGGGTTCCCGCGGTGAGCGTCATGGCGCGATCGATCGAATGGAAGGATGCCTCCGAACCCCGCCAGTCGGGGCTAGTACAGAATGAACCGGCTGCGGTCGCCCCTATTGTCAGGCTGGCCAGTCACGGCAACCGCTCGCCAACGTTGGCCAGCCGCCAGGAGAAGCCCCAGGAGGGCAGACCTCCCGGGGCGCCTTGTGCCGACTTGCAAGTGGTTGAGTATAGCGTGGTTGGGGGTGGGTGCAATTGGGGAAATAGCGCGAGAGCGATTGTTCTACGGGTCCTCACTCTCCTGGTTCCCTGCTGGATCGGGGAGCAGACCACGGTGAGGCGAAACGCTCAACTCCCCGCCGCAGGCGCTCCGTGGCAATCGGTCTCAGCGACGGTGGGCTCACGACGAATGCCATAGAGGACCGGCAAGACGAAGAGGGTCAGGAGTGTCGACGAGAGCACTCCCCCGATGACGACGGTCGCAAGCGGTCGCTGGACTTCGGCCCCGATCCCGGTATTCACGGCCATGGGGATGAAGCCGACGCTCGCCACGAGCGCGGTCATGAGCACCGGCCGCAGGCGGCGCTCGGCCGCCTGCTCGATGGCGTCGCGGCGCGGAAGGCCCGCGGCCATGTTTTGCCGAATCGTGGACACGAGCACCAAGGAGTTCAGGACGGCTACCCCCGACAGCGCGATGAAGCCCACCGCCGCCGCGATGCTGAACGGCAGTCCCCGCAGCCAGAGCGCCAGCACTCCGCCGACGACCGCAAAGGGCACGGCCACGAACACCCTCATGACGTCCGACAGTCTACGGTAGCTGAGGTATAGCAAAAGGAGGATGAGCCCGAGCGCCATGGGCACGACGATCGCCAATCGGGCTTGAGCACGCTGTAGGTGCTCGAACTGACCACCGAACTGAATGTAATAGCCGGGCGGCAGTTGCACCCGCCTCGCGATCTCCTTTCTCGCACTCGCGACAAAACTTCCAACATCGCGCCCACGGACGTTGGCCTGCACGACGATTCTCCGTTTCGCCCATTCTCGGTTGATCGTGGACGGACCTTCTACCGTGCGAATTCTTGCCAGTTGTCCCAGCGGAATTCGATCTCCACCGGCCGAGGTGACGAGGATGCTTCCAACGGCCAGTGGGTCGCTCCGAAACCGCTCCTCCAATGTCACCGCGATGGGGAACCGTCGCTCCCCTTCCTGCAGAACCCCGACTTTCGTCCGGCCCAAAGCCTCCACGGCATCCAGCACTTCGCGCGCTGGAATTCCGTGCCGCGCAATCGCGGCGCGGTCGACCTCCACCTGAACGACCGGCAGACCCGTCACCTGCTCGGCGAGCACATCGGCCGCGCCCGGAAGGTCGCTGACGATGGACTCGATCTCCCGCGCCTTGGCCTTGAGCATGGCGAAGTCGTCTCCGAATAGCTTGATTCCGACGTCGGAGCGCACGCCGGCCACCATTTCGTTCACGCGCATCTCGATCGGCTGCGTGAAGATCATGCGCATCGCCGGCAGAATGGAGAGTTCCTTCTCCATCTGCAGCACGAGTTCGTCCTGGGTCCGCGCCCGTTTCCATTCCGCGCGCGGCTTCAGTGTGATGAAGACGTCGCTCACTTCGGTGCCCATCGGATCCGTGGCCACCTCGGCAGATCCGGTGCGGGTCCACACCCGCTCCACTTCCGCCGGAAACTTCTCGAGGATCAGTCGCTCGATGTGGAGCCCGTACCGGGCCGACTCGTCCACGGAGACGCCGGCCAGCCGCACCGTGTTGATCACGATGGCCCCCTCCTGAAGGCGAGGCACGAACTCCGATCCGAGGCGTGTCGCGAGAAGCGAGGCGCCCAGGACCAGAACGATCGCGGCTCCAAGGATGCGCCTCGGACGGGCCAACGCCCAGAGCAGCGCCGGTCGGTACCACGCCCGGAGTCGGCGAACGAGCGATACCTCCGGCCTGGCGCGGCGTTTGAGGAACGTCGCGCAGAGTGCGGGCATCAGGGTCAGGGAGAGAATGAGAGAGCCGAGAAGGGCGAAGATGACGGTCAACGCCATGGGCCGGAAGAGCTTTCCCTCGACGCCCTCGAGCGCGAGTATGGGAAGGTAGACGACCATGATGATCAACTCGCCGAACATGGTCGGGCGACGCACCTCTATGGCCGCTTCGTGTACGACCTCGGCGTGGCTGCGTCCCGACGTGTCATCACCCAACCGGCGCACGGAGTTCTCGACCATGATGACGGAGCTGTCGACGATGAGTCCGAAGTCGATCGCTCCCAGGCTCATCAGCGTTCCGGCCACTCCGGCGCGCACCATGAGGTCGAAGGCAAACAGCATCGAGAGCGGGATCGCCGACGCCACGATGAGCCCCGCGCGCCAGTTGCCCAAGAACCCGAAAAGAACGGCGACAACGAGAATCGCGCCAAGGAATAGATTCTCGGTGACCGTATGGAGCACGCGCTCGACCAGGTGCGTGCGGTCATAGACGGTCTCGACCGCGATCCCCGTGGGCAGGCTCTTCTTGACCTCCTCCAGGCGCACTTTGAGCCGATGCGTTACCTCCCGGCTGTTCTCCCCCATGAGCATGAATCCAAGCCCGAGCACGACTTCGGACCGTCCGTCCGCGGTTACCGCGCCCCGCCGAATTTCGCGTCCTTCCGCAATACGGGCGACGTCACGCACGAAGATGGGGACGCCTTCGCGGGCGGTCACGACGATCTCCCCAATCTCTTCCGGCCGCGTCACCACGGCGAGCCCCTGAACGAGGCTCGCCTGCCCCGCCCGATCCAGCACGCCTCCGCCGACATTGGCGTTGTTTCGCTCCAGCGCGGCCACGAGATCATCCAGTGTCAGTCCTCGAGCCGCGAGCGTCCCGGTGTCCACGACGACATGGATCTGCCGCTCGTCTCCGCCCCACGTGTTGACCTCGGCCACACCCGGCACCGAACGTAGCCGTGGCTTGATGATCCAGTCGTGCACCGCGCGAAGCTCGGCCAGGGATTGGGCCGGACCTGTGACCAGGTAGTGGAACACCTCCCCCAGTCCCGTCGCTACAGGACCGAGCTGGGGCCGATCGAGTCCAGCCGGAAGTTCGACCGTCTGGAGTCGCTCCATGACGGTCTGACGGGCACGATAGATGTCGGCGCCGTCGTCGAAGACGACCGTAACCTGCGAGAGGCCGAACTTCGAGATGGAGCGCACCTCCTTGAGCTGCGGGAGGCCGGAGATCGCCTGCTCCACCAGCATCGTGATCTGACGCTCCACCTCGAGTGGCGCGAGGGCGGGCGCGGTTGTGTTGACTTGAACTTGGATGGGGGTCGTGTCCGGGAAGGCATCGATGGGCAGACGAGCCAGAGCGATGAGGCCGAGGAGCACAATCCCCAGCGCACAGAGCAGGACGGCGTAGCGCCTACGGATCGACCAGGCAATGACAGCGTTGAGCATGACGTTGGCCTATCGCCTGGGAGGGTCCAGTTCGCAGCAACCGGTCCCGATGCTTCCCTTGAGCGTCTCCGTCTTGAGTAGGAAGCTCCCCGTGGTTACCACCGGCTCTCCAGCCTTCAGTCCGCTATGGATCGCCACCATCTCGCCACCGGCGGGAACCGCGTCAACCCGGCGCGTCTCGAACTGATCCTCGCTCATGCGAACGAATACCAAGTGGGCGCCCATCGCCTCCTGGACGGCTGCCCGCGGGACGAGCACCGTCGCCTCCGAGGGATTCGTGAACACCGTGGCCCTGGCGAACATGTTGACGCGAAGCGCGGGATCCTTGGAGGTAATCCGCGCGCGCGCCTTGGCGCTCCGGGTGTGTTGGTCGATGACCGGAGAAATCGATTGCACGCTTCCAACGAACTCGCGCCCCACGAGACCATCGAGGCGGAGCACGACGCGCTGCCCTCGTTCCACGCGATGGGCCTCGCGCTCAGGAATGTCAATATCGGCCCAGAGGGTTGAGGCATCGACGATCTCGAACAGCGACTTCTCGATATCGACGAGCGAACCCACGCTCGCGGCGCTCATGATTACCGTGCCGCGGATCGGAGAGCGCAGGACATACGTTTCGGCGGAGCCTTCCGAAGCGCCCATCATGGAGAGCGCGGCCGACGCGGCCTCGGCTTCCCCCACTGCCGTTTCCCATTCCTGCTGGGCTGCCTGAAACTCGCGAAGCGCGGACATGCCGCGTTCGTAGAGTTCTTTTTCACGTTTGTAGGAGGCCTCGGCGGTGCGGGCCCGTGCCGAGGCAGCCTGCAGACTCGAGCGAACGGTGCCTACCTCCGCGCTCGCGATGACGGCGAGGGGACTTCCCACGTCGACGGCGGAACCAGGACTGACCAGGAGCCGGCGCACGACGCCTGTCGCAGGAGCGTTGATCGACGCCATGCGCGACGCATCGACAACGATCATCGCTGGAGCCGTGATGCCGGCGGCATCGGAGGCGACCACGGCCTCGACGAACTCGAGACCGCTTCGACGCGCCGTTTCGAGACTCTTGAAGCGGATCTTCGTTCCATCGGCGGGCGCTTCGTCGATCGCCACGTCTCCGGCCGGCCGTCCACCGCGTTCCGGGAAATGTACGGGACAGACGGACATCGGAAAGCCATGCTCGTCGCAGTAGTCGCCCTTGGCCTTGAAAACAGCGATCAGCTTCGGATGGCACTTGGTGCAGATCACCTCCAAGACTCCATGTTCCGCGCACATGTCCGCGGCGATCGGCACGCCAATATTCCGCGGCTCCGTAGCACTGGTCTCGGACGGTTGGGCGTCGTTCCTCTGGCACCCGGCGATCATCAGCAGAGCGATGAACGGAAGCAACACGTAGCTGGCCCTCATCGGCACCCTCACGCTCCTTGGGGTCGTACGATGTTCAGGGTCGGATCGCACTTCAAGCATTGCGACTTCGGGAGCCCGTGCTTCTCATCCCAATCGCCGGCCGCTTTGAATGCAGGAATGAGGGACGCATCGCATCGGGTGCACATGGTCTCCTGCACCTGGTGCTCCTCGCACCAGTCCTCGGGAGATCCAGGCACGATGCCGGCGGCGTGGCCCGAGACGGGTCCTTCGCTGCTTTCCACAGCAGTCGAGCCCTCCGGCTCGCGGGCGTTCGTCTGGTCCTGCGTGCTGCAGCCCGCCGCGGCGGCAGTGGCGAACACTAGAAAAGCCAGGCATAGGAATCGTTTCATCTCGCTTCTCTCCTCGTCCTTGTCAGGGCCACGCGTCGTTTCCAGAAGCTCGCGCCTCGCCGATGACAGCGTGGGGGGGGTTGGTCTTGCCCGAGCGATAACCGTTCTCAGCCACCGTGGCGCCGTCCTCACGAGGGGTCTACCCGCAGGTTCGAATACGACCTGCCGTTGCCGGTCGTTCGAGGGCGAAATCGTCCGCTCCAGGGATACGGAATACGGAGAGACCTCAGAGGATAGGGAAGTACGGGCTGGTTACGCGGAGGGATGCTTCGGGACGTGCAGGATGTCCCAGGCAGGAGGTTGCGGCGAGATAAAAGTCG
>QJVW01000030.1 GCA_003235575.1 Candidatus Eiseniibacteriota bacterium | reverse complement strand
CCGCGACGGCGCCATCGAGGGAACGCTCGGCGGAGGGAAACTCGAGGCTCAGGTCATCCGCGACGCGCTCGAGTGCCTGCAGCGACGCGCGAACACGATGAAATCGTACTGGCTGTCCGACGATGGCCTTGGCATGAAGTGCGGCGGGACCGTGGAGGTCTACTTCGAGGCCGTGGCGCCTTCCGCCCGGCTCGTGATCTTCGGCGGCGGCCACGTCGGACGGGCCGTCGCCCGCCTGGCGCCGTCCGTAGGCTTCGCCGTCGAAGTCGTGGACGACCGGGCCGAACACCTCGATCCCTCGTTCTTCCCCTCGGGCGTCGCGGTCCACGTCACGGACGCCTCGTTCCGCGACGGCTTCGCGGATCTAGGCGCCGACGACTACGCCGTGATCGTGACGCGCGACGCGGCCACCGATGCCTCGCTGGCCGGACGCTACGCCGCGATCTGCGCCTACGTCGGCGTCATGGGGAGCAAGGCGAAACGCGGCTTCATGCAGCGGGCCGCCGCCGCGGCCGGCGTTCCCGCCTCGGCGTTCGACCGCATTTCCTGTCCGATGGGCGCGGACATCGGGGCCGACACGCCGGAGGAGATCGCGGTGAGCGTCGTGGCGGAATTGATCGCCCGTCGCGCCTCCCTGCGGGCAGCGCCGCCGAAGACGCCGCGCAAGGAACGTCCTCCCAGCGCCCGCCGGTCCCGCGCCGCCGCGCACGGAAAGCGGAGCCCTCGATGAGACCGATCGCGGTCGTACGAGGAGCCGGGGACCTGGCGACCGCGGTGGGACGGAGGCTCCACCTCTGCGGCTTTTCGGTCGTCCATCTCGAGACCGCCGCTCCCACGGTCATTCGCCGCGCCGTCGCCTTCGCGTCGGCCGTCTTCGAGGGCGCGATCACGGTCGAGGGGGTCGATGCCGAGCTCGCACGCGACGTGGCGGGGGCGCGTGCGCTCCTCGACCAACGGAAGGTGTCGGTGCTCGTCGACCCCGCCGCGACGTCGATCGCCGCGCTCCGTCCACGCCTCGTCGTGGACGCCATCCTGGCCAAGCGGAATCTCGGAACCCACCGCGACATGGCCCCGCGCGTCGTGGCGCTCGGCCCCGGCTTCGTCGCCGGGAGCGACGTGCACGCCGTGGTGGAAACCTGCCGCGGGCACGATCTCGGACGCGTCATCGTCCAGGGGGCCGCGAAGCCCGACACCGGAATCCCCGGCACGATCGGGGGCTTCGGCCTGGAGCGGCTCCTCCGCGCGCCGCGGGCAGGCGTCTTCCGGACGTTGCGCGAGATCGGCGATGCGGTCCGCGCCGGCGAAGCCGTCGCCCAGGTGGAGGGAGAGCCGGTCCGGGCCGAGATCGCCGGGGTCGTGCGTGGTCTTCTCCGTCCGGGCCTCACGGTCCACGCCGACCAGAAGATCGGCGACGTCGATCCACGCGGCGACCGCGCGCTCTGCTTCACCATCTCGGACAAGGCGAACGCCGTCGCGGGCGGCGTCCTCGAAGCGGCGCTTCGCGACGAAGCGATCCGCTCCCTCGTGGTCACGGAGTGACGCGATGACGACGACCGGAATCGAATTCCATCGGCCGACCAGCCTCGAGGAGGCGCTGACGATTCTGCGCGACGCCGGGAGGGAGGGGATCGCGAAGGCGGGCGGGACGGACGTCATGCTCCTCCTGAAGCACGAAGCCGTTCGTCCTCGCGTCATGGTGGGACTTTCCGCGCTCTCCGAGCTGAAGGGAATCCGCCGCGACAAGAGCGTGATCGCGATCGGCGCCGGCACCACGATCGCCGCCCTGGAGCGCGACGCCGTCCTGGCCGAGCACGCGCAGGGCCTGCTCGACGCCGCCCACCGGATGGCGACCGCGCAGATTCGAACCGTCGCCACCGTCGGCGGAAACCTCGCCTCCGCGGCCGCGTGCGGCGACCTGGCCCCCGTGCTGATCGCGCTCGACGCGACAATCCACCTCCGCTCCGCCGCCGGGGAGCGCGAACTGCCGCTCACCGAGTTCTTCACCGGCCCGCGAACGACCGTGCTCGCGCCCGACGAACTGATCACGCGGATCGAATTCCCGGCGGCGAAGAAGCGGTCGGCCTCGTCCTACGCCAAATTCGGCTACCGGGGCGGGTCGCAGATCGCCGTCGTCGCCGCGGCCGCGCAGGTGAACCGCGACGGAAGCGTGGCGGAGCGCGTTCGGCTCGTGATGGGCGCGGTCGCGCCGATTCCGTTCCTCGTCAAGGGAGCGTCGGTGCTGACGGGGCGCCCGGTGGAGGGGGCCGCGTTGGAGGCCGCCTGCGCCGCGGCCGCCTCCGAGTGCCGTCCCATCTCGGACATCCGCGGCAGCGAAGCCTACCGGCGGACGATTTCGTCCGTCGTCGCGCGCCAGGCGCTCGAATCGGCCTGGCGGAGGAGCGCCGGCCATGAATCCTGAGGCAACCGCCGCGCAGGAAGCGGCCGCGGCGCGCCGGAACGCGGAAGCCGCCCGGACGGGAGACGTCGCCGACGTGCTTCTGAGGCTCCGCGTCAACGGCCGCGCCCTTTCCGTCGCGGTCCGGCCCACCGCCACGCTCCTCTCCGTTCTCCGCGACGCGCTGCAATTGACCGGAACGAAGTGCGGCTGCGGCGAAGGGGACTGCGGCGCCTGCACCGTGCTCCTCGACGGAGAGCCGGTGAACTCCTGCCTCCTCCTCGCCGCGGAAGCCCAGGACGCCGAGATCACCACGATCGAAGGACTTTCGCGGAACGGCGCGCTCCACCCGATCCAGCAGGCCTTCGTCGAGACGGGTTCGATCCAGTGCGGTTTCTGCTCCCCCGGCATGATTCTCGCCGCCAAGGCGCTCCTCGATCGGAATCCCGATCCGTCCGAGGAGGAGATCAAGAACGCCCTGGCGGGGAACCTCTGCCGCTGCACGGGCTACGTGCGGATCATCGAGGCCGTTCGCCGCGTCGCGCACCCCGAACTGCCTCGCCGCGTGGAGGAGGGAGAGAGCGACGACGCATTCTCGGTCGTGGGGAAGAGCCACCCGAAGAAGGACGCCCCCGACAAGGCGACCGGCCGCGCGACCTACACCGGCGACATCCGGCTCCCCGGAATGCTCCGCGGAAAGCTCCTGGGAAGTCCTCACCCGCACGCGCGCGTCCTCTCCGTGGATACGAGCGCGGCGGAGGCGCTTCCCGGGGTCCACGCCGTGATCACGGCCAAGGACGTTCCCGCGACCACGTACGGTGTGAGCCCCGCGCGCTACGACGAGCAGATCCTCGCCAGCGACCGCGTGCGCCACGTCGGCGACGCGATCGCCGCCGTCGCCGCCGTGGACGACGAAACGGCCGAGCGCGCGCTGGAGTTGATCCACGTCGAGTACGAGATCCTTCCCGGCGTCTTCGGCATCGAGGAGGCGATGGCGGAAGGCGCGCCGCTCCTCCACGACCAGTATCCCGGCAACATCAACACCGAGATCCATCACGATTTCGGGGACGTCGAGGCGGCGTTCGCCGAGGCCGATCTCGTGCGGGAGGACGTCTTCCGCGGGCAGCGGGCGATGCAGATGCCGCTCGAGCCGCACGTCTCGCTCGCCCGGGCCGATGCGGACGGACGCATCACGATCTGGACGGCGAACCAGGCGCCCCATTACGTGCAGCATCAACTCTCCCGCGTTCTCGAAATCCCCATGGGGCGGATCCGGGTCGTGAAGCCGGCGATGGGGGGCGGGTTCGGCGGGAAGGCGGAGGCGACGCGGCTCGACTTCTGCTCGGTGATCCTGGCGAAGAAGACCGGGCGCCCCGTCCTGATGGAGTTCTCGCGCCGGGAGACCTTCCTCCACGGGCGAGGACGCCACGCGCAGGTCATCCGGCTGAAGACCGCGGCGCGGAAGGACGGCACGCTGCTCGCCGTCCACGCGGAGATCCTTCTCGACGGGGGCGCCTACACCAGTTTCGGGATCATCACGGCGTACTACTCGGGCGTCATGCTCACGACGCCCTACCGACTCCCGAACTTCCGCTTCGACGGGAAGCGTGTCTGCACCAACCTCCCGGCGTGCGGCGCGATGCGCGGAAACGGGACGCCGCAGCCGCGATTCGCCTTCGAGAGCCAGCTCGATCTGATCGCCGCCGACCTCGGGATCGACCCGATCGAGCTGCGACGCCGGAACGCGCTGCGTCCGAACGACGTCACGGCGAACGATTTCAAGATCACCTCCTGCGAGTTCGCACCCTGCCTCGATCTGGTCGAGGCGCGCTCGGGATGGAAGGAGAAGCGCGGCAAGCTCCCCTTCGGAAAGGGGATCGGCATCTCCTGCGGCTGTTTCATCTCCGGGGCGGGGTATCCGATCTACCGCAGCTCCTTCCCCCATTCCTCGGCGATCGTCCGGCTAAGCGAGGACGGATCGTCCGCCACCGTCTTCGCCGGGGCGCCCGACATCGGCCAGGGATCCGACACGGTGCTCTGCCAGATGGCGGCCGAGGAGCTTGGCCTCAAGTACGAGGACGTCAGCATCGTCTCCAGCGATTCGGCGGTGACGCCCACCGACCTGGGGGCCTACGCCTCGCGCATCACCTATTTCGCCGGCAACGCCGTCCACGACGCGGCGGCCAACGCGCGCCGCGCGGTGGCGGAGGTCGTGGCGGAGGAGTGGGCTGTCCCGGCCGATGCGCTCGTCTTCCGCGACGGCGCGTTCCACGCCCCGGACGGCGGACGCCGCATGGCGATCCAGGAAGCCGCGGCGCTGGCCTTCGGCCGCCGCGGACCCGTCGTGGGCAAGGGCGAGTACTCGCCGCCCCCGCTCGGGGGGAAGTTCAAGGGCGCCGCGATCGGCACGTCGCCCGCGTACTCCTTCTGCGCCCAGGTGGCGGAGGTGGAGGTCGACACCGAGACCGGCACGGTCCGCGTCACCGATTTCTACGACGCCCACGACTGCGGCACGGTGATCAATCCGATGACCCTCCACGGCCAGGTGGAGGGATCGCTCGTCATGGGGATGGGGGAGAGTCTCTGGGAGGAGGTGGTGCAGAAGGACGGGCGCATCGTGAATCCGAACATGCACGACTACCTCATCCCGACGGCGCCCGACGCGCCGCGCATTCATTCGTTCGTCGTCAAATCCTACGATCCGGGCGGTCCGTTCGGAGCGAAGGAAGTGGGAGAAGGCGCGTCGCTGCCGGTTATGGGGGCCGTCGCGAATGCCGTCGCCAATGCGATCGGGGTCCGGATCACGGAACTGCCGATCACACCCGAAAAGGTGCTGCGGGCCCTGGGGAAAGTCCCCCCCAACGCCGAGGGGCCCGGCACGGCCGTCTGTCGCCTATGAGCGCGAGGAGGGTGACGCGGAGCGCCCCGTCGTCGCGCCTTGGGGAGAAACCATGAGTCGACCCGCTGCATCCGAGCTCATCCACGAGTGGAACCAGGGGAACGACCCCGGCGACCGCCCCGCCGGCGTGGTCGAAGTGGCGGACGAAACGCTTCGCGACGGACTCCAGTGTCCGTCGGTCGCCGATCCCACCATCGGCGAGAAGATCGAGATGCTCCATCTCCAGGCGCGGCTGGGCGTGCACGGCGTGGATCTGGGACTGCCGGGGGCCGGGGCGCGTGTTCAGGCGTCGGTGCTCGCCCTGGCGCGAGAGATGGTCGCGGCGAAGCTTCCGATGGAGCCCTACTGCGCCGCCCGAACGCACAAGGCGGACATCGAGCCGATCCTCGACATCGTGCAGAAGACCGGTCTCCCGATTCATGCCGCGACCTTCCTCGGTTCGAGCCCGATTCGCCACTACGCCGAAGGGTGGGACCTGGATCGCCTGCTGCGGACGACGGACGAGGCGGTCACCTTCGCCGTGAGCCACGGCCTCGACGTGATGTTCGTCACCGAGGACACGACGAGAGCGAAGCCGGAGATGCTCCGCCAGATCTATACGACGGCGATCCGCTGTGGCGCGCGGCGGATCTGCGTGGCCGACACGGTCGGCTACGCGACGCCCCAGGGCCTGGCGCGGCTGATCCGATTCATACGCTCCGTGGTGGATGAAACGGGGCTGGAGATTCCGATCGACTTCCACGGCCATCGCGACCGCGGCCTCTGCGTCGCGAACGCGCTCGCCGCGTACGGGGCAGGCGCCGACCGCGCGCACGGAACGATTCTCGGCATCGGCGAGCGGGTGGGGAACGTGCAGCTCGATCTCCTCCTCATCAATCTCAAGTTGCTCGGCTGGCTGGATGCGGATCTCACGGCGCTCCCCGAGTACTGCGCGCTCGTCTCGCGGGCGTGCGGCGTTCCCATTCCGATGAACTACCCGGCCATGGGGCGGGACGCGTTCCGCACCGCGACCGGGGTCCACGCGGCGGCGGTCATCAAGGCGAAGAAGAAGGGGGACGCCGCGCTGGCCGATTGCGTCTACTCGAGCATCCCCGCCGCGATGCTGGGCCTGACCCAAGTGATCGAGGTGGGGCCGATGTCGGGCGAGTCGAACGTGGTCTACTGGCTGGAGCAGCGCGGGTACACGCCCGACCGGCCGCTGGTGGAACATCTCTTCCGTCTCGCCAAGGCGCGCGATCGCGTGTTCGAGACCTCCGAACTGGAGGCGGCGATCGAGGCGTTC
>QJVW01000135.1 GCA_003235575.1 Candidatus Eiseniibacteriota bacterium | reverse complement strand
ACGGGCTAAACTCGGTCCGACGGAATCCGCGGACCGCTTCGAGTGCTGCTTCTAGCCCATCTCCTAGCGTTACTCTCATGACCTCGCGGTTCCGGGTTGATTCGGCGGAGCATCCGACGGAGACTAACGCCCCATGAACCAGCATGACCAGTACCTTCTTATCCGTCGTCCCGGCGCCAACCCTGAGCGGGTGGAGTTGACCGGCGAGGAGGCCTGCACCGTCGGCCGCTCGCAGGACAACCGCGTCGTGCTGACCGATTCGTCCGTCTCCCGCAATCACGCGCGGTTCTTCTTCAACGAGAACGCGTGGTGGGTGGAGGATCTGGGAAGCAAGAACGGGACGAAGGTGAACGGGAATCTGATCGACGGACCGAAGCGCGTGAAGGCGGGCGACGGCATTCAGGTCGGTTCCTTCCAGCTCGCCTTCTCCTCCGAAACCGCCACCGGGTCCGCGCGTCTGGCGGATGTCGCCGCGCCGCCGAACTTGACGGCGGTGCCGATGGAGTCCCTGAGCGCCGGCACCGACACCCGCGTGTTCACGAAGTCGATGTCGCCGGAGCGCGTCGGAGCGTTCCTGAAGGCCATGGACCGGATCGGACAGGCCCTGATCGCGCACCGTCCGTTGGACGAGCTCTACGAGTTCGTGGTGACGCTGGCATCCGAGGTGCTGCACGCCGAGCGGACCGCCCTCCTCCTCCGGGAAGGAGACGGCGACCTCTCCCCTCGCGCGGTCGTCACCGACGGCCGGTCGGGCGGGGGCGACATCATCGTGAGCCGGAGCATCGCGCGTCTGGCCGTCGATCAGCGCCAGGCGATTCTGATCGGCAACGTGATGGCCGACACGCGGTTCAAAGAGCAGCAAAGCGTCATCCAGCAGCGGATCACGTCGGCAATGTGCGTCCCGCTTTGGAGCAATACGGACGTGCTGGGGCTGCTCTACGTCGACAACACCGCCGCCGTATCTCCGTTCGAAGAGACCGACTTGCGGATCCTTTCCTTCCTGGCGCATCTCGCGGCCATGAAGATCCAGGAGACGGCGGCCCACGAGGAGTTGCAGAAGCGGAAGCGGGTCGAGGAGGAAGTGAAGCGCGCGGCCACGCTGCAGCAGTCGCTCCTTCCGGCCGAACCCCGGAAGCTGGGCCGGTTCGACGTCGCCGGGGGCAACGTGCCTTCATTCGACGTCGGCGGCGACTACTTCGACTTCATCGACGCGCCCGACGGTCGCTTGATGGTCGGCCTGGGCGATGTCGCCGGCAAGGGGATGGCGGCCGCGCTGCTCATGACCGGCCTGCGGGCCACCATGCGCGCCCAGGTGGAAGTCGAGCGGCCGATGGTCGATCTCACGTCACGGGTCAATCGTTCGATCTACGAGAACACGCGGGGCGAGCGGTTCATCACGCTGATGCTGGCGATGATCGACGGCGCCACGGGAGCGGTTTCGTACGTGAACGGCGGCCACAACCCGCCCTATCTGCTTCGCGCGGACGGAACGATGGAAACGTTGACCGTGGGCGGTCTGCTGCTCGGCATCTTCCCCGATGCGGTCTACGAGTCGGCCGACGTGACCATGGGGGCCGGGGACGTGCTGCTCCTCTACAGCGATGGCGTCACCGAGGCGCGAGATCCCACCGGCGAGGAATTCGCCGAGGAACGTCTGGAGACCTTCCTGCGCGAGCACCGGGATCTGGTGCCCGAGGCGCTGGTGAAGGCGCTGATCGACGAAGTGCGACGGTTCACGAGCGCGGAGCAGCTGGCCGACGACGTGACGGTCGTCGCTATCCGCTGCGGCTCGTAGCCGACCGCTGGGCTGCGATCGCCAGTTCCAGCTTCCGCTCCACCAATTTCGAATGTAGCAGCGTGTCGCGGTAGTTCTTGCGCGCGAACGAGACCCGCGCCTTGGCCATCTGGTCCCTGGCGTCGTGGACGAGCCGGCGAACGGTCGGATTGACGCGGTCGCCCAACTCCGGCTCCGCGAGTTCGAGCGCGCGCGCGGCGCGCTTCAGGGCGCGTTCCGCCGTGGACGGCGAGACGGGTAGCTCGTCGCATTGACGCAGCAGCGTCAGCACCCCATCCCGAATCGTTCGCGTCGCCTCGTAGGATGCGCGCGTATCGCCGTCCTTGAACAGGGATCGGGCTTCCTTTTGGTCCGACTCCAGCGCCTTCATCCGCCGCTGTTCGGCCGGACCGCCACCCCGTTCGATGATTTCCTTCGCCCGTCCGAGCGCGTCGTCGGTGCGGTCGAGCGTCATCGAGACGAAGTCGGGGTCCTCCTCGGGCGGACCGAGGTGGACCGCGATCTGCCGGGCCATTTCCCTGGCCTCGAGCGTGAGACGCGAGGCCCGCGCGAAGAAACTCTCCTCGAGCGATTCCCGCGCCTCCGCCTGGCGCTGCATGGCGGTCTGGAAATCCTGCCTCGCCTTCCGATTGGTGGACCGCTCCGCCTTCCCCCGAATCGAGGCGAGTTCACGATCGGTTTGCTCGATCTCGAGCGCCGCGCGCCCGCGTTCGTCCAGCATCTCGGGATTGGGCCCGACCGGCTCGGATGGGACGGCGATCGCGTCGTCCAAGGAGCTCGGCGGCGCCGCGGCGGTTTCCGTGGCGCCGTTGGTCGAGGCCGACGTCCGCGGCGGCTTGGAAGGCGACGAGGTCGGCGCGCTCTTTGCCTTCGAGGACCTGGTCTTGCCGGATGGGGCTGCGGCCGACTTGGAGGTCACCTCGGAGTCGGCGCGCTGGGCGACCGTGACCGTGTCACGCCGGGACGCGGACGGCTCCGTCTGGGCGGACGTGCAGTGCACGACCCCCATCACCGCGAGAAGCGCGGCCGCGACCATTCCAAACGAGCGCCCCACCATGCTCGAAGGTCCTCTCCTTCACCGAACTGATTGCTGTCATGCGCCTGGGTCTGTTTCCGGCAGTGGCCCAAACCAGCCAAATGGGGCAAAAGACATGCCAAACTGTCGGTTAGGTTTCGTGGCGGGCGGAACCACAAGGGGCCGTGCCAGGTGGAAGGGTCCCGGAACGAACGGACCGGGATGAGGGGCGTGCCACAGCGTCCGGGCGGGTAACGATCCGTACCGCCGGGTACGTACCGGACGGCCCAGAGCTAGTCGGGGTTGGCGGCGCTCTCGGCGGCGTCCGCCTCGACGCCCCCGATGGGAATGGCGTGGCTCTCCATGCGCGAGTAGAGGGCGCGCCGACTGATACCCAGAAGTGTCGCCGCGCGCGTCTTGTTTCCCTGCGCGCGCTCCAGCGCCTCCAGAATCATGCGGCGCTCCATCTGATCGATGCTGAGGCCGAGGGAAAGCAGCTCGCCGGCGTCGCTGGCCAGCCGTCCGCGCTCGATCGGGAAATGGTGGCGATCGATCGATCCGGTCCCGGCCAGGATGCACGCGCGTTCGATCAGATTTTGGAGCTCGCGGATATTCCCGGGAAAGTCGTACGAGCGCAGGTACTCCAGGGCTTCCGGCCGCACGTCGGACAGCGCGCGCTCATGGCGCGCCAGGAAGTGCTGCACGAGGGGCGTGATGTCCTCGCGCCGCTCGCGAAGCGGGACCAAGTTGATCGGGAACACGTTCAAGCGGTAGTACAGATCCTCCCGAAATCCCCCCGCCTTGATCATCTCCTCCAGACTACGGTTCGTGGCGGCCAGGATCCGAACGTCGGTCCGGCGCAGTTCCTCTCCGCCCACGCGGACGTACGTGTGGTCCTGCAGGAACCGGAGCAGCTTGACCTGGGTGCTCTGCGGCAGTTCCCCGATCTCGTCGAGGAACACGGTTCCGCCGTCCGCGACCTCGAAGCGCCCGGGCTTGGTGCGGACCGCTCCGGTGAAGGCGCCCCGCTCGTGACCGAACAACTCGGATTCGAGCAGCGTCTCCGGTAGGGCGCCGCAGTTCACCGGCACGAACGGCGCCGCGGCGCGATGGCTGGCCGCGTGGAGCGCTTGGGCGAAGACCTCCTTGCCGGTGCCGCTCTCGCCCGTCAGCAGCACGCTCGCGTCGGTGGGCGCCACGCGCTGCGCGAGGTGAAGCGCGTCGCGCATGGCGGGGCTCTGTCCGACGATCGTGTCGAAGCGGTGGACGTGGATCCGCTCCTCCAGCGTTTCGATGCGCCCCTGCAGCATTTTCGAGTCCGCCTTCAGCTTGCGCGTTTCCATCACCTGGCGCACGCGGACGGGAAGTTCCTCGAGCAGGTTTTCCTTCAGGATGTAGTCGGCGGCGCCCTCCTTCATCAGCTGGACGGCCTCGCGGGCGTCGCCGAACGCGGTCATGAGAATGACGTCGGGCAGGTAGTCGCGCGCGCGCGCCTGGCGAAACACTTCCATGCCGCTCGCCCCGGGCATCCGCATGTCCGAGACGACCAGATCGAACTCGCGCTGCATCAACTCGTGGATCGCCGCGTCGCCGCCCAGGGCGACGGCGACCTCGTAACCCTGTTCGGAAAGGGTGGTTTGGATGAGACGGCAGAGGTTTTCCTGATCCTCCGCGACGAGTATGCGTTCGGCCATGGTCTGTCGTTCTCCGGGAGGCGAAGCGGTCAGCCGTTGTTCTCGGCGGGCAGCCTGATTTCGAAGGAGGCGCCGCCGCCGGCCGCCGCACCAACTGTAACCGATCCGCCGTGCTCCGAGACAATTCGTTCGACGAAGGCAAGGCCGAGGCCGGTCCCCTTCGCGCGGGTCGTAAAGAACGGTTCGAAGATCTTGTGTCGCAACTCGAGCGGGACGCCGGGGCCCGTGTCCTCGAAGTGAAGTCGCACTTCCCCGCGGCGCGCGTTCACGCGGACCCGGAGCCGCCCGCCGCCGGGCATGATGTCCCGGGCGTTCAGCGCGAGATTCAGGAAGACGTGGTGGAGCGCCTGGGGATCTCCCTCCACGGTCAGGCCCACCGGCGCGTTCCACTCGAAATCCAGCGCGACGCGAGACCGGTCCAGTTCGACGCGGAGGATTTCCAGCGCGCGAAGGAGTACGGGCTTCAATTCGAATGCCTGCGGCTCCTCCTTCGGGCGGCGGGAGAGATCGAGGAAGTTCTGGACCACGACGCCCATCCGGTTCGTCTCCTCGTCGATCATCCGAAGGAGTTCCAATCGCTCCCCGGGCGGAAGTCCGTCGCCGCGCTGGAGCCGGTTGGCCGCGCCGCGCAGCACCGCGAGGGGATTTCGAATCTCATGCGCCACGCCCGCCGCCACCTGGCCCACCGAGGCGAGGAGATCGGTGTGCCGCAGATTGTCCTCGATCCGGCCCATGTGACCGACGGTGCGGACGTAGCCGAGACCGATCAGAACGACCAGGAGCGAGGCGATGATGGCGGTGCCGTACAGCGACGTCCGCACCAGCGTCAGGGGGCGGAACGCCGACGAGGCCCCCTCCACGACGACGGCGCCCAGCACCGAACCATCCTTGTCGTACACGGGAGCGTATCCGGAGCGGAGATACTGGCCGTCCTTCTCGTACAGGGCCGAATGGGCCGCCTCCCCGATCAGCGCCCGGGTCAGCGCCGCCGGGTCGAGCGTGACCACGTCGGGCTCGAAGGCGAGCGGCTGGCGCAGGCGCAGGAGGACGCGCGAGCGCGCGTCCAGCAGCACGACGTTCGAGGCATCGGCGCCCTCCGCCAGCTTTCGCCATTCCGCGCGCACGTTGTCGGCCGCGTCGATGGCGTCCATCTGCGCCACGAAATCGAAATCGGTGGTATCGGCGAACGATTCGTTCCAGGTGGAGTCCGCGCTGGCCGTGTCGGCAAGCGCCTCCCGCGCGGGCACCGGCTCGACGTCGCCGCCGCGCGAGGCGTCGTTCGCCATGCGCAGCAACGCCACGAAATGCTCGGGCCGCACGAGGAGCCCCGCGATCTGGGCCGTCCCCTCCAGCCGCTTCCCGAGCTCCTGGTCCAGGAAGCGCTGCGACGTCTTGATGGACAGGAAGATCGTGGCATTGACGGCGAGCACGAGGGCGCCGAGAAAGGCCAGCGTCCAGAGGACGCGCGGGCGTAGCTTTGGAATGTGCAGTAGCATGATGGCGCGCCGCGAGGCGATGGTGGAGCGTAGCGACCGCGCGGCCGGCAAGTCAACGCGCGCGACGACCGCCGCCGTGTGCTACGGTGGTGGAATTCATGGGATCCATCGCGCTTCCATTACTCTTTGGCGCCCTATCGGGCGCTCTGGGCGGCCTGATGGGCATCGGCGGGGGCATCCTGCTCGTTCCGCTGCTCGTGCACGCGCTCCGCCACAGCCAGCACGAGGCCCAGGGCACGTCGCTCGCCTTCTTCATCGTCACCGCGCTCATCGCCTCCATTCCCTATATCCGCGCCGATTCCATCCCCTGGGCGCTGCTCGGCATGCTGGCGCTGGGCGCCGTCCCCGGCGTGATGACCGGCGCCGCGTTCGCCAAACGCATCTCCGCGAGGCGATTGAAGGCGATCTTCGGCATCGCGATCCTTGCCTCCGCGGCGCGCCTCTTCGCTGCGCCGCCGATGGCCGCGGCGGGCACGGTGTGGGCCGCGCCGTGGAACGTGCTGCTCGGGTTCGGCATCGGCACGTTCGCGGGGCTACTCGGCGTGGGCGGCGGCATTCTGCTCGTGCCGGTGCTGGTCCTGGGCCAGGGACTGGGCCAGCACTCCGCGCAGGGCGTGGCGCTCGCGCTGATCGTCCCGATCGGCGTCGTCGGGGCGATATCCTACTGGCGCCATGGGCATTCGGTCCCTCGCCTCATGCCGCCGCTTTTCCTGGGAGGGGCCGTGGGGGGCTGGATCGGGGCCACCGGCGCGCACGCGCTGCGCGGCCCGGTCCTCACCCGCCTCTTCGCCATCTTGCTCGTCGTCGTCGCCGCCAGGATGATCTTCGGCCGAGCCGCCGAAGCCGCCGCCGGCGCTTCCAGTACCGTGGGAGGGACATGATGATTCGCCGATGGATCGCGCGGCGTGGAACCACGCCGTTCGGATGCCTGCTGGCGGTCGCGCTCGTCGCGGCCTCGCCGGCGGCCGGCGCGGAGCAATCCGGGCGCGGCGCCGCGCGCTTCCCGGTCATGCAGAAGCGCCTGGAAACGTTGATCCGAGAGTACGTGCAGGAGCGATTCGCCTTTCGGCCCGTCCGCGCCACCGAGGCGGGCATGCACGCGTACGACTCCCGGCTTCCGAACCTGACCCCGGAGACGATCGAGAAGGAGGAGCGGGACATCCGCACCGCGATGGCGAAGATGCGGCGGATCGATCGCGAGCAACTGGAGGACGCCTCCCAGATCGACTTCGACCTCTACACATGGCAAATGGACGCGGATCTCTACTTCCTCCTGTCGGAGAAGGAGTACGAGAACGACCCCGGGTTCTACAACTTCGGCTACGCGATCGACATGCTGATCGCGCAGAACGTGTCGCCCCCCGAGGTGCGATTGCGATCGATCACGGGTCGTCTGCGCGATGCGCCGCGCTTCCTGGAACAGGGCCGCCAGCTCCTCAAGCGGCCGCCGCAGCTCGCCACGCGGTTCGCGATCGATGATTTTCGGGGCACGATGACCTACATCGAGGAGACCGTTCCCAAGGCGTTCGCCGCCGTGAAGGACAAAGCGCTCTGGAGCGATTTCGACGCGGCGCTCGCGGAGGCGAAGACCGCCGTCGACCAACACGTCGCGTGGATGGAGGAGACGCTCCTTCCCCGCAGCGACGGCTCCTTCGTGCTGGGGGCCGAGCGTTACCGAAAGCGGCTCTTCCACGAGGAGATGATCAGCACGCCGCTCGATTCGCTCCTCGCGATCGGCGGCCGGGAGCTGGAGCGGTTGGAAGCGCGGTACCGCGACTGCGCCAACCGCCTCACCGGAGGCGGGACGCTGGAGGAAGCGTTGGCGAAGGCGCGCGCCGATCATCCCTCCCGCGACGGGCTGCTCGACGCCGCCAAGGCCATGCTGGAGGAGCAGCGCGCGTTCTCGATCTCCTCGGGATTCCTGGCCATGCCCTCCGAGGACCGGTGCGAGGTCCGCCCCACGCCCGATTTCCTCGCCGACAGGGTCTTCGCCCAGCTCGACACGCCGGGCCCGCTGGAAACCGGCAAGGGACGCGGGTACTACACCGTCAGCCTCCCCGGCGCCGATTGGGATTCGGAGCGAACGGAGGAATACCTGCAGGGCTTCAACCGCGGCGCGCTTTCCTCGGTGTCGATCCATGAAGCCTATCCCGGCCACTACGCGCACTACCTGTGGGCGCGGAACGCGCCGTCGCTCGCCCGGAAAACTTCCGGGAGCGGCGGCTTCGCCGAAGGGTGGGCGCTGTACGCCGAGCAGGGGATGATCGATGCCGGGTACGGCGGCGGAGACCCCGAGTTGGAGTTCGGCATGCTTCGCTGGGCGCTCACGCGCGCGTGCCGCTTCCAGGTGGGGATCCGCGTCCACACGGCGGGGATGAGCCTGGAGGACGCGACGGCGTACTTCGTGGAGCACGCGGGGATGGAACCCGTGAACGCCGAACGCGAGGCGTACCGCGCCGCATTCGATCCGCTCTACATCCGGTATACGCTGGGCGCGCTTCAGATCCGGAAACTGCGCGACGACTTCAAGCGCGAGCAGGGCGATCGGTTCGACCTCGGCACGTTCCACGCCACCATCCTCTCCCAGGGCTCGCTGCCGGTGGTGCTCCTCCGGCGGATGTTGCTGCGCGAGGAAGGAATGTCGCTCTAGACGTGACGACGGCGCGGCGGGTTCTGCTCGGGCTGGAGAACGACAACGAGGCGTGGCGGCTTCCGGAGGATGTCGCGGGCGCGCTGGAGCGCGACTTCCCGGGGCTGTCGGTCGAGCGGGCGCGGGGCGACGAGGATCTGGCGGGCCGCATCGCCGAGGCCGACATCTTCTTCGGCTGGCCGCCGGGCGATGCCGTGATCGCGCGCGGAAAGCGGCTTCGCTGGATTCAGGCGCCCTCCGCGGGTGTCCTGCCCTACCTCACCCCGGCGTTCCGCGCCGCCGGCGCCGTGCTCGTCAACTGCCGCGGCGTGCATGCCATACCGATCTCCGAGCACGTGACCGGCGTGCTGATCGCCCTGGCGCGGGGCCTACGGGAATCGCTGGAGGAACAGCGGAGCGAGGGCGGCATGGTTCGCACCCGCTACTGGAACGGCGCGGGCATCCCGAACGAACTGCACGGACGGACGCTCGGTGTTTACGGCTACGGACTGATCGGCCGGGAGGTGGCCCGCCGCGCGGCGGCCCTGGGCATGCGGATCACGGCGCTGAAGCGCCGGCCCGAAACGCCGCGCCGCTGGGACGACGCGCTGCTCGACACGATCGGTCTGCCCCGCGAGGAACCACCGGTCGCGCGCGTCTATGGCCCGGACGACTTCGACCAGTTCCTGGGCGAATGCGACGCCGTGGTCGTCGCGGCCGCGCAGACGGCGGAGACGGAGGGAAAATTCGACGCCCGGGCCTTCGCACGGATGAAACCCGGGGCGTGGTTCCTGAACATCGCACGGGGGAAACTCGTGGACGAGGCCGCCCTCGCGGGCGCCGTCCGTTCCGGCCGTCTGGGCGGGGCCGGGCTCGACGTCTTCGCGGGCGGGTCCTTGCCGCGGGAGAGCGAACTCTATACGCTGGACCGTGTCATCCTGACGCCGCACATTTCGGGCGTCTCGCGCGGATTCTGGCCACGGGCGCTGGCGCTGTTCCGCGAAAACCTGCGACGCGACGCGAGCGGCGAGCCGCTCCTGAACCGCGTCGATCCCGCGCTCGGCTACTAAGCCCCGGAGCCACCGCATGGCAGCGCCTTTGATCGGCATCGCCGCCTCCTTCGAACGTCACGATCGGAACGACGGCACCGTCCGTCTCTGGCGAAACTACCCGGGCTACCTGGCCGCCGCCGGCTCGCTCCCCGTGCTCCTCCCACCCATCGAAACGCGCGAGGATGCGCGCGCCTACATCGCGCGTCTCGACGGATTGGTGCTGACCGGGGGCCGCGACATGGATCCCGCGCGATACGGGCAGGATCGGCGCTCCACGACGACGTTGGAGGCGCCGGAGCGCGTGAAGGCCGACTTCCTCTGGGCCACCACGGCACACGAGGCAGGCAAGCCGGTACTGGCGATCTGCCTCGGGATGCAGGTCATGAACGTCGCGTTCGGGGGAACGCTCGTCCAGCATCTCCCCGAGGACGCGCCCGGCTGCCTGCAGCACGAGGAGGAACCCGAGGGCGTCTCGCACGATCATCCGGTTCGAATCGAGAAGGGCACGCTGCTACACCGGGTGCTGGGGCTGGAGACGGCGGTGGTGAACTCGTACCACCACCAAGCCGTCGCCTCGGTGGCGCCGGGATTCCGGGTCGCGGCGACGGCCGAGGATGGGATCGTCGAGGCGATCGAGCGGATCGACCATCCCTTCTACATCGGCGTCCAGTGGCACCCGGAGCGCGCGGGCGCGTCGGACGTCTCGCGTCGCCTGGTGCGCGCCTACCTCGACGCCGTGCGCGGCGCGCCGGTCAAGGCGTAGGGCGCCGCGCCGCGCGGGCGCCTCACCTGCCGCGCTTGTCGGGACGGCGGCGGTACTCCATGTGGATCCGCCGCCACTTTCGAGCCTCCTCCCGCCGCAATCGCACGTCGGTCTTCATGGCCTGCCGTCGCGCCTCGCCCTTCAATTTCAGATACGAGCGATAACGGGCCGCGTCCAGCGCCCCGGACGCGAGCGCCTCCCGCACCGCGCACCCCGGCTCCACGCCGTGCGTGCAGTCGCTGAAGCGACACGCCGCCGACACGCTCTCGACGTCGTCGAAGGCGGTTTCGATCCCTTCCTCGCCCTCCCAGAGGATCACGGTTCGCATGCCGGGGGTGTCGAGCAGCATGCCGCCGCCGGGCAGCGGGATCAGATGCCGCGATGTCGTGGTGTGGCGGCCGCGGTCGTCCGCGCGAATGTCGCGCACGACCATTCGCTCCTCCGAGAGCAGCGTGTTCACGATCGTCGACTTGCCGACGCCCGACGAGCCGACCAGGGCCGCGGTCTTTCCCTCGGAAAGGTAGGGCATCAGCGGCAAGAGTCCGTCCGGCTCGACGGAGCTGACGGCATGGACGGAGACGCCGCGCGCGATCGCCTCGAAGGAGGCCACCGCGCCCTCGCGATCGGAGCAGAGATCCGCCTTGCTGAGAATCACGACGGGCTCGGCCCCGCTCTCCCAGAGGAGCGCGAGGTAGCGTTCCAGCCGCCGCGGGTTCAAATCCCCGTTCAGCGACTGAAGCAGGAAGATGGTATCGATGTTGGCCGCGATCACCTGTTCGACGCTGCGATTCCCCGCCTCCTTGCGGGAGAACTTCGATCGGCGCGGAAGCACCCGCTCGATTCGCGCCGCCCCGTCCTCGGGACGCGCGCCGGGAAAATGCGCCAGCACCCAATCACCGACGCACGGAAGATCGGCGCCGGTATCCGCCGCCTCGTGGCGAAGGCGTCCGCCGAGTTCGGCAGGCCAGTCGCCGTGTTCGGCCAACACGCGGTACCGTCCCCGCTGCTCCTCGGCGACGCGCGCGGGGATCAGGGCCGGCGGCGCGTCCGGCTCCAGGTGCGCTTCGAAATAGGGCGACCAACCCAACGATGTCAGTCGATTCAATGTAGGTTCCTCCGCCGCGCGGGCGTTGACGCTTCAGAACGTGGATGGCGATGTTGGCCCGCTCGCGCGCCAAAGCGGTGCGCGGCGCGGTCGAACAGGCCATGCCCAGGGTGTGATTCGAATGGCTGGGGCGTTGCGGAGGACGCCGGCGGCGTGTGCCGGCTACGTGCGATGCGACGGGTTCAGCCTAGCGGCCGGGTGCGCCTCCGAGGGCTTCCATGGCAGTTTTCATTGTCACCCTCCTAGGCTGAGGTTTGCGGCGCGACGGCCGGGCGGGCGCCCAGTCCGTCCCCTAAAGGTTACCGCCGCCCCCCGCCCGAGTCAAGGCGCGAGGGGCGGCGTGGTCCATCGTTCATCTGCCGAATTTCTTCCGGATCGCCTTGATCTGTTCGAGATGGTTGATGTCGTGGCCGGCGATCAGCTCCTGGATGCGGCGCACGGTCTCCTTGCCGCGCTCGGTATGCATCCCATAGCGCTTCGTGGCGCTTCCACGCGGCATGCTTTCCAGGTAGTAGAGCGTGGCGCGCCGTAGATCGGCGACTTGGGCCAGCAGCTTCGTGGCGCTCCATTTCCGGCCCCGGTAATTCGCCTCGCGCACCCACTGCTCCTGATCGTAGCCCTGGATCGGCGAGCCCGGCTGCATGTTCGCCATCCGGTACCGATAGCCATAGACGACCTCGGTGTCCACGAGGTGGCCGAGAATCTCCTGAATGCACCACTTCCCCGGGGCCGGGCGGCGGCGCAGCGTCGCGCCCGAAAGGCCCTTCACGGCGCGCGCGAGGCGCGCGGGCGCGCCGCGCATCAAGGTCATCGGATCGCGTCCCGCGCGAAGGTCGTCGGTCTTTTTCAAATAGGCCTTCAGCTCCGGCGACATGGCCTTGCGACGGCGACGAGCGGTTCGCTGTTTGGTTCGTCCCACAAGAAGCTCCTTTCTGGAAATGTCTCCCGCCGTGGGTCTCGAGATTCACTTTCTGGATGGTAGCGTACCGCCGTTCCGGCGGAGAATGGAGGTTGAGAACGCGGCCTTGGGGGCATGGCTTGGCGCCCTTCGTCGCGAACAAGACTGCGTATCGTGGACCGGGGAGGATCGATGCGAAGTGAGCATGACCATGGCGCCGGCGGCCATCCGGACGCCGACGTGGCCAGCGACCGCCGGGATCCGGTCTGCGGGATGACCGTACGGGCGGACTCGGCGCACCGTACGGAGCACGGCGGCGAGACGTACGTCTTTTGCAGCGCGTCGTGCCGCGCGAAATTCGAAGCCTCGCCGGGTCGCTATCTCGGAACGGCGCCTACGCCCGGCGAACACGCGAAGGACCCGCCCACGGGTCCGGCAGAGAAGTCCTGGTACACCTGCCCGATGCACCCGGAAGTGCGGCAGCGGGGGCCCGGTTCCTGCCCGAAGTGCGGCATGGCGCTCGAGCCCCTCGTCGCCAGCGGCGACGAGGACGAGAACGACGAGTTGAAGGACATGACGCGCCGCTTCTGGGTGAGCGTCGTTCTCTCCCTGCCCGTTCTCGTGATCGCCATGGGGGCGGAGATCCCGGCGCTCCGCCTCGATCGGGTCGCGGCGCCGCGAACGTGGACGTTCGTCGCACTCGCCCTGGCGAGCCCTGTGATTCTTTGGGGAGGCTGGCCGTTCTTCGTCCGGGGCTGGCAGTCCGTCGTCCACCGAAGCCTCAACATGTTCACGCTCATCGGACTCGGCGTCGCCGTGGCGTACACCTACAGCCTCGTCGCCGCGCTCTTCCCGGGCTGGTTTCCCGCCTCTTTTCGCAGTCACGGAGGAGAGGTGGGCGTCTACTTCGAGGCGGCGGCGGTGATCGTCACGCTCGTGCTCCTGGGCCAGGTGTTGGAGCTTCGCGCGCGCAGCCGGACCGGGGCGGCGATCCGGGCGCTGCTCGGACTGGCACCCAAGACCGCCCGCCGCGTCCGTAAGGATGGATCCGAGGAGGACGTACCGCTCGACCGGATCGCCGTAGGCGATCACCTCCGCGTTCGCCCGGGCGAGAAGGTCCCGGTCGACGGCCGGGTCGTCGAGGGAACGAGCGCCGTGGACGAGGCGATGGTCACGGGAGAGCCGATCCCGGTCGAGAAGAAGCCGGGCGATCGTGTGATCGGCGCGACCGTGAACGGAACGGGATCGATCGTCATGGCCGCCGAGCGGGTCGGCGCCGAGACGTTGCTCGCGCGGATCGTCCAAATGGTGGCCGAGGCGCAGCGGAGCCGCGCGCCGATCCAGAAGCTGGCCGACGTGGTGTCGGGGTACTTCGTCCCGGCCGTCGTGCTCGTCGCCGCCGTCACGTTCGCGGTCTGGGGGTTCGCGGGGCCCGAACCTCGGATGGCGCACGCCCTGATCAACGCGGTGGCGGTGCTCATCATCGCCTGCCCGTGCGCGCTCGGTCTGGCGACCCCCGTCTCCATCATGGTCGCCACGGGCAAGGGGGCCACGCTCGGCGTCCTCTTCAAGAACGCCGAAGCGATCGAGGTGATGCGCAAGGTCGATACGCTCGTGGTGGACAAGACCGGCACGCTTACCGAGGGAAAGCCCCGGCTGGCGGCCGTCGTCCCCGCCGCGACCTTCGACGAGTCGGAGCTGCTGCGTCTCGCGGCCAGCCTGGAGCGCGGCAGCGAGCATCCCCTCGCGGCCGCCATTCTCCGGGGGGCCGAGGAGCGCGGCATTCGGCTCGACAATACCGATACGTTCGATTCCGTGACCGGCAAGGGCGTGAAGGGAACCGTCGGCGGTCGGTCCGTCGCCCTCGGGAACCAGGCCATGATGGAGGCCATCGGCGCCCCGCTGGACGGCCTGGCCGAACGTGCGGAAGCGATGCGCCAGGAGGGACAGACGGTGATGTTCGTCGCCGTCGACGGCGCCGTCGCGGGTCTCTTGGGCGTCGCCGACCCCATCAAGGAGTCGACGCCGGGAGCGATCGAGGAGCTGCACCGGGAGAAGATCCGGGTTGTCATGCTCACGGGCGACAGCAAGTCGACCGCTGCGGCCGTGGCGCGGCGGCTGGGCATCGACGACGTGATCGCGGAGGTCCTCCCGGACCAAAAGGCCGATGCCGTCAAGCGTCTGCAGAAGGAAGGGCGATACGTCGCGATGGCGGGTGATGGAATCAACGACGCCCCCGCGCTGGCGCAGGCCCAGGTGGGCATCGCGATGGGTACGGGAACGGACGTCGCGATGGAGAGCGCGGGGATCACCCTCGTCAAGGGGGACCTCCGGGGGATCGTCCGCGCGCGCCATCTGAGCGGCGCCACGATGCGCAACATCAAACAGAATCTCTTCTTCGCGTTCGTCTACAACGCGATCGGCGTGCCGGTGGCGGCCGGCGTGCTCTACCCGTCGTTCGGGCTGCTCCTGAGCCCGATGATCGCCGCGGCCGCCATGAGCTTCAGCTCCGTCTCCGTGATCGGAAACGCGCTGCGCTTGCGCCGGGTCAACGCGTAATCCACCCGGCCGAGGCGAGCACGGGATGGATTCCGCGCTCACCGGGCCGAGCCGGTGCGGCGCCTATGGTTCCACGATCAGCTTCCCCGCGACCATGTCCATGTCGCAGGCGAAGCGAAGATCTCCCTGCCGGTCCGGGGTGAGCGTCACCTCGACGGCTTCGTTCAACGGCAAATCCTTCTCGATGCCCATGTCCGCGAAGACGATTTGCTTGGCGCAGGTGAGGTCGGTCTTGCGGGTCACGACCAGCGTGATGGGCTGCCCGACCTTCGCCGGAATCTCCTTCGGGACGAACCCCTCGTTCGTCACCTCGACCGTCACGCGGTCCTTGACCCGGCTGCCGTCGCCGCACCCGGCGGCCACGGCGGCGAATGCCAGCACACCGGCCACGGCGGCCACCGTCACAAGCGTACGTCCCCTCGTTCGTTGCATCATGCGTCTCCTTTCGCGACGGCCGCCTGCTCCTTGCGGAGCTGCGCGAACCGCCAGTAGGCGTACACGACTGGAATGATCTCGAGCGTCAAGAACGCCGAGGTGAAAAGTCCCCCGATCATCGGCGCCGCGACACGCTTCATGACGTCGGCGCCCGCCCCCTGCGACCAGAGGAGCGGGACCAAACCGATCATCATCGTCGCGACGGTCATCAATTTCGGCCGCACGCGCTGCACGGAGCCCTCGAGCGTCGCCTCCACGATGTCGTCCAGGTCACGAATGCGGCCCTCGCGCTTGCGCTTCCAATAGGCGCTGTCGCAATAGACGATCATCACGACCCCGGTCTGGGCGGCAAGCCCCACGAGCGCGATGATCCCGACCCAAACGGCCGTCGAGAGGTTGTAGCCCAACATGGCCAAGAGCCAAACGCTTCCGACCAGGGCGAACGGCACCGAGCAGAGTACGATCAGCGTCTGCGACAGGTTGCCGAAATTCATATACAGCAGAAGCACGATGATCACCAGCGTGAGCGGAATGAGAAACCGCATCCGCTGCTGCATGGCTTCGAGCAGCTCGTACTGGCCCGTCCACTTGAGGGAATAGCCGGCCGGGATGCGCACCGACTTCGCCACGGCCTTCTTCGCCTCGTCCACGTAGCCGCCGATGTCGCGCTTCGCCACGTCCATGTCGACGTAGACGTAGCCGACCAGCATTCCCGCTTCGTCTCGGATCATGGGCGGACCCGTCACGATCCGAATGTCCGCGATCTGCCCGAGGGGGATGTGGGGACCGCCGGCGTGCCCCCAGGAGTCCCCGGACGGAGCCGCGCCCTGCGCGGAGGCGGGGGCCTGCATGCCGCCGCCCGCCATCGCGCCCTTCGACGCGGGGAGCGGGACGAGGACGCGACGCAGGCTCTCGAGATCCTGACGCAGCTCGCGCGGGTAGCGCACGTTGATCGAGAAACGATTTCGCCCCTCGACCGTGACGCCCACCGGCTGGCCGCCGACGGCCGCCTCGATCACGTCCTGCACGTCGTCCAGCATGAGCCCGTAGCGCGCGAGCGACTCCCGATTCGGCACGATGTCGATGTAGAACCCGCCCGTATTCCGGTCCGAGTAGACGCTGCGGGTGTCGGCGACGCGGGAGAGGGTGCGCTCCAGGTCGACGCCGATCCGCTCGATGGAATCGAGATCCGCGCCGAAGATCTTGACGCCGATCGGCGTTCGGATTCCGGTGGACAGCATGTCGATGCGCGTCTTGATCGGCATCGTCCAGGCGTTGGTCCATCCGGGCACCTGGACGGCTCGATTCAGCTCTTCGGTCAATTCCTGCCACGTGATGCGACGGCGGTCCGGCCAGATGGGCCGAAAGATCGGTTTCAGCCAGGACGGGGCCCACCCGGAATACCAGCGACGCACCGGCATGTGTCGCCATTCGGACCGCGGCTTCAATTTCACCACGGTCTCCACCATGGAGAGCGGGGCGGGATCGGTGGGCGTTTCCATTCGGCCCGCCTTGCCGAAAACGCGATCGACCTCCGGGAATTGGCGGATGAGGCGATCCTGCACCTGCACGTACCGTTTCGCCTCCTCGATCGAGATGTTGGGGAAGGTCGTCGGCATGTAGAGAATGTCGCCCTCGTTCAGCGGCGGCATGAACTCGTGACCCAGGTTCATCGCCATGGGCGCGGCCGAGAGAACCGCCGCCAGTCCGATGGCGATCGTCGTCTTCGGGTTCTTGAGCGCGACCCACGCGAACGGCTTGTAGATCCGGATCATGAACCGTGAAACCGGGTGATCTTTCTCGTGTCGTATCTTCCCCCGGATCAGGAGCGACATGAGCGCGGGGGCGAGCGTGACCGATACCAGCGCCGCCAGGGCCATCGCGAAGGTCTTCGTGAAGGCGAGCGGCTTGAAGAGCCGTCCGGCCTGACCGTTCAGCCCGAAGATCGGAAGGAACGCCACGGTGATGATCAGCAGCGAAAAGAAGATCGGGGGGCCGACCTCCTTGGCCGCGTCGATCAGGATTCGCTGACGGTCCGCGCCGGGCGGCGCGGTCTCCAGGTGTTTGTGGGCGTTCTCCACCAGCACAATGGCGGCATCGACCATCGCGCCGATGGCGATCGCGATGCCTCCGAGACTCATGATGTTCATGTTGATCCCGAGGAAGTACATCGGGATGAAGGCGAGGGCCACGGCCACCGGAAGCGTGAGAACCGGAACCAGGGTGCTCTTCACGTGCATCAGGAAGATCAGGATGATGAGGCTGACGACGATGCCTTCCTCGAGCAGGGTGTGCTTCAGGGTCTCGATCGCACGGTGGATGAGATCCGATCGGTCGTACACGATCTCGAGCTCCACCCCGGAAGGGAACGAGGGCTTCAGCTCCTCCACCTTCTTCTTCACGCGGTCGATCACCTGGAGCGCGTTCTCTCCGTACCGCATCACGACGGTGCCGCCGACGGCTTCCCCCTCCCCGTCGAGTTCGCTCACGCCCCGGCGTATGTCGGGCCCGAAGGACACCGAGCCGATGTCGGCCAGCCGGACCGGGGTCCCGGTGCGCGGATCCGCCCCGAGCGAAATCGCCCGTAGATCATCGAGACTGCGGATGTACCCGCGGCCGCGGACAAAATACTCCCGGCCGGCCATTTCGATGACGCGGCCGCCGACGTCCGCGTTGCTCCGCCGGATCGCGGCGGTGACCGTCGCCAGGGACAGTCCGTACGCGTGGAGACGATCCGGATCCACTTCGACTTGGTACTGGCGTTCGTAGCCCCCCACGGAAGCGACTTCCGCGACGCCGGGGACGCTCCCCAGCGCGTAGCGGAGGTTGAAATCCTGGAAGGTTCGCAACTCGGCCAGATCGTGCCGGCCGGATTTGTCGACGAGGGCGTACTGGAACACCCACCCCACGGAGGAGGCGTCGGGCCCGAGGACCGGATTGACGCCGTCCGGCAGCCGTTCCCGGATCGAGGCCATGTATTCGAGCACACGGCTTCGCGCCCAGTAGAGATCGGTGCCCTCCTTGAAGATCACGTAGATGAACGACATGCCGAACATCGACTGCCCGCGCACGGCTTCCACGCGGGGGGCGCCGAGGAGCGAGGAGACGATGGGGTACGTGATCTGATCCTCGACGAGATCGGGGCTCCGCCCCATCCACTCCGTGAAGACGATGACCTGGGGATCGGACAGGTCCGGGATGGCGTCGAGCGGCACGTTTCGTATGGCGAAGACCGAGCCGACCACCAGAAACGCGGTCACGATGAACACGAGCGTCCGGTGGGTGGCGCAATATTCGATGATCCGCCCGATCAGGCTCACGGCGTCCCCCCATGCTGGTGGCCGCCCGCCGCGGGCGGCGCGGCGTCCGGCGCCGCGGTCATCCCGGAGATCGCGGCCCGCAGCCGGCTCTCCGAATCGATGAGGAACGACGCGCTGGCCACGACGGTGTCGCCCTCGGCGAGGCCGCGCAGCACCGTGACCCACGTTCCATCGCCGCCCCCGACCACGACGTGGCGCGGCTCGAAACGCCCTCCCGCGCGCGCCAGAAACGCGTAGTCATGGTCGCCCGCGTTCACGATGGCCTCCGTCGGAACGACCAGCGAGGGGCGCGCGCCGGAGTGCACGATGGCGCGTCCGTACATGCCGGGACGAAGCGCCCCGTCCGGGTTCTGGAGCTGAAACCGGATCTTCAACGTGCGCGTCTCGCTCGATACCGTGGGGTAGATGAAGTCCACGCGCCCGGCGAACTTCCGTCCCGGAATCGCGTCGACGAGAAACTCGGCACGGTCTCCGACGTGGACGCGGCCGAAGTCCATCTCATACAGATCGGCCAGCACCCAGAGGGTGGAGAGATCGGCGATGGAGAGGAGCGGCGTATCGCCCGCGACGTACTGCCCTTCCACCACGTTTCGCTCCAGGACCGTCCCCGAAACGGGCGCGGTCAGGGTGAGATCGGAACTCGCCGCCTTCTCGCGCTCCAAGCGGCGGATCTCCTCGTCGGGAACGCCGAAGAGCCGCAGGCGCTCGCGCGCGGTCGCCAGGGCGCTCTGCTCGTGCGGCGACGACGTCGTGGAGTCCTGCGCGCCGAGCTCGATCAGGAACTCCTGCTCGGTTTGATAGAGCTGCGGACTGTAGATGGTGAGGAGCGGCTGGCCCTGGCGGACATGCTCTCCCGTTTGATTCACGTGTAGGCGACGGATCCAGCCCGCGACGCGCAGTTGCACGCGGCGCAAATTTCGCTCGTCCGGCGCCAGGAACCCGACGAGATCGAGCCGCTCGCCGAGGGATCGGCGCTCCACGACGGCGGTCCGCACCCCGATGACCTGAATTCGCTCGGGCGAGATCTGCACCGAGGCGAGCCCGGGAACGTCCCCCGCCGTCGCTCCGCCCTCCGCGTGCCCCTCACCTCCGCCCGTCGTATCAGGTACCGGCTCGAGCCGCATGCCGCAGATCGGACACTCGCCGGGACGATCCGAGGTGTAGCTGGGATGCATCGGACAGTGATAGAGGGCGGCCTTCGCGCTCGTCGACTTCGCCGCCTGCGGGCGGTGGCTCATCACGTACGAGGAGATGGTCACGATCGCGAGCAGGAGCAGCCCGCCGAAGATGATCCAGCGAAGCGTGTTCATGAGACCCGCTCCCGGCGGGGGTGGTTCGTGCCCCGTCGAGGGCTGACTTCCGCCGGTGCCATCGCCGGCGCGGTACCGATTGGTCGTCATCGTTCTTCCTTCCTCATGGCCGGCAGCGTTACGCCGGCAAGATCGCCCCGGCCCGTGAGCGCCACGAGAGCCGCTTGGGCGCGGGCAAGATCGTGTTGGGCGTCGAGAAGCCTCAGATCCTCGATGTAGAGCGCGTGCGCCGATTCGAAGACGCGCCAGAGATCGATGGAGCCCGCCGAGTAGGCGCTCCAGGCCGCGTCCATCGCCCGCCGCTGCGTCGTCACGACGGTGTCGGCAAGGAGGGATACGGTGCGCGCCGCGGCCCGCGCGTCGGCGTGGAGCGCGTGGGCGCCTCGCGCGAGATCGAGTTCCGTCTCGCGTCGCTCCGCCGCGGCGGCGCGGGCCATGGCGTCGAATGCGGCGCCCCGCGCACGCTGGCGTTGGCCGGCGAAGATCGGGATTTCGAATCCGATGCCGGCCGAGAACATGTCGTCACGGTCGACGCCCTGCGGATTCGCCTCTCGAAATCCGTAGCTCGCGCGCAGCGTCAGATCGGGCCAGGTCATCCTGCGCTCGGCGCGCGCCGAGAGCTCGTACCCGCGCGTGCGCGCTTCCGCCTCCAAGAGGCGCGGATGGTGCTCCAGGGCGGCGGCGGTCCAGGAGCCCGGCTCGTCGGGAACCGAGAGCACGGGCGGCGGCGCCAGCGGCTCGGGGGCCGCGGCGGGGTCCTTGCCGCGCAGCGCATCGAGCCGCGCCGACGCGCGCGCGGCGGCGGCTTCGAATGCGGCCTGGTCGGCCAGGACGCGCGCGCGCTCCGCCTCCGCGCGCAACACGTCGTCCAACCGCCCGTTGCCCGAGCGGTAGCGGGCGGTGGCGGCCTCCGCCATCCGATCCATCGTGCCTCGATGGTGGGCGGCTTCCTCGGCCCGGCGCCGTGAGAAGTAGGCGTCGGCATAGGCGTCCATGGCGGCGCCGTAGACGTCGTAGTGGGCGCGGTCGGTCGCCGCGGCCTCCGCCTCGGCGCCCTCCCTCGCGGCGCGGCGACGCAGCCCGTTCGATCCGAACAGCGGAACACGTTGCGAAAGACCGACCATCTTCATGGTCATCATGTCGGTGTCGAACCGGCCCGAGGTGGGCACGTTGGCGACGCCGAGCTCGGCCATCGGGGATTCCCAGGCTCCGGCTGGAGCGACGCGCTTTTCCGCGGCCGTCCCCATGGCGCGGCGCGCCTGGAGCGTGGGGTTGCCGGCGACCACGTCGCGGAGAACCTCATCCAGCGTCACCGTAGGCGTGGCATGCGCCGGGTGCTCGGCCGCGACCGCGGTCGCGGCGCCGAACCCCGCGCCTCCGAGCGCGAGGACCATCCATAGATTGAGAAACGATATACGGCGAATCATGAGCCGATCACCTCCTAGGGCGTGCGTGGATTCCGGCCGGCGCGACGGCGCTGGA